>DASZMD010000331.1:0-26692 GCA_035551955.1 Solirubrobacteraceae bacterium | reverse complement strand
CCGAGTTCCTGTTCGGCGACGAGGACACGATGATCCGCATCGACATGTCGGAGTACATGGAGAAGCACGCGGTGTCGCGTCTCGTCGGCTCGCCTCCTGGATACATCGGCTACGACGAGGGCGGTCAGCTCACCGAGGCGGTGCGGCGCAAGCCCTACAGCGTGCTCCTGCTCGATGAGATCGAGAAGGCTCATCCGGACGTCTTCAACATCCTTCTCCAGATCCTGGAGGACGGACGGCTGACGGATGCCCAGGGGCGCACGGTCGACTTCCGGCACTGCATCGTGATCATGACCTCCAACATCGGGGCCTCGGAGATCGCGCGGAACACGCCGCTCGGCTTCGCCGTCTCCGACGACGAGACCGGGATCACCTACGACGACATGAAGAACCGGATCATGGGCGAGCTCAAGAAGGTCTTCCGACCTGAGTTCCTCAACCGGATCGACGAGGTGATCGTCTTCCACAAGCTCTCCAAGGAGGAGATCAAGGAGATCGTGGAGCTGTTGCTGCGGCGTATCCGCGAGTCGATGGCCGAACGCGAGCTCCAGCTCGAACTCTCCGAGGAGGCCAAGGACCTCCTCGTCGACAAGGGCTGGGATCCCGCCATGGGAGCCCGACCATTGCGTCGGGCGATCCAGCGCTACATCGAGGATCCGCTCGCCGACTTCGTCCTGCGCGCCCAGGTGCCGCCGGGCTCGACGGTGCTCGTGGAGCCGAACACCGCGGACGACCCGGGATCTATGGAGGACGTCAAGCTCTCGGTGATCCAACCCGTGCCCAAGCCCACGCCGGTCGGCGTCGGCGCTGAGGGCGGCGAGGACGGGTCAGACGACGCGGGCGGCGATGACGCCGAACCCACTGGGCCATCTGAGGGCGGTTAGGCGAGGCGATGATAAGGCGGCAGGCGCGACTCGTCGTTGGCTTGGTCGTGCTCGCGCTGCCCCTCGTCGTGGCCGCCGCCGCCTATGCGTGTGCCGGTCCGACCTACGGGGTCCCGGCTGCGGCTGCTGTCGGCGTCAGTCCTGCCGTAGCCCCTCCGGGCGCGGCTGCGACGGTGTCCGGCAAGTACTTCGGCATCGACTCGATGGGGGCCATGGGCTACGTCGAGATCCGGGTTGGCAGTTCGACCGGCCCGGCGCTCGCTACGGCTCCCCTCGGCGGCTCGAACGTGAGCTTCAGCGCGATCGTCACCGTCCCGAGCATGGCTCCTGGCGACACGTCGATAACGGTTACACAGGTGTATGGGGACGGCACGCAGGGCACGCCGGTCAGCGCACCGTTCACCGTCGATGCGCCGCCTGCGGCGGTCGTGACGCCACCTGCTGCTGTCGTGACGCCACCCGCTGCTGTCGTGACGCCACCCGCTGCTGTCGGAACCTCTGCGGCTGGTGGGATTACACCGCTGAGCGCGAAGAAGAAACTCGCATCGGCGATCGCGCAGTGCAACCACAGATACGGCGCCAAGAAGGCCAAGTCCCGCCGCGCCAACCACGTGATGGCCCGCCGAAGGGCGACCTGCATAGCCCGGGCTCGCGCGGCGGCAGTGGTCGCCGGGGCAAGTTCGCGCTCGCTTGACATCTCCCTCATGGGCCCGATTTCGACACGGGGCCTCACGACGTACCTGTAGCGTGGGCGCTAGTCCGCGCCGTCCTTCAGGCGTGCTCGGCGTAGTCGTCGAACAGCGCCGCTAGGCGTGCGAGCACCGCAGAGGCGATTGCCAGCTCGTGCTCGTCGAACTCCTCGAGCGCGGCGCGCCAGCGCGGCTCGAAGCGGGCCTTGCGGGCGGCGACCACCGCCTCGCCCGGCTCGGTGAGCGAGGTGCGGACGACGCGCTTGTCGAGCTCTGAGCGCACGCGGGCTACCAGGCCCATGTCGGCGAGGTGGTCGAGCATCTGGGTGACCGTGGGCGGCGACAGGTCGGCGGCGCCGGCGAGCTCGCGGACAGAGAGCGCCTCGCCGCTGTCGGCGAGGCTGAAGAGCAGCGCATACTGGGCGTAGCTGAGCTCGCCGGGCCGGTGCGTCTCCCGGCCCCGCAGCCGCCGGACTGCGGCCATGGTCGTCTTGAACGAGCGGCCGAGCTGGTCGAGGGCCTCGGCGCGAGCGCTGACCGCGGTCACGCCAGGACCGCCTCGGCCGCCGCGTCGCTCGTCGTTAGTTCGTCGCGGGCCGCCTTTGCCGCCCGCGCCGTCCGCTCGGCGCGCATGAGGATGATGCACGGGACGATGGCGAGGGCGGTGATCCCCGCCGACCACCAGAACGCCGTCCCGTAGGCCGACGCCTGCGCGGCGAGTGTGTGCGAGCCGACGAGGGCGCGCTGGAGCACGACGGCGAGCGCGGCGGTTCCGATCGAGCCGCCGACCCGCTGGAGCACGTTGAGCTGGGGGGTGGCATCGGAGAGCTCTGAGCGCTCGAGCGAGGCGAAGGCGGCGGCCATCGCCGGCATGAAAGCGAAGCCGATGCCGGCGCCGCGCAGGAGCATGACCACGCTCAGCCACACGATCGACGTGTGCGTGCCCACGAAGCCGAAGGGAATCGTCATCACCGTGGTCAGGGTCACCCCGAAGAGGGCCAGGGGACCGCCCCCGTGGCGGTCTGCGAGCTTGCCGGCGAGGGGCATGACGAGCGCCATGCCGAGGCCCAGCGGTCCCGTGAGGAGCCCCGTCTGGACGACACTCTCATGGCGGATCGTCTGCCAATAGAGGGGCAGCAGGATCATCCCTCCGAAGAGCGCGGCACCGAGGCAGAACATCGCGAACGAGGCCGAAGCGAAGGTCGGGCGGCGGTAGAGCCGCAGGTCGAGGAGCGGACGCAGCGGAGGCCGGACCCGCAGCGCGTGCCAGGCGAACGCGGTGATGAGGACGATGCCGATGGCGATGGGAAGCACCACCTTGGCAGCGGTGAAGCTTCCGGTGATGCCGATCTCGGCGAGGCCGTAGGTGAAGAGGGGGAGGCCCGTGGCCATGAGCGCCAGCCCGGTGGTGTCGAGCCGGCCGGCGGGCGTGCGCTCGACGCGCGGGAGGATCCGCACCGCGGCGATCACCGCGATGGCCCCGATCGGGATATTGACGAAGAAGATCCAGTGCCAGCTCAGGTTCTCGATGATGAGGCCGCCGATCGTCGGGCCGAGGACTGGCGCGAGCATGGCCGGAACCGCAACGACGCTCATCACTCGGCCCATCCGCGAGGGCCCCGCGGCCTCGGCCATCATCAGCTGGCCGATGGGCAGGATCATCCCGCCGCCGATTCCCTGGATGACCCGGAAGACGATGAGCTCGCTCGAGGAGGTTGCGAACCCGCACAGCGCCGAGCCGGCGACGAAGAGCACGAGCGAGACCAGGTAGACGGACTTGGCTCCGAAGCGCCGCGAGGCCCATCCCGTGACCGGGATCACCGCCGCCAGCGAGAGCATGTATCCCGTGACCACCCATTGGATCTCCGCCACCGGGCTGTGGAGCTGGCGACCCAGGGTCGCGAGCGCGACGTTGACGATCGTTGTGTCGAGGATCGACATGATCGATCCGATGATCACCACGGCGCTGACGCGCCATACGTGGGCGTCGATGCGGTCCGGGCTGTTGGCGGCCATAGCTACTCCCGAGGGGCGATTCCGTGAGGTAGCGAAAGATTAGGTACCGAAGCAAACGCTGTCAAGCGCGGAGCTTCAGGATCACCTGCGACGGCTTCCCGCTGCCGTCGAGCACGGTGACGGTGATCTTCAGCCGGGGCCGTCGCCGCGCGTGGAGGACGGCGCGGGCGAGGCGCTTGGTCGCCGCGAGGGCGTGGCCGTGGAGGAGCACGGTGACCGAGCGCTGTGGGGTGTGGAGGGCGATCACCAGGAGGCCCTGGCGCAGCCTGGCGATGAAGCGCAGATGCCTGCCCGAGCGCGCGGTGACGATCACGCCGCGGGCGAGCCCGCGGCGCTCGAGGCGCAGGCCGGCAGGGAGGGCGACGGCGAGGCCCGAGAGGGCGGCGGCGCCGCGGCCCGCGCGCGCAGTCAACCGCAGCCGCGGCCGGTGCTTGCCCACCCCGGAGAGCGACCCGGACACCGTCGGGCGCCCGATGCGCTTGAAGGTGGCGGTCACCGCCGTGGTGGCGCTCATCGTGACCGTGCAGGCGGTGGCGATCCCCGCGCACCCGCCGCCGCTCCAGCCGCCGAAGCCCGAACCCGCCGCGGGAGTCGCGGTCAGAGTGACCTTGGTCCCCGTGGGATACGAAGCCGAACATGTCCCCGGGCACGCGATCGCCGGACCCTGAACCGTTCCCGATCCACTCCCGGCGCGCGTCACCGTGAGGGTGGGACCGACGGTGACCGCGGCCGCGATCCGGTACGCCTCGACCGTCGAGCCGGTCGCGAGCACGAGCTGGCCGTCCGATGCGCTCGGGCTCGTGAAGTGCTCCATCGCCGGGGTGGACTGGCGCACCACCACGGCCCCCGTCTGCGGGTTGAGCCCGTAGAGGACGCCATTGGTGTATGAGGTCACCCACACCAGGCCCCCGGCGAGGATGGGTGAGCCGTTGGCGTCCGAGGGTCCTCGCCACAGCGGCGAGAATGACGGCTGCGAGGCGTTGACGGAGAGCGCCAGCGTTCCTCCACTCGCACAGGCGACGTAGATCACCCCGTTCGCGTACGCGTCGCCCCCGAAGCTCGCGCACCCGGTCGAGGCTTCGTAGCGCTGCCCGCCGATCCCGCCCAGGTTCGCCGTCGAGAGCAGGTAGCCGTTGCTGTCCTTGCCATCCTGAAAGGCGAGGTTGCCGGGCAGGAGGACGGTGCCCGAGGAACCCAGATCGAGGTCGTTGGTGTTCAGGCCCACCCAGTCGGAGGGCGCGAAGTAACTCGAGGGAACGGGGTTGGCGGGGGAGGCGAACTTCACCACCGCGTCGGAGTAGTCATAGGTACTGCCGGTCTGGAACTCGTTGCCGGTCACCGCGTAGACGGCGCCGGCCCCGTCGACGGTGGGGCCCGCGGTGGCCCAGATCGCCGCCCCATGGCCCATCGGCGCCGCCTGCCAGGCGGTCATCGACGAGCCGTCCTCCGCGACCGATACGAGCCACCCCCAGTAGGTGGCGCAGTCGCCGTCGTTGCCCCCGAAGCCGATCAGCACTCGCCCGCCGCTGAGATTGAGCCCGGCGCGCTGGAGCTGGTTCTCGGGAGTCGACCCTGCCGGGTCGACGTTCTTGGTCGAGAGCTGGGCACCTGAGATGGCGTTGTAGGCGACGAGGACGTGGTGGGCATTGCTGCCGTCCCAGGTGTCGGCAACCACGAACAGGGTCCCCGTGGCGGGATCGATGACCGGTGTCGAGGTGATCCCCACCGACGGGGAGATGTCGCCGCAGGGAAGCTGATTGGAAGGAACCGGGGTTCCCGCGTTGGCGTGCCAGACCACCTGCCCCGTCGCTTCACTGAGCGCGTAGACGTCGTTCGCCTCGGTGGCGAGGATGACCAGGCCGTGGTAGAGGAGCGGCTCGGCGTAAATCTTGCCGCCGAGGTTCTGTGAGCTCCACGTGGAGGCGAACGGGACCGGCGAGGTGCCGCTGCTCTGATCCACTCCGGTGCGCTGCGCATTGGCGTGGTACGTCGTCCAATCGGCGCGCGCCGGTGCCGTCGATACCGCGAGGAGGGCGACGACAACGACCATGCATCTCCGAACCCCAGACTGCATCGCGCCACTCTAATCGGTCACCGCCCGCTGTCGCGCGGGTGACGGCTCGCCGACGTCCCGCGGTGCCGTCGGCGCCGTCGCGTAGCCTCGCGAGACGATGGCGCGAATCACCTCCGTACACGTATGCTCGGAGTGCGGGCACGAGAGCGCCCGGTGGGCGGGGCAGTGCCCGGGGTGCGGGGAGTGGAACACGCTCGTCGAGGAGTCGCGCTCGGCGTCCGGGGCCGGCTCGGCCGCAGGTCGCCGGATGCGCGGCGGCGCGGGCGGCGGTCGCGCGGCCGCGGTCGCGCCCGTGGCCCTCGGCGCCGTCGACGCCGAGGATCACCGCCGCCTGTCGACCGGCGTGGGCGAGCTCGACAACGTGCTCGGCGGTGGTCTCGTGCCCGGCTCGCTCGTCCTCATCGGGGGCGCGCCGGGGATCGGCAAGTCGACCCTGACGACGATGGCGCTGGCCAACCTGGTGGCCGCGGGGCGCAAGACGCTGTACGTCTCGGCCGAGGAGTCGGCGGCGCAGATCCGCCTGCGCGCCGAGCGCCTGACCGAGGAAGCCGCGCTGCGGATCCCCGTCATCGCCGAGACCTCGCTCGAGACCGTGTGCGCCACCCTCGAGGAGGTGCGGCCCGAGGTGTGCGTGATCGACTCGGTGCAGACTCTGCACGCCGCCGAGCTCACGGGGGCGCCCGGATCGATCGGCCAGGTGCGCGAGGTGGCGAGCGCGGTCATGCGCGTGGCCAAGGAGCTGGGAATCGCCGTCCTCCTCGTCGGACACGTGACCAAGGACGGGGCGCTGGCGGGCCCCCGCGTGCTCGAGCACCTCGTCGACTGCGTGCTGCAGTTCGAGGGCGAGCGCGAGCGGACCTACCGGACCGTGCGCGCGGTCAAGAACCGGTTCGGGTCGACCAACGAGACGGCGGTGTTCGAGATGCGCGACGACGGCCTCGTCGAGGTGCTCGACGCGTCGGCCCGCTTCGTGGCCGAGGCGACGCGAGCCCCGGGCAGCGTCGTCGTGTGCTCGATGGAGGGCTCACGGCCACTGCTCGTCGAGGTCCAGGCGCTCGTCGCCCGTTCTGAGCTCGTGCCCCCGCGGCGCGTGGTCTCGGGCCTTGACCGCAACCGGGTGGCGCTCGTCCTCGCCGTTCTCGGCCGCCACGCCGGGATCGGGCTCGGCGCCTCGGATGTCTTCGTCAACGTCGTGGGCGGGGTGAGGATCGAGGAGCCGGGGGTGGATCTGGCGGTGGCGCTCGCCGTGGCCAGCGCCGCTCGCGGCGTCCCCCTGAGTGGCGCCGGTGAGGCCCCGCTCGCGTGCTTCGGCGAGCTCGGGCTCACGGGCGAGACGCGGAGCGTCGCCCATCCCGACCGCAGGCTGGGCGAGGCTGCCAAGTTCGGTCTGCACCCGGTGGTGGAGCCCGTTTCCTGCCCCACCCTGCGCGCGGCGCTGGCCGCCGCGCTCGGGCGCGGACGGGCCGCGGTCGCGGCGTAGATGAAGCCGGGCGGCCGCGTAGCCTGGTCGCGAGCCGAGCGGGGGCACGCAGGTGAAAAGCGAGTAAAATCGGGCTTCATGGCGTCGCGATCCGGGGAAGAGCTCAAAGAGGAGCTCGAATCTCGACAGGAGCCCCGGCTGGTAAGAGCACTCGAGATGGTTGCCCCGGGGAGCTCCCTGCGCGAGGGCATTGACAGCATCCTCCACGCGCGCACGGGCGGAATGATCGTGATCGGCGATGCCGACGAGCTGGCCTTCCTGTTCTCGGGCGGCCTGAAGCTCGAGATCGACTACTCGCCGGCCTTCCTGTACCAGATCGCCAAGATGGACGGAGCCATCGTCCTCAACTCGAACGCGACGAAGATCCTCTTCGCCAATGTCCAGCTCACGCCCGACCCGACGATCCTGACGGCGGAGACGGGGACGCGCCACCGCACCGCCGAGCGGGTGTCCAAGCAGACCGACGCGCTCGTGGTCGCGATCTCCGAGCGTCGCGAGGTCGTCTCCCTCTACGTCGACGGCGCCAAGTACATCCTCGAGGACATCCCCGTTGTCCTCGCCAAGGCCAACCAGGCGCTGGCCACCCTCGACAAGTACCGCAGCCGCCTCGATCAGGTCTCCACTCGCCTGACCGCACTCGAATTCGAGGGCGGAGCCACCCTGCACGACGTGCTCACCGTGCTCCAGCGTGCCGAGCTCGTGACCCGGATGGCGGTGGAGATCGAGCGCTACATCGTCGAGCTCGGGACCGAGGGCCGGCTGATCGAGATGCAGCTCGACGAGACCATGGTCGGCGTCGCCGCCGACAAGGCCGCCCTCGTCCACGACTACCTGGCCGAGGACAGCGACGAGACTTTCGCCACCGCCTTCGACCAGCTCGTGCGCCTGCCCCACCAAGACCTACTCGACTTCGGTCGCCTCGCCGAGGTGCTCGGCTACGACCGCAAGGTAAACACCCTCGACTATCCTGTCTCGCCACGCGGATTCCGCATCTTGGGGCGCATCCCTCGGCTCCCCAAGCTGGTCGTTCAGCGGATTGTGAGTGAGTTCGGAGGCCTCGAGGATCTGCTCGCCGCCAGCGACGGCGAGCTGGAGACCGTCGACGGAGTCGGCGAGATCCGTGCGAAGGACATCCGCGAGGGACTTCGCCGTCAGCAGGAGATAAATCTCGTGGACCGGTACCTGCAGACCTAATGGGGCGTCTCCCGCCGCCCAACCTGGAAGAGGAGGACATCATCACCGAACTAATGGAAGCGCATCTGCAGGACGAGGATCTCGAAGCGGAGGTCGTGGTCCTCGAGCACATTGAATTCGAGATCGGCGACAACGTCGTCTACCCGCACCACGGTGCCGGCAAGGTCCTGCGCAAGGAGCAAAAGGACATCCTTGGGGAAAGCCGCGAGTACCTCACGATCAAGATCCTGCACAACGACATGACCGTGATGGTTCCCACCGAGAATGCCGCCCTGGCCGGGCTTCGTCGCGTCATCGACGAGGAGACGGTCAAGAAGGTTCTCGCCGTCCTGCAGGACGAGTGTTCCGACATGCCCAAGAACTGGAATCGTCGGTTCAAGCACAATCGCGACAAGATCAAGACCGGGGACATCTACGAGCTCGCCGAGGTGGTACGCAACCTCGCGATCCGGGAGCACGAGAAGGGGCTCTCGACGGGCGAGAAGCAGATGTTCACGCGGGCGAAGAAGATTCTCGCCTCAGAGCTGATGTACGCGCTGGAGATGGGGGAGGACGAAGCGGAGGCCCATCTCGACGATCTCCTGAGCGCGTCAGCGGACGACAAGGTGGCCGTGTCGGCGAAGTAGGCCGACGGCACCGAATGACGGCGGTCGCGCTGATCGTGGCCGCAGGCCGCGGCGAGCGCCTTGGGTCGGGGAGGCCCAAGGCGCTCGTCATGCTTTCGGGCAGGCCGATGCTCGCCTGGAGCGTCGACTCGCTGCGCATCGTGAGCGGGGTCACGCAGATCGTCATCGCCCTCCCCGAGGGTGAGCTGAGCGCGGCCCCGGAGGGAACGATCGGCGTCGTCGGGGGCGCCACGCGCTCGGAGTCGGTCCGCGCCGCCCTCGCCGCCGCCGCCGCCGCCGAGGCGGTGATCGTCCACGACGCCGCCCGCCCGCTCGCCTCGCCCGAGCTCTTCGAGCGCACCCTCGCCGACCTCGACCGCTACGGGTGCGACGCGGTGATCGCCGCCGTGCCCGTCTCCGACACGATCAAGGAGGTGGCCGAGGACGGGCGGAGCGTCCGGGCCACCCTCGAGCGCTCGCGCCTGTGGGCGGTGCAGACCCCGCAGGTCTTCCGCCGCTCGGCGCTCGAGCGGGCGCTGGCCGCCCCCGCCGCGGTTCTCGCCGCGGCCACCGACGACGCCTGGCTCGTCGAGCAGTCGGGGGGCACCGTGCGCGTGAGCGAGTCCGACCCGGGAAACATTAAGGTCACCTCGCCCGCCGACCTGCGGATCGCTGAGATGCTGCTCGGGGACCGGCTGGCGGAGACCGCGCGATGACCGTCACCGGCATCGGCTACGACTGCCACGCCTTCGCCGCCGGCCGCCGCCTCGTGCTCGGCGGGGTCGAGATCCCGCACGAGCAGGGCCTCACCGGTCATTCCGACGCCGACGTGCTCGTCCACGCCATCATCGACGCCCTGCTCGGCGCGGCCGCCATGGGCGACATCGGCGAGCACTTCCCCGACACCGATGAGCGCTATCGCGACGTCAACTCGATCGCGCTCCTGCGCGATGTCGTCGCCCAGCTCGCCGAGCGCGACCTGAGCATCGGCAATGTCGACGCCACCGTGGTCATCGAGCGGCCCCGGCTCGCCCCCGCCCGCGCGGAGATCCGCGCCACCCTCGCCGAAGCACTCGGCCTGCCCGTCGGGCGCGTGAGCGTCAAGGCGACCCGCGGCGAGGGGATGGGCTTTGTGGGGCGCGAGGAGGGCGTGGCGGCGATCGCGGTGGCCACGCTCACTTCACCGTAAGCCTCCTCAGACGCGCTGAGCCGTCCGCCGGGCGGCGGCGCGGGCGCGGACCTGCTCGGCCTCGACCAGGCGCTTGAGCTGCTGCACCGACCTGCGCAGGTGGCCGGTGACCGTCGGGGCGGCGACGTGCTCCGCGATCCACCCGCCGAGCCCCGATCCCGCCACCCCGTAGGCGAGCCGGAGCTCGACCCGCGTTTCCCCGTCCGGCGCCTCGCGCAGCCGCCAGCGGCCGCGCTGGTCGACGCCCGTCACCGACGTCCAGGCGATGTCGCACGGCGCCACGAACTCGACGAGCTCGATCAGGCCGCCGACCTCGGCCGAGCCGACGCGCAGCAGCATCCGGTAGCGGGCGCCGAGCCCCTCGGCCTGGTCGCCGGCCACCTCCCAGCGGGTGATCCCCGACATGAAGCTGAGCTGGCGGGTGGGATCGGAGATCACCTCCCACACCGCCCGCTGCGGCGCCGACACCTGGATGTCCGCGCTCACCCTCATCCGATCACCGGCAGCCGCCGCTCGGCGGCGAGCGCGTCGAGGGTGTCCTGCATCAGGCGCACGAGGTGGTCGTAGACCTCGTCGAGGTCGGGCCGGGGCCCGAACTCGGCGCGCACGTCGATGGCGGGCAGGGTCTCGATGGTGATCTTCGCGGGCAGCGGGATGTGACCGAGCATGTCGCCGATGTTCAGACCCCAGGGCGCGGCGAGGGAGATGGGGAGAACCTTGAGACGGAACATGCGGTCGAGCGCGAGGAGGCGGGCGAGCCGGTCGCCCCGGCTCAGGAAGAGCGCCGTCTCCTGGCCGCCGATCGACACCACGGGGACGATCGGCACGTCCTGCTCGAGCGCGAGGCGGATGAAGCCCTTGCGGCGGTCGAAGTCGACGTCGTTGCCCTTCCAGCTCGGGCGGTGGACCTCGTAGTCCCCGCCCGGGTAGACGAGCAGCGCCGCGCCCGACTCGAGCGCCTTGCGGGCGTTCTGGGGCGACGCGGCCACGGTGCCGAATTTCCGCAGCGAGCCCAGGGCGGGCATCGCCAGCACCAGGTTGTGGGCCAACTGATAGAAGGCGCGCTCGACGCCGAAGTAGGCGTTGAAGGCGAGGGTGAAGACGATCGTGTCCGGGGTGAGGTTGCCGCCGGAGTGATTGCCGACGAGGAGAACCGGACCCGAGTCGGGAATGTTGCCGAGCCCGCGCACCTCGCCCCGGAACCAGATGCTCGCTACCAGCCACATCAGCGGCAGGCGCTCGCGGATGAAGTCGGGGTCGCGCTCGTCCAGATCGGCCCGGGGAATGCGGCGCTGGGCGCGATCGGCGACCGTGCGCAGGAGCCGGGTGAGGAGCGACCCGTCGGACCGTTCTTCGCTGGGTTCCGGCTCCGGGGCGCGCCCGTTGCGCCGCGCGTGCGCCGGAGCCGTCCTTGTCTCTGCCATCGCTTAGATGCTAGTGGCCACCGGCGGCGGGCCTCACGCGGCTCGCGCCTGCCCGCGCCCCAGGCGCGCCGCCGGCCCGTCCTGGGCCGCCTCGGCGCGGGCAAAGAAGTCGAGCAGCAGCCGGTGGCATTCCTCGGGACGCTCGACCTGGGGCACGTGACCGCAGCCCTTCATGATCACCTGCTCGGCGCTCGGCAGCCACTGGCGCACGTGGCGGCCGAAGGCGGCCGGAATCAGCGGGTCGTGCGAACCCCACACGAAGAGGGCGGGGGGCTCGAGGCCGGCGAGGCGGGGATAGAAGCCCTGGCGGCCGAAGGGCTCTTCGAGGTAGATGTTGCGGGCCGAGGAGAGGAAGGCGTAGCGCGCCCCGCGCGAGGCGTAGATGCGGCGGAACTCCTCGACCATCAGCGCCCCGACCTCGGGATCGATCCGGTCGCGGTCGTGGAACATGGCCCAGAACTGCGAGGCGATGAGCGAGCGGTGCAGGGTGTGGGGGAGCATCCCGAACTCCGGGCGCAGGAGGCGGACGATCGGGTGCAGGCCGCGGCGCACGAAGGCGACCCCTGGGCACAGGAGCCCGAGGGCGCTGACCCGCTCGGGCGCGCGCAGGCCGACCTCGATCGCCACCCGGCCGCCCATCGAGTTGCCGACCATGTGGGTGCGCGCGATCCCGAGCTCGTCGAGGAGGCCGAGGACGATGTCGGCGAACCAGCGCGCGTTGTAGGCGCCCAGGGCCGGCTTGCTCGAGGAGCCGAAGCCGGGGAGGTCGATCGCGTGGACGCGGTAATGGGGGCTCAGGTCGGCAGCGGTCTCGAACAGCGAGGCGCGCGTCCCCCCGAGCCCGTGGAGCAGGAGCACGTCGGGGCCACTGCCCATGGTCAAGGTCGAGACGCGGTGGCGGCCGACGGGGACGTCGTGGATCTGGAGCAGCGGCGGGCGCCCGTTGGGGAGGCGGAACAGGCCCTCGAACCCGACCGCCTGATCGAGGTTCCCGCGCACCGAGAGCAGCCGGCGGCGGAACGCCTCGAGCCCCGAGAGCTCGCCCTCGCGCAGGCGCAGCCAGGTCGCGGCATCGGTGGAGATGGTCACGTCCGGCTCGCGCTTGGTCACCCCCCGGCGGACGCGGGCGGTCTTGGGACCGCAGCGGATCTCCCAGGTGTGGCCGACATCGCCGAGGCGCAGGTGCACGGTCGAGTCGAAGCCGGCGTCGGCTCCCAGGTAGCGATCCGGCAGCGAGCGGAAGGCTGTCTCGACGGACGCGAGCAGCTCCGGATGCGGACCCTCCCCAGGCACCGGGCCCACCCTACCTTCGGCTCCGGGCGCGTGCGCCGCTCAGCGCTACTGTTGCCCGAACTTGCGGACGATCTTCCTCCACGACACGCGCACCGGCCAGGTCCTGCCGGTGCGGCCACGCCAACCCGGTCACGTCGGCATGTACGTGTGCGGTCCGACCGTCTACGCCCGCGTGCACGTGGGAAACGCCCGACCCTTCGTGGTCTTCTCGCTGCTCAAGAGATTCCTCCTCCATGAGGAATACAACGTCACATTCGTAGCAAACATAACGGACGTCAACGACAAGATTTACGACGCCGCCGAAGCCGCCGGGGTCCCGAGCGCCCGGCTCGCCGCGGAGATGACCGCCCGCTACCTCGCCGACACCGACGGTCTCGGCCTCGGGCGCCCCGACCACGAGCCGCGGGCCAGCGAGACGATCACGGAGATCGTCGAGCTCATCGAGCGGTTGATCGAGACAGGGCATGCGTACGCGGCGGGGGGCGACGTCTACTTTTCTGTGCGGTCCTACCCCGGCTACGGCGAGATCTCACATCGCGACATCGACGAGATGGACCAGGGGGAGGACGTGCAGGGCGCCGCACACAAGCGCGATCCGCTCGACTTCGCCCTGTGGAAGGCGCACAAGCCCAGCGAGGACACCGCCTGGGACGCTCCCTGGGGACGCGGTCGCCCCGGGTGGCACATCGAATGCTCGGCGATGGCCGAATCGCTGCTCGGGGTCGACTTCGAGATCCACGGCGGCGGTTCGGACCTGATCTTCCCCCACCACGAGAACGAGGAGGCGCAGACGTGCGCCGCCCGGGGGGCGCCGCTCGCGCGACTGTGGGTCCACAACGGCATGCTCCGGCTCGACGAGGCCAAGATGTCGAAGTCGGCGGGGTCGGTCACCCTGCTCAGCGACGCCCTCGCCGCCCACGGCCGCGACGCGCTCCTCATGTACTTCTGCGGCGGCCATTACCGCCAGCCGGTGGCCTACGACGAGGAGCGACTGGCCGAGGCCGGAGCACGGGTGGCGCGCATTCGCGAGGCCGGGCGCGGCCTCCGGGAGGGACCGAGCGCGCCGTGGTCGACACCGCTGCGCAACGAGTTCTTCGACGCCCTGGCCACCGACTTCAACACTCCCCGCGCCCTGGCGGCGGTGTTCGACTGGGTTCGCGAGGCCAACCGCTCGGCCGAGCCCGTGGGCGACGCCGACCTGCGCGAGATGCTCGGAGTGCTCGCGCTCGAGAACCTCTTGGATCTGGACGCAGGCGAGCCGCCGGCCGAGGTGGCGGAGCTGATGGAGGCGCGCGAGAGCGCGCGGGCCGTGCGCGACTGGGGCGAGGCCGACCGCCTGCGCGCCGAGGCCCGTGCCCTTGGGTGGGAGGTCAGGGACGGCCCCGACGGGCCCGAACTGCTTCCCGCGGCGTGATCGTCTACGGCCGCAACCCCGTGCGCGAGGCGATCCGGGGTCCGCGCACCGTCTCCCAGGTGTGGGCGACCAAGAACGCCGCCCGCGAGGCATGGGTGGAGGCGGCGCGGCCGATCATCGTCGCGGGCGAGGAGATCGAGGCCCGGAGCGGCTCGCCCGCCCACCAGGGGGTGTGCGCCGAGGTCTCCGAGTTCCGCTACGCGTCGGCCGACGAGCTGCTGGCGGCGCCCGAGCCGTTCCTCGTCGCCCTCGATCAGGTCCAGGATCCCCAGAACCTCGGCTCGATCGCGCGCACCGCCGAAGGCGCCGGCGCGAGCGGGATCGTCATCCCCGAGCGCCGCGCCGCGGAGGTCACGGCGGCGGTATGCAAGGCTTCGGCCGGCGCCGTCGAGTACCTGCCGATCGCCCGCGTGCGCAACCTCGCCGACTTCCTCGCCGCCGCCAAGGCGGCGGGGTGCTGGTGCTACGGGGCCGACGCCGGCGCCGAGACGAGCTACTCGGGAGTCGACTACGGCGGCGGCGTGGTGCTCGTCCTCGGCTCCGAGGGCCAGGGCCTGCGCCCCCGAGTGGCCGCTGCCTGCGACGCCCTCGTCTCCCTTCCCCTAGGCGGCCAGATCGAGTCGCTTGGGGTCAGCGCGGCGGCGGCCGTGCTCCTCTACGAGGTGGCGCGCGGACGCTCCTCGAGGGGTCGCACCTGAAATACGGCTATCAGGGGTTGACACACGGGCGTTGCTATGTCAAGCTCGCGCCGCTTGTAAGGATGAAGTTGAGCTTTAGGCTCAGCTTGGTCGAGGGATGAGTTGCAAACTAAATAAGGTGCGGCGCCAGGGGAGGTAGCCCCGCCACGAAATCGAACGGCCCGCCGCGTGCGGGCCGCCGAAGGGAAGCGTCGTGGCCAAACTTTCAGCCTCCTCTCAGGGTCAACCTCAGCTTGAGGATGGGTACCTGATCGCCCTTGCCAAGCAGGGGCACGCCGATGCCTACGATCGCATCGTCCGCCGTTATTACGGGTTCGTCCGCCTGAAGGCATCCTCGTATTTCCTCGCCGGCGGCGACGCCGACGATCTGATCCAGGAGGGACTGGTCGGGCTCTACAAGGCGGTGCGCGACTACCGGACCGACCGCGAGTCGAGCTTCCGGAACTTCGCGGAGCTGTGCATCACCCGTCAGATCATCACCGCGGTGAAGACGGCGACCCGCAACAAGCACGCACCCCTGAACCAGTACGTCTCCTTCTCCTCGAGCCCGGCCTCGGCCAGCGGCGAAGGTGAGCCCACCCTCGACGAGGTCATTCCCGGATCGCCCGTCCACGACCCCGTCAACCAGGTGATCTCCTCCGAGGAGCTGCGCGCCCTGGTGACGTGCATCTCGACGGCGCTCTCCGAGCTTGAGTCACGCGTCCTCTCGCTGTACCTGGACGGGCGATCCTACGAGGAGGTCGGCGAGCGCATCGGCTGCGACTGCAAGACGGTCGACAACGCGCTTCAGCGAGTCAAGCGCAAGGTCGGCGCCCACCTCAACGAGCGCAACATCGCCGCCTAAGGCCGCGGGCTCACGCTGCGAGCGGTTGCGCGGCCGCGAGGATCGGTCCCAGCGCCGGCGTGCGCCCGAAGGTCGAGAAGGCGCGGAAGCGCGAGAAGGCGCGGTGCTCGGGGCCGTGGAAGTCCGAGGAGCCGGTGGACAGGAGCCCCAGCTCGGCGCACCGGTCGGCGAGCAGGTTGGTCTGGATGCGCGTGTGGGTGCCGTAGAAGCACTCGACGCCGTCCATCCCCAGCTCGGCGAAGCGATCGATCCGCGCCAGGACCTCGCGCGCCGAGCTGATGTCCCAGAACGGATGCGCCCACACGGCCGAGCCGCCCGCCGCGTGGATGGTCTCGATCGCTCCGGCGATGCTCGGCCGTTCGCGGGGGCGGAAGGCCACGCGACCATCGATCAGATAGCCCTTGAGAAAGGAGGACGGATCCGTCCGGCCCTCGGCCGCCAGCCGGGCGGCGTTGCCGGGGTGGGAGACGACGGCCTGGGCGATGTGGGGGCGCCCGAGCGACTTGCCGTGCTCGGTCCGGCGACGCAGCCCTTCGTCGTCGAGATGGAAGCCGAGCTCGCGCAGCGCCTCGACCATCGCCCACCCGCGGCGGTCGCGGTCGGCGCGGAACTCGCGCAGGCGGGCGGCGATCCCGGCGTCGCGGTGATCGATGCCGTAACCGAGGATGTGGAGGTCGCGGCCGTCGGAATCGATCGCGGAGATCTCGACCGCTGAAACGACGTGAATGCCGTGCTCGCGAGCCGCCTGGATCGCCGCTTCGACGCCGTCGACGGTGTCATGATCGCTGAGCGCGAGGAGCTCGACGCCGGCCATGGCCGCTCGTGCCACCACCTCGTGCGGCCTGAGCGCGCCGTCGGAGTAGAGCGAGTGGCTCTGGAGGTCGAAGGTGGGTCGCTCGTCAGGCACGCAGGGAGAGCGTATCGGGGGCGCGGGCGGACTCCCGTTCGACGCCGGTGTGCAGCAGATTAAGAGGGTGCTACCGTTGATCTTGCGGACGACGCCGTCGTCCGTGAGGTTCTGCTTACCGTTGATGTTCTGTCTCGGCCGGTCGAATCTGCCCAAGGGATGTGCTGTGGACGCCGAGAGATCGGAGCGAGGCATGAAGACGACGCGAGAACGCGCGGAGGAGCGTCGCTTGGCGAAGCTCGAGCTCGTGCGCGAGCAGGTGGAGAACGGATCGCTGGTCATCCGCACTATGACCGAGGAGGAGCGCCGCCGCTACCCGCCTCGTCCCGCCAAGCCGCGGCGCGGCTCCTAGGTGTCCGGCATCGGTCAGCGCGAGGGGCTGATAGCGCGCGTGCGGCACCTCCGCGCCGCCGCCGCGCCGAGCGCCCCCACCGAAGTGACCGACCCCGCCGAGGCCGTGACGCTCCGTGCGCTCGAGCAGCGCATCGCCCACCTGGAGGAGCAGCTCAGAGGTCTTCAGGACTCGGTGCACCGCGAGAACGTGCGCCACACCGGCCGGCTGGCCCACCTCGCCGCCCGCACCGAGCCCGCCGCGATCGCCGTGGCGCTCGAGAAGGACGCGCGCGAGCGCGGGCTATAGGGGCCGATGACCGCCTTCTTCATCCCTGGTCTGGCGGCCGATGCCGGACAGGCCACCGAGGACGCCTACCTGCGCATGCGCGAGGGCGTGGAAGCGGACACGGGGCTGCGTCCCTGCGGTCGCCGGATCGCCCAGCTCTGGTCCCGGCGCGGCGGCGTCGACTGCCTCACCGAGGTCGGCCGGCCCGATCCCGTGATCGGCGGCACGGTCCTGGCCATCTTCGACGTCGGCCCGCACCAGCCCTTTGTCGTTCGCGTCCTCGCCACCGATGGAGGGATCTGCGAGGTCCTGAGCTCGCACGCCTACTCGGTCACGGAATTCGAACCGTGACCGCGCGCAGGTGATCGTCAAGGTGCGCGCGAGAACTGCATCGCGCCGTCCTCGAGGGCACCGAAGCGCAGGCTCATGATGTCGCGCGGGTAGTTCTGGTATAGCCTCCACGGCGCCCTCGATCCCTGCTTGGGGAACTTGTCGAGCGAGCGCAGCACGTACCCGGAGGAGAAGTCGATGAACGGGCGCTCGGCCACCGAGGGATCGCGCCGGGGGACGCATTGCCGGTACCCGTGGGCGTCCATGTGGTTGAGCAGGCGGCATACGTAGCCGCAGGTGAGATCGGCCTTGAGGGTCCACGAGGCGTTGGTGTAGCCGAGCGCGATGGCCAGGTTGGGGACGCCGCTGAGCATCATCCCCTTGTAGCTCATGGTCTCGGGGAGCTCGACCTCGGCGCCGTCGACGGCGAGCTCCACGCCGCCGAGCGCGAGCAGGCTGAGCCCGGTGGCGGTGACGATCAGGTCGGCGGCGAGCTCGACACCCGAGGCGAGCGCGACCCCGTTCTCGGTGAAGGTGTCGATCCGGTCGGTGAGCACCGACGCGCGGCCGGCGCGCATCGCCTTGAACAGGTCGCCCCCGGGGACGACGCACAGGCGCTGGTCCCAGGGGTTGTAGGTGGGATTGAAATGCGTGTCGACGTCGAATCCGGGCGGGAGCTGGCGGGCGATGCCCCTCCTGATCAGCGCCTTCATGAGCCGCGGCCGCCGGCGCGAGAGCTCGAAGCTCAGCATCGTCACGAGCACGTTCTTCCAGCGGATGACGGGATAGGCGGCCCGCGCGGGGAGCAGGCGCCGGAGCACGCCCGCGAGGGGATCCTCGGCGGGGAGGGAGACGATGTAGCTGGGCGAGCGCTGGAGCATGGTCACGTGGGCGGCGCGTTCGGCGAGGGCCGGGACGAGCGTGACCGCGGTCGCGCCGCTGCCGATGACGACCACGCGCTTGCCCGCGTAGTCGACATCGTCGCTCCAGCGCTGCGGGTGCACGACCTCGCCGGTGAAGCGCTGTGAGCCGGGGAACTCGGGGGTGTAGCCCTCGTCGTAGCGGTAGTAGCCGCTGCACATGAAGAGGAAGCCGCAGGTCAGGCGGACGGTCTCTGCGCTGTCGCCGCGCTCGACCTCGACCGTCCACCGCGCCTCGGCGCTCGAGAACTCGGCGCGCACGACGCGGTGGCGGTAGCGGATGCGTTCGTCGATGCCGTACCGGCTGGCCGTGTCGCGGACGTAGCTCAGGATCGCGGGGCCGTCGGCGATCGCCTCCGCCTGCTCCCACGGGTGGAAGCGATAGCCGAGGGTGTACATGTCCGAGTCCGAACGGATGCCCGGATAGCGGAACAGGTCCCAAGTTCCGCCGCTCCGCTCCCGGGCCTCGAGGATGGCGTAGGTCTTGCCGGGGCACTCGACCTGGAGGTGGTAGCCGGCACCGATGCCGGACAGGCCGGCCCCGACGATGAGCACGTCCAGGTGTTCGAGCGCGTCCGGGGCCGGCATCCAGCGTCGATTATCGAGGATGCGCCCGGCGCCGAGCGGCCGGCCGGCGGGCGCATCCTGGCGTCTGCCCTGTTGGGATCGGCGCCCTGGTCACCGCTTCCGCTCACCGTCGAGGTGACGCCCCAGATCGTCGCCTTCCCGTCGGGTCCCACCCGTGAATCAGGCGGGGGCCGCCGGCCACGCCGGCGGCCCCGCCCGGAAACTGCTTAGGAGCGGACCGTCTCCGCGGGCTGCGGGACGATCCGGATGTAGGGCCGCGGGGACTCCCAGCCATCGGGGTAGGTCTCCCGGGCGGCGTCGTCGGACACCGAGCCGGCGATGATCACGTCGTCGCCCTGCTGCCACTGAGCCGGTGTTGCCACCTTGTGCTTGGCGGTGAGCTGGAGCGAGTCGATGACGCGGAGCACCTCGTCGAAGTTCCGGCCGGTCGTCATCGGATAGATGAGGATCAGCTTGACCTTCTTGTCCGGACCGATGACGAAGACGTTGCGTACCGTCTGGTTGTCGGCCGGCGTGCGCGAGGTCGGGTCGCCCTCGACCTCGGCGGGCAGCATCCCGTACAGCTTCGAGACGTTGAAGTCAGCGTCGCTGATGATCGGGTAGTTGGGGGCCGTGCCCTGCGTCTCGGCGATGTCATTCGCCCACTGCTCGTGGCGGTCGAGGGGGTCGACCGAGAGGCCGATGACCTTGACGCCCCGGGATTCGAACTCCGGGTTGATGCTGGCCATGTACCCGAGCTCGGTGGTGCACACCGGCGTGAAGTCCTTCGGGTGCGAGAAGAGCACCGCCCACGAGTCGCCGATCCAGTCGTGGAAGTTGATCCTTCCCTCCGTGGTGTCGGCCTCGAAATCCGGCGCCGTGTCTCCAAGCTTAAGAGCCATTCTTTCCCTCCTGAGGTGAACCTGACTTGATGGTTGAGCCATGCCGCGACACCTTGGACACTAACTTGAGGCGGGCGCCGACCGGGCCGGGCACGACCATTAAATCAAAGTATGTCTTCTTGATCGGCATTCTGGGTTATTCGTAGGGGGGTAGCGCGCTCCGGTAGCGGACCCGGCTGGGCGGCAGCTCGGCAACGCTTGACGTCTCCCTCATCGAAGTGTAGAAAGGCCTCGCTTCCACGGGCCTGGGTGCGCCGGCGCCGCCCCCATTCCGACCCTCCACTCGCCTGCGCGTGCCGCCCCCTCCCGCCCGCTTTCCGTGACCCCACTCGAGATCATCACCAGGGGATCGGGCGACAGCGTCCTGCTCGTCCACGGCTCGCTGGTCGACGGACCCGCGACCTGGGTCCACCAGCAGCCGCTCTCCGAGCGCTTCGAACTGCGGGTCGTGCAGAGGCGCGGCTTCGGATCGAGTCCGGGCACCGACGGCGAGGACTTCGAGAACGACGCCGACGACCTGTGCGAGCTCCTCGCGGCGCCCGCGCATCTGGTCGCCCATTCCTACGGGGCGATCGGCGCGCTCCTCGCCGCCACCCGCCGGCCCCGCCGCGTGCGCTCGCTCACCCTGGTCGAGCCGACGTCGGTCACCGCCGGGATGGACGATCCCGAGGTAGCCCGCGCGATCGGGGCGATCGCCGACTGGTGGCTGCGCGCGCCCCGCGATCCCGCCAAGTTCCTCGCCGAGTACAGCAGCCTCCTCGGTGTCCGCGTGCCCCACGCTGGAGACGGCCCCGCGGGGCTGCCCGAGGCGGCGCGCTACCTGCGCCACTGCCGGCCGCCGTGGACGGCCGAGGTGCCGTGGGAGGAGGTCGCCGACGCCGGCATCCCCACGCTCGTCATCTCCGGCGGACATACGCCCGCCCTAGACGCCGTGGCCGCCGCCGTCGCCCTACGGACGGGCGGCGAGCATACGGTGATCGCCAGCTCCGGGCACGCCGTCCAGCGCTCGGCGGGCGCCTTCAACCGCGCGCTCGAGAATCACCTCCTGGGGGCGCGGGCAGGGATGCGGGCGCTGGCCGATCGCCCGAGCGGCTAGCGGCCGAGGCTCCGGTCGGGCGGGACTGCCCCGGGCCCGAGCCGATCGCCTTGACGAAGATCCGCGTGAACTTGCCCCTTGCGCAGTGGAGCGTCGGTAGTAATCTGCGCTGAGCGCTTCCCGGCGCGCGGCAGCGGCTGGTGCCGGGGGTGCGAGCACCACAGCGGAACGGGTAATACGGTCACACGTCTGGCCGACGCGTCCTGGTTCGTCGAGGAAGGGTCCCTCTCGGACAGGATTTCGCGGATGCTCGAATCACCGCTCGCTCGCGCGGGCCAGAGATTTCTCCAGGACGTGCTCGGCCCGCGGGGCGTCGTGCCGAGCGGCCGTTTGTCTTTCCCAGGCGGCAGACGGCACGGGTTCGTCGGCCGCGCGCTCGCATCACGGCGCGCGGCCGCCGCGCCCAGAACGAGCGCGGGACGATGCTGACTACGGCCGAGCGCACGGTCGAGACCCTGATCGCCCGCGGCGCCCGCCTCGAGGAGATCGAAGAGCGCATCGACGAGCTACCCCTCGACGGAGACGAGCGGAGCGCTCTGTGGCTGCTGGCATGGTCGGCGGTCACCAACCCGGCCGTTCACCGCCGCGTCGTCCTCGACGAGCGCGGAGCTCCGACGCACGCCCGGAAGTAGCGCACCGGCCAACCCTCTACTGTCGTGGGGCGATGACCGTCGAGAGCGAGTTGAGGGCAGCCTCAGCGGAAGATGATGCCGAGGCGCGGGCGCGGCGCCCCGCGATTCTCATCGTCGACGACGAGCCCGTGGTCCTCGCCGCGGTGGCGCGGGATCTGCGCCGCGGCTTCGGCGAGCGGTTCCGGATCCTTCGCTCGAACTCGGGGAGCGAGGCGCTCGAAGTCCTGCGCGAGCTCCGGGCGCGGGGCGATCAGGTGGCGATGCTCATCGCCGACCAGCGGATGCCGGGAATGCCGGGCACGCAATACCTGGTCGAGGCGCGCAAGCTCGTCCCCGATGCCAAGCGCGTGCTCCTCACCGCCTACGCGGACACCGAGGCGGCGATCGCCGCGATCAACGAGGTGGCGCTCGACTACTACCTGCTCAAGCCGTGGGATCCTCCCGAGGAGCAGCTCTTCCCGGTGGTCGAGGATCTGCTCACGACCTGGGAAGCCGGCGCGGCGCTCGATGCCGGCGGAGTGCGCCTCGTGGGCCACCGCTTCTCCAAGGAGTCGCACGACCTGCGCGACTTCCTCGTGCGCAACCGGGTCCCCGGGCGCTGGCTCGATATCGAGCGCGACAGCGAGGCCCGAGAGCTCCTCACGGTGGCCGGGGTCGCGCCCGATCGCCTCCCGGTGGCGCTGCTCGAGGACGGGACCGTGCTCGAGCGACCGACGATCCTCGAACTCGCCGAGCGCCTCGGAGTCGCGGGAACCCCGGCGCAGGACCACTACGACCTGGTCGTCGTCGGGGGCGGCCCGGCGGGGCTGGCGGCGGCTGTATATGGGGCGTCGGAGGGACTCAAGACCGTCATGGTCGAGCGCGAGGCGCCGGGCGGCCAGGCGGGGCAATCGAGCAGGATCGAGAACTATCTCGGCTTCCCCGCCGGGCTGAGCGGGTCCGACCTTGCCCGTCGCGCCACCGATCAGGCGCGGCGGCTCGGCGCCGAACTGCTCACGGTCCAGGAGGCGGTGGGGCTGCGGGCCGAGGGAGCCGCGCGTCTGGTCGACCTGAGCGGCGGCGGGGTGCTGAGCGCGAGCTGCGTGCTCGTCGCCTCAGGCGTGTCCTATCGCCAGCTCGATACCCCTGGCTTCCCAGAGCTCACCGGGGCGGGGGTCTACTACGGAGCGGCGCTGACCGAGGCGCGGGCCTGCGCCGAACAGCGCGTGGTGGTCATCGGAGGGGCGAACTCCGCCGGTCAGGCCGCCGTGTTCTTCAGCGGGTATGCCGGCACCGTGACCATGCTCGTGCGCGGCCCCTCGCTCGAGCGCTCGATGTCGCGCTACCTGATCGAGCAGATCGCCGACCTCCCCAACATCAAGGTGCGAACGCAGAGCTCCGCCATCGCCGCCGAGGGCGAGGACGGCAGGCTGCGGCGCCTCCGCATCCAGGGGCCGGCGGGTGAGGAGACACTCGAGGCTGACGCGTGCTTCGTGTTCATCGGGGCCTCGCCCCTCACCGATTGGCTGGCCGGGGTGGTGGCGCGCGACGAGCGCGGGTTCATCCTCGCCGGGCGCGATGCCCAGGTCAGCGGCTGGCCGCTGCACCGCGAGCCCTACGTGCTCGAGACGACGGTGCCCGGGGTCTTCGTGGCGGGCGACGTCCGCGCCCGCTCGATCAAGCGCGTCGCCAGCGCCGTGGGGGAGGGCTCGATGGCGGTGTCGCTGATTCACGAGTACCTGGTCGAGGCGTGACGGAGCGTCCGGTAACGGTCGCGGAGCTCCGGACCGTCGACCTGTTCGACGACCTCGACGACGCCGACCTCGCCAAGTGGGTGCCCGTCGCCGAGGCGCGAGACGTCGATGTCGGCGAGATGATCGCCGAGGAGGGAGTGGAGCCGGCCGGCATGACCCTCCTGCTCGAGGGCGAGGCGCAGGCACTGATGTCCGATCACGGCCGCAGCGAACCGGTCGGCCGCCAGCGCGCGCCGACGTGGATCGGAGCGATCGCCGTCCTCACCGGCGGCCCTCTCGGGGTGACCATGCAGGCGACCAGGGAATCCCGGATCGCCGTCGTCGCGGCCGAGGACTTCCGCCGCCTGGCCTTCGAGCAGCCCTCGATCCATCGCCGGGTGATGCAGCAGGTCGCTCCGGTGATCAGCCGGCTCACGGCCATCGAGCAGAACCGCGAGCGTCTCGCGTCGCTGGGCACGATGGCGGCGGGCCTGGCCCACGAGCTCAACAATCCCGCCGCGGCCGCGCGCCGTGCCGCGGCGCAGCTCACCGAGGCGCTCGACGTCATCGGCTCGGTCATCGCCCATTTCGTCGAGGTGGGCATCGAGCGCACCGACGCCGCCGGACTGGTGGCGTTGCAGCAGGAGGCGGTCGCCCGGGCAGCCGCCGCGACGGCGCTCGACACGCTCGACGCCGCCGACGCCGAGGACGCGCTGCTGGCGCGCCTCGAGGATCTCGGTGTCGAGGAGCCGTGGCGCATCGCCGAGCCCCTGGCCGCGGCCGGACTCGACCAGGCGTGGCTCGATCGTGTCGCCGAGTTCGGGGGTCCCGCCACCTCCACGGCGCTGCGCTGGGTCGCCGCCACCCTCACGGCGGCGCGCCTCGCCGCCGAGCTCGAGGAGTCGACCGAGCGCATGAAGGCGCTGGTGGGCGCCGTCAAGTCCTATGCCTACATGGACCGCGGCGCCGTCGTCGAGGTCGACCTCCACGAAGGGCTCGAGACCACGCTGGTGGTGCTCGGCCACAAGCTCAAGCACACCGAGATCCAGGTGGTGCGCGAGTACGACCGCGCTCTCCCCAAGGTCACCGTCCGTGGCTCCGAGCTCAACCAGGTGTGGACCAACCTGCTCGACAACGCGATCGACGCGCTGGGGGCGAGCGGGAGGATCACGATCACCACGCGGGCGGATGGTGGTTGCGCTGTGGTCGAGGTGAGCGACGACGGGCCGGGCATCCCCGACGACGTCGCCGAGCACATCTTCGACCCCTTCTTCACCACCAAGGATGTCGGGCGCGGAACCGGTCTCGGACTCGCCACCGCGCGGCGCATCGTCGTCGATCGCCACGATGGCTCGCTCACCCTGGCCACGCAGCCGGGCCGTACCACCTTCCGTGTGCAACTCCCGCTCGGCCCGAGCTGAGCGAGCTCAGTCGCCCGCGGCGAGGAGGTCGTCGAGCACCTTGTCGTAGGAGCCGAGGGTGATGGAGAGGTGGCCGTGGTCGGCAAGCAGCCGCGGGCGAGCGCCCGCGACGTGGGCGGCGAGCCACTCTCCGTGCGCGAAGGGCACGAAGCGGTCGTGGGCCCCCTGCCAGATCAACGCCGGCCGCGTGATCGCGCCGAGATCGAAGCCCCAGTCGCGCCCGAAGGCGAGGTCGTCGTCGAGCCAGCCCCACAGCCCGTGCTCGAGCCCTTCGCTGACGCTTCGCGCCAGGTAGTCGGCGAACTCACCGGTCAGCGCCTCCTGGTCGACCGCGGAGAGCAGGTCGCCGAGAGCGGCGTGGAGCTCGGGTCCGCTGGCACCGGCCAGGTCGGCGCCGTTCTCCTCGAGATAGGCCTGCAGCTCCTCCTCGCCCGCATCGAGAGCGCCGAACTCCTCGAGGTTCTCCTCACCCATCCCGTCGAGCCAGTCGAGCCCCTCGGCCTCGCGCGGCGCGACCCCGCCGAGCGTGGCCGCGGCGATCGTGCGGTCGGGGAGGAGCGCCGCGCAGGCCAGGGCGTGCGGGCCGCCGCCCGACCATCCGACGGTGAAGAAGCGCTCGAAGCCCAGCTCGTCGGCGATCGCCGCGACATCGGGCGCGCAGTCCGCGACCGTGCGTCCCGGCCGCCGGTCCGAGCGGCCGTAGCCAGGCCGCGAGTAGCCGACGTGAAACAGGCCTCGCTCGGCGCCCGCTGCGACACCCGGATCGAACAGGACTCCAGCGCTCGGCGTGCCGGTATGGAAGACGACCGGGGTTCCGTCCTCGGGACCGGCCACCTCGACGTCGAGCCGGCCACCGTCGGGGGCGGCAATCTGCAGGCGACGAACCATGGCGCCAACCATAGTGGGAGGTGGGGCCGCTCCGCCAAGTCCGCTTGATCTGAGCGCAGGGCGGCGTAGGGTTGCCTGCGATGGCCACCGAGAGCACAACGGTCACGCCGACCGAACTCGAGGGCCGGATCGCCGTGGTCACGGGCGCGGCGCGAGGAATCGGTCGGGCCGCGGCGATCGCACTCGCCCGCCACGGCGCCGATGTCGCCGGCGTTGATATCGCCGCCGAGGTCAGCCCGATCCTCGACTTCCCCCCGGCGACGGTGGAGGACCTGGCCGGCACCGGACGCGCGGTTGCGGGCACCGGCTCGCGGTGGCTGGGCCTGACGGCGGACCAGCGCGACACAGCGGCGCTCCGCGAGGCTGCGGGGACGATCGAACGGGAGTGGGGCGGGGTCGACATCGTCTTCGCCAACGCCGGCATCCAGGCCTTCAAGCCCATCCTCGAGATGGAAGATCCCGACTGGCATGACCAGATCGATGTCAACCTGAACGGCACCGCCAACGTGCTCCGCGTCTTCGCGCCGCTGCTTGTCCGGCGCGGCGGCGGGCGCATCATCATCACCTCCTCCACCCAGGGCCAGCACGGCACCAAGTTCGGGTCGGCTTACTCGGCTTCGAAGTGGGGACTGATCGGGCTGATGAAGTCGGCGGCACTCGAGCTCGGGGCCCACAACATCACCGTCAACGCCGTCATCCCGGGCCTCGTCGACACCGCCCTCACCCGCCACGAGGACCGTTACGCCCAGGCCATCAGCGAGGGCGGTCGCGAACCCACCGGAGACCCGGCCAAGGACGAGCAGACGGCGATCGAGATCCTCAAGGCCAAGACCCCGCTCGGCGTCCCCTGGATAGAGCCCGCAGACGTGGCGCCGTTGGTCGTGTTCCTCGCCT
>DASZMD010000330.1:0-2278 GCA_035551955.1 Solirubrobacteraceae bacterium | reverse complement strand
TCACGACCTCATCTGCCGCGTCGTCGCTCGCGACACCGGCCACCTCGGGGAGCTCATCAACGAGCTCCTGCGCACCCCCGCGATCCGCCGGTGCACGAGCTACATCGTCCTCGAGCGCCACGTGCCGGCCCGCACCGCGCCACTGGTGGCGGCGGCCGGAGAGCGCACTGCGCGGCCCATCCGCGCCTGAAACCCTCTCACGGGCCGAAATCCGGACCCCGAATCCTGGCCGACGGGCCAATGCCATCACTGCCCGGAGCTACCACCCTGGTGTGAGGAGGCGCGCTAACGAAAAACCGAGCGGGGACCGAGAAGGAGCCATGGCGATGATCCCGACCGGCGACCCCCAGCTCTACAACGACGACCTGCGACCCACCGAGCCCCGGGAACGGACCTGGACGTGGCTCAACTACTCGACGGTGTGGATGGGCATGGTCCACAACATCGTCGCCTATACCACCGCGGCGGGCCTGATCGCGCTGGGCATGAACGTCTGGCAGGCCCTCGTCACCGTGCTCACCGCCAACGCGATCCTCATTCTCGCCATGTGCGCCAACGGTGTGGCCGGCGCCAAGTACGGGCTCCCCTTCCCCGTGCTCATGCGCGCCACCTTCGGTTACCGGGGCGCCCAGTTCCCCGTCCTCGTCCGCGCGGCCGTGGCGATGTTCTGGTTCGCTGCCCAGACCTACGCCGGCAGCCTGGCCATCAACGCGATCATCGGCGCCGTCGTCCCCGCCTGGAACCACCTCGGCAGCACCCAGTTCATCGGGATGGGCCTGGGCAACTGGATCTCCTTCGTCATCTTCTGGGCGCTGCACGTCGTGATCATCAGACACGGCATGGTGCGCGTGCGCTTCTTCGAGCTGTGGGCGGGGCCGCTCGTGGTGGTCATGCTCCTCGGCCTCGTCGTCTGGGCGATCCACCAGGCTCACGGCCTCGGGCCGCTGTTCAGCCAGCCCGCCAAGGTCCACGGCCACGCGTTCTGGGTCCTCTTCGGGGCCTCGGTCACCGGCCTGATCGGGACCTGGAGCACGCTCGTGCTCAACATCCCCGACTTCACCCGCTTCAGCCGCTCCCAGCGAGACCAGACGATCGGTCAGACGATCGGCCTGCCCATCACCGCCTTGCTCTTCTCCTTCATGTCGATCCTCATCACCTCGGGGACGGTGGCCGCCTTCGGCCATCCGATCGCCAATCCCGTCGACCTGCTCATCCGCATGCACTCGACGCCGGTGCTCATCCTCGGCGCCGTCGCTCTCCTGATCGCCACCCTGTCGGTGAATGTCGCCGCCAACATCGTCTCCCCCGCCTACGACCTCGTGCACCTGTTTCCCCGCAGGCTGACCTTCGTGAGCGCCGGGATCATCGCCACCGTGCTCGCGGTCGGAGCGGTTCCGTGGCTGTGGTTCTCTGATGCGGCTCGCATCTTCAAGGTCCTCAACGTCATCGGCGGCGCCCTCGGCCCGGTGGCGGGGATCATGCTCGTCGACTTCTTCGTCCTGCGCAGGCGCTCGTACGACATCGGCTCGTTCTACTCGCGCTCAGGCGAGTACTCCTACCGCGACGGCTGGAACGTACGCGGCCTGCTCGCGCTCGCCGTGGGGCTGTTCGCGGCCCTGGCCGGAAATGTCATCCCCGGGCTCGGCGGCCTGGCCAACTACGCCTGGTTCATCGGGCTCGCGGTAGGAGGCGTCGCCTACTACCTGGCCATGGCCCCCGACGCCTCGGTGGTCTCCGCCCGCGAGGTCGCCTCCGCGGCCGAGGCGGCCGAGGGCGTCGAGCCCGCGGGCGCCCGGCTCGAGCTCAGAACATAGGCTGTTCGCGGTAGTCGCCCCAGACCTGCTGGAGGACTTCGACGATCTCGCCTTCGCTCACGTGCAGGCGCGCCGCGTCGACGAGCAGCGGCATCAGGTTCCGTCCCGCGACGGCGGCGTCCTTGAGGTCGGCGAGAGCCGCCTCGGCGGCGCCCGCGTCGCGGGCGGCCCTGACCGTGCGCACGCTGTCGATCTGCTTGCGCTCGAGCGAGGGGTCGATGCGCAGGAGCGAGGTCTGCCCGTCATCGCCCTCGGTAAAGGCGTTGACGCCGACGACGATGCGCCGGCCGCTGTCGATCTCGCGCTGGAGGTCGAAGGCCGCATCGGCGATCTCGCGCTGGGGAAAGCCTTCCTTGACCGCCTGGACCATGCCGCCGAGCCGGTCGATCTTGTGGAAGTAGTCGTAGGCGAGCTCCTCCATGCGATCGGTGAGCGCCTCGACGAAGTACGCCCCGCCCAGCGGG
>DASZMD010000329.1:0-12886 GCA_035551955.1 Solirubrobacteraceae bacterium | reverse complement strand
TCGACTGCATCGAGCGCCTCGGCAACGCGTCGGCCGCGACGATTCCCGTCGGCCTGGTCGCGGCCGAGGAGGACGGGCGCCTAAGTCCGGGCTCGCGGGTGCTCGTGAGCGCCTTCGGGGCGGGCTTCACCTGGGGCGGCGCAGTGATCGAGTGGAGCGCCGCCCGAGATGGCTGAGAGCGCCGCGAGACCGGAGGGCTGTGCCCTGGTCACCGGCGCCTCTCGCGGGATCGGCGCCGCCATCGCCCGCTCGCTCGCGAGCGACGGGTGGCCGGTCATCGTCAACTACCGCAGTGGCGGCGACAGCGCCGCCGCCGTCGTGAAGGAGATCGAGGAGGCGGGCGGTCGCGCCGTGGCGCTCGCCGCCGACGTCGCCGACCCCGGCGCCGCCGACGAGCTCTTCGCCGGCGCCGAGGCGCACCTCGGGGTCCCGGTGCTGGGCCTCGTCAACAACGCCGGCATCGCCGCCGACAACCTCATCTCCCTGCTCGACGACGACGCATGGCAGCGCGTGCTCGACACCAACCTGACCGGTGCCTTCCGCCTCACCCGGCGCGCGCTCAAGCCGATGATGCGCGCCCGGTTCGGGCGGATCGTGAACATCTCGTCGGTGGTCGGGCTCCGGGCCAACCCCGGCCAGGCCAACTACGCCGCCGCCAAGGCGGGGCTGATCGCCATGACCAAGGCGGTCACCGTCGAGGTGGCCCGGCGCGGGATCACCGCCAACGCGGTGGCGCCCGGATGGATCGACACCGACATGACCGCCGGTGTCGAGAGCGAGCTGCTCAGCAATGTCCCGGCCCGCCGCGCCGGAACCCCGGAAGAGGTCGCCGCATGCGTCAGCTTCCTTGCCTCCGACGCCGCCGGCTATGTCAACGGGGCCGTCCTCTCGGTCGACGGCGGACTCGCGGCCTAAACCTCGTATCTGCAGAGCCAACGAACAGGAGCCAACGATGTCAGTCACCACCGAACAGGTCGAAAGCCGCGTCATCGAGACCCTCGCCAGCTTCGGCCCCGATGCCAGCCAGATCACCCGCGATGCCACCTTCGAGGAGCTCGACATCGACTCCCTCGATCTCGTCGAGCTCGCCCAGGTCGTCGAGGACGACTACGGCGTCATCCTCAAGGGCGAGGACATGAAGGAGCTCAAGACCGTGGGCCAGGCGATCGACCTGATCGTCAGCCGGGCGGAATAAGTGGCGCCTGGGCGGACGAGAGGGGTGTCCCGATGAGACGACGGGTAGTGGTAACCGGTCTCGGTGCGGTCACGCCGCTGGGCGTCGGCGCCGGCCAGCTCCACGAGCGCTGGGCGGCGGGTGAGTGCGGGATCGAGGATGGCGCCGGGGCGTGCGACGGCTTCGACCCCAAGGAGTTCCTGTCGATCAAGGAGATCCGTCGTACCGACCGCTTCTCCCAGCTGGCGATGGTGGCGAGCGGAGAGGCGCTCGAGCAGGCGGGGTGGAACGGCGACCAGGCCGGCTATGACCCGATGCGCGTCGGGTGCGTGCTCGCCACCGGGATCGGCGGCATCCGCACGGTGGAGAGCAACCACGATGTGATGCGTGACAAGGGCGCCAGGGCGGTCTCCCCGCTCGGTGTGCCGTCGTACATGCCCAATGCCGGGGTCGCCGCCGTGGCCATGAAGTACGGCATCCACGGGCAGACCTTCGGTGTCGTGTCGGCGTGCGCGAGCGGCGCGCACGCGATCGGCTCGGCATTGCGGATGATCCAGTACGACGACGCCGACGCGGTTATCGTCGGGGGCTCGGAGGCCACCCTGACCGAGTTCGGGTTCGCGTGCTTCAACGCCTTGTCGGCGCTGTCGCGGGAGGGAATCTCGCGGCCCTTCGACCTGCGCCGCGACGGCTTCGTGATGGGTGAGGGTGCGGGCGTGCTCTTGCTCGAGGAGGAGGAGGCCGCGCGCGAGCGCGGGGCCACCATCCTCGGGGAGGTGCTCGGCTACGCCGCCACCTCCGACGCCCACCACCTGACCGCCCCCGACCCGACCGGAGGCCCGGCCGCGAGCGCCATCGGCCTCGCCCTCAAGGACGCAGGCAAGACCGCGGCCGACATCGACTACGTCAACGCTCACGGCACCTCCACCCCACTCAACGACGCGGCGGAGACCCGGGCGCTGAAGATGGCGCTGGGCGAGGAGCGGGCCAAGCAGATACCCATCTCCTCGACCAAGTCGGCGATCGGTCACTTGCTCGGCGCAGCCGGCGCCGTCGAGGCTGTCGCGACCCTCGAGGCGCTCCGCGCGCGGGTGATCCCGCCCACCCTCGGGCTGGAGGTCCCCGACCCCGAGCTCGACCTCGACTATGTGCCCAGCGAGGCACGGCCACTGATCATGTCCAACGGTCACCCCCCGGTGGCGATCTCCAACTCGTTCGCCTTCGGCGGCCACAACGTAACCCTGGTCCTGGGAGGAAGGGAATAACACGATGAGCGCCACCGCGACTCGCCCCACGCAGGAACGCCTGAGCGCGCGCGAGCGCCTCGAGGTGCTGTGCGATGCCGGGAGCCTGCAGGTGATGCGCTCCGGTGTGACCTCCACCCGGCTGGGGGCACGCGCCCTCCCGGGCGACGGCGTGGTCGGCGCGACCGGGACGGTCGACGGGCGCCCGATCGCCTGCTATGCCCAGGACAGCAGCTACCTGGGCGGCTCGCTCGGGGAGCTTCACGCCGACACAGTCGTGCGCGTGCTCGAGACGGCGCGCAGGGGGCGCGTTCCCGTGATCGCCTTCGTCGAATCGGGCGGGGCGCGGATGCAGGAGGGCTCGTCGTCGCTCGGAGGCTACGGCCGAGTGTTCCGCGAGACGATCAGGCTCGGCGGCGTGGTGCCGCAGATCTCGGTCGTGTCGGGCATGTCGGCGGGCGGCGGTGCCTACTCGCCGGCCCTCACCGACATCATCCTCATGACCGAGGAGGCGTCGATGTTTCTCACCGGCCCGGGCATCGTCCGCGAGGCGCTCGGGGAGTCGGTGGACGCCGCCGCCCTCGGTGGCCGCCGCGTCCACGAGCGCAACGGTGTCTGCCACCTGGTCGAGCGCGACGAGGCGGCGGCGGCCGCGCGGGTGCGCTCGCTCCTCAGCTATCTGCCCTCGGCGGCGGGCGACGCCCCGCCCCGCGCAGTGCCCAAGGAGCCCGCATCCCCCGATCCTGGAGCTGCTGTCCCGCCCGAGCCGCGCCGGGTCTACGACGTGCGCGACGCCCTGGACGGGATCGTCGATGCCGAATCGCTGCTCGAGCTGTGCCCGCGCTGGGCGCGGAACATGGTCACCGCGCTGGCCCGGATCGACGGCCGCCCGGTGGGGGTGGTCGCCAACCAGCCGCGCCACCTGGGCGGGGTCATCGACGCCGTGGCCGCAGAGAAGGCGGCCCGCTTCATCGGCTTCTGCAACTCCTTCGGCCTCCCGCTCGTCGTCGCCGTCGACACCCCGGGATACATGCCCGGGACGCGCCAGGAGCGGGCCGGGGTGATCCGCCACGGCGCTTCGCTCCTGCGCGCCTTCTCGGCGGCGACCGTGCCCAAGGTCACCGTGGTCCTGCGCAAGGCCTATGGCGGCGCCTACATCAGCATGAACTCCCGCGACCTCGGCGCCGATCTCGTCCTTGCCTGGCCGGGCGCCGAGATGGGGATCATGAGCGCGCGCGCCGCCGTGGGAATCGTCCACCGGCGTGAGCTGGCGGCCGCCGACGACGTCGACTCCGAGCTCGCGCGCCTCGCCGACCTGTATGCGGGCGAGCATCTGGGCGCGGCCGCCGCCGCCTCCGGCGGGCACGTGGACGAGGTCGTCGAACCGCACGAGACGCGCGCTCGGCTCGTCTGGGCGCTGCGCACGCTGGCGGGGTCTCGCCAGTGATCCTGGAGGGCAAGCGCCTGCTCATAACCGGCGTCATCACCAGGGACTCGATCGCCTTCCACGCCGCCGAGCAGGCGCAGCGCGAAGGTGCCGAGGTGCTCCTGACGAGCTTCGGCCGCGTGCGGCGGATGACCGAGCGCGCGGCGGGCAAGCTCCCCGAGCCCGTCGACGTGCTCGAGCTCGACGTCAACAACCCGGCGGACATCGAGGCCCTGGTGGAGGAGCTGCGGGAGCGGTGGGGGCGCGTGGACGGCGTGCTCCACGCGATCGCCTTCGCGCCCGAAGACGCGCTCGGAGGGCGCTTCCTGACCACCCCGGCCGAGAGCGCGGCGCAGGCCTTCACCACCAGCGCCTTTTCGCTCAAGGCCCTGGCCGCAGGGCTGGCGCCGATCATGCCGTCGGGCTCGAGCATCGTCGGGCTCGACTTCGACGCCACGGTGGCCTGGCCGGTGTACGACTGGATGGGGGTGGCCAAGGCGGCCCTCGAGTCGGTGTCGCGCTACCTGGCGCGGGACCTCGGCCCAAGCGGCATCCGCGTCAACCTCGTCGCGGCGGGACCGCTGGGGACGGTGGCGGCGCGCGGGATCCCCGGGTTCGAGCAGCTCGCCGACCTCTGGCGCGCGCAGGCGCCGCTCGACTGGGATGTCGAGGATCCGGCGCCGGTGGCCAGCGCGATCTGCTTCCTCATGTCCGACTACGCGCGGGCCGTCACCGCGGAGATCCTCCACGTCGACGGTGGCTTCCACGCGCTCGGTGCGCCGGCCGAGCCGGCGCGCGTCACCTGAACAGGTCCTCGGCGGCAGGCCGGATCAGCGCTCCGGCGCCGGGCCCGTCGTCCTCGGTGACGTGACGCTCCGCCCCGCGCACGAGGATCACGGGCTGACCGCCGTCCTTGGCCCGCACCAGGTCGGCGGCGGCGGCGAGTTCGTCCCCGGCGGCCAGGACGGTGGCATGGAGCTCGCGTCCCGCGCGGTCGGTGTGCCCCCGCCAGTCGTCGAGTGCCGAGATCCCCGCGCACCCGATCGCCACGTCGCACTGGCCCTGACGCCAGGCGCGACCGAACGAGTCGGTGATGACGACGCCCGGGCGCACACCGGTGAGGGTGTGCAGCCCCGCCCGCAGCCTCCGCGCCGAGGCGTCGGGATCGCGCGGGAGCATGATCACGGTACCGGGGACGGGCGCGTTCGAGGCATCGACACCGGCGTTGGCGCACACGAAGCCGTGGTGGGTGACGCAGATGAGGATGCCCCGGGTCGCGCGCAGCACCTCGCTTGACTCGTCGAGGATGACCTGCACGTGGCGCGGGTCCTTGCCCTGCTCGCGCCCGAGGGCGCGAGCACGGTCACTCGGGGAGACGTCGGCGAGGGGACGGATGCGCCCCTCGGCCTTGGAGATCGCCTTGTGGGCGATGACGAGGACGTCTCCGGCCGCGAGCGTCAGCTCGCCCTGGGCGGAGTCGGCGATCAGCGCCGCCAGGTCGGCGCCCTGCTCGATCTCGGGCAATCCCGGCAGCGGAGCGGCGGTGAGCATCTACGACATCTAGATCCGGCTACGGAGCATCTGGCTGAGCATGCCGCGCGTGTGGGCCGCGCCTCCGTGCGAGCGCTCGAGCAGGCCGCGGAGCATCTCGAGGTCATCGGGGGTGTCGATGTCCAGCTCGAGCGAAGCCATGCTCACCAGCTCGGTAACCGTCCCCACCATCGCGGCGTTGGCGAAATGCCGCTCGCGGCTGTCAGGCCCGAAGGCGGGAACGAGCGAGTCCGGTGGGGTGAGGAGCAGCCCGTTGGTGCCCGTCCCGTGCCGGTCGGCGACGATCAGCGCCGACGGCGCCTCGTAGGGGTGGGCGATGAGGGCGTCGACCTCACGCGGGTCGAGCGTCGGACAGTCGCCGGGCACGAGAAGCACGCGCGCGTACTCATGATCGAGCGCGTATTTGATGCCGAGGACGGCGGCCGGGCTCTGTCCGGGTTCCTCGTCGTCGAGCACGAGCGCTCCGTGCCCGCCGGCGATCTGCTGCGCCCCGTGGTCGCTGGTGACGACGAGGGTGTCGGCGACGGAGCGCGAGCGACGCAGGGCGGTGAGGACGTCGGAGAACATCGCCTCGGCGAGTGCCCTCCGCGGCCCCGGGGTGAGGACGGTCTCGAGGCGCTGCTTGGCCTCGGTGAAGTTCTTGATCGGGAGGACGGCCAGGGTGGGCATCGAGGTGAACGCTAGTGGAGCGCCTCGGCGAAGCGCAGCGTCTCCTCGGAGAGGCGGCGCCGACCGGCATCGTCGGCCATGAGGACATCGGTTTCGAGCACGGGCACGCGGTCGGTCCGCTCGTCGGCCACGAGGCCGTCGATCACCCCGTCGTAGAAGCGGGCGATGCCGTCCGCGTCGAGTGGCAGGGCCACGGCGGTGAGGAACTCCTCGGTCGGGCCCTTGAGCACCGCGCCCCCCACCAGCGGGCTGACCGCCACCACCGGGGCCGGGCTGGCGGCGAGAGCCTCGCGCACCCCGGGCACAGCGAGGATCGGCCCGATCGACACGACCGGGTTCGAGGGACCGATGACGATCGCGTGGGCGCCGGCGATGGCCTCGAGCACCTCGCCGGTGGGCGTCGCCATCCGGGCACCCCGGAAGTCGACGTCCTCGACCGGGCCCCGGCCCCCGCCACGGATCATGAACTCCTGAAACGGCCATGCGCGGCCCTGGGCGCGCACCCACGTGCGCACGGGGTGGTCGCTCATCGGCAGCACGCGGGCGCGGACGCGCAGGGCGGCACCGATCGCCGCCTGCGCCTCGGTCAACCGCTCGCCCGCCGCGAGCCGGCGGTCGCGCTCGAGGCCGATCGCGAGGTCGCGGTCGCCGAGGTTGAACCACACGTCGACCCCGAGCTCGCGCAGCCCATCCATGACCGCGAAGGTGTCGCCCTCGAGGCCCCAGCCGCGCTCGTCGATCCGGTCCGCGAGCCAGAAGGTGACGAGGTCGGGGTCGGGGGAGACGTAGGCGCCGTAGATCTCGGTGTCGTCGGCGGTGTTGGCGATGACCACGAGGTCCTCGCCGGCGACGTCGAGCATGCCCCGCGCGAGCTTGGCGCCGCCGGTGCCCCCGGCCAGGACGACGACGGGCCCACTCATCGGCGCCCGGGGCGCCGAGCCATCACAGGCGCGGTCCCTCCCCGCCGGGGAGGCCGGTGATCTTGATCCCCGCCTGGGTCTTGTGGCGGATGTTGATGGAGATAAGCAGCGGCGTCAGCTGCTCGACGATTCGCGCCATCTCCAGGCGCCCGCAGTCGACGGTCCGGAGCCCGGCGATCCGCTCCACGACCTCGGCGATGCGGTCCTTGTCCTCGCGCCGGTCGCCGCACACGAGCACGTCCTCGTCGAGCTGGTAGTCGAGGTCGGCGAGGTGCGAAGCGGCGATGGTGTGGAGCGCCGAGACGACGCGCACGCCGCTGGGCACCATCTCCTGAGCCTGCTGGGCTGCCGATCCCTGCCAGACCCCGAGCGAGCGAGTTGCCTTCCCGCTCACCGCCGCGGCCAGGGGCACGGTCGAGTCGAGGACGACCTGGCCCTCGCGGAGCGCCCCCTTGAGGTTGGTGAGCGTCTCTGACTGGCTGCGGAAAGGGACGGTGAGGATCACGATCTCGGCCTCGCCCCGCGCCGCCTCCGCGTTCTCGAGCCCGGTGAACGAGCCCGCGGAGATTCTCTCCCGGGCCTTGGCGGCCGCTTCGACGGCACGGCTCTCCTCCCGCGACCCGATCACCACCGGCGTGCCGGCCCGGCCCAGCCGGAGCGCGAGGCCGAAGCCGAGTGCACCTGTGCCTCCGATGATGCATACGGGCGTCGGCACGGGCGATGGAGTGTAGGTGACGAGCCGTGGGAGGCGGGCGCGGACCCCTCCCGGCGCTAGGGTTCGGCGCCATCCATGGATCCCGGCCCTCTCGCCCCAGGCGTCGAGGCCAGCAACGAGTTCTCGGTCGAGGGCCCGCTGGTCACCGATGTCGGGGGCACGCTCGGCTTCTCGGTGCTCTCTACTCCGGGAATGGTCGCGATGATGGAGCGCACGGCGGCGATGCTCGTTTATCCGCTGCTTCCCGCCGGCCGCGCCACCGTCGGCTTCGAGGTGTGCGTCCGCCACGTCGCGGGGGCGGCCGCCGGATCTCGGTGCACGGCGCATGCTCGCCTCACCGAGGTGGTCGAGGGACGCAAGCTCCGCTTCACCGTCGAGGTCGTCCACGAGGACGGCCGCACCATCGGCGTGGGCACGCACGAGCGGCGCGTGGTCGACTCCCGCCGCGCCTGAGCGCCATTCACGCCGACATACAATCGGGCCCAATGAGCGCGCTCCCGCCCCAGGTCAGGATCCGCGAGGTGGGGCCCCGCGACGGGTTTCAGAACGAGCCCGAAGTCATCCCCACCGCCGATAAGGTGGCGCTCATCGAAGCGCTCGCGGGCGCCGGCCTGCGCCGGATCGAGCTCACGAGCTTCGTGCGCCCCGATGTGATCCCCCAGCTCGCGGACGCGGCCGAGGTGCTCGAGGCCGTCCGGCTCCCCGAGGGGGTGGCGGCGAGCGTCCTCATCCCCAACGAGCGCGGGCTTGAGCGCGCGCTCGCTCACCGCGAGCGCTTCCAGGAGATCAACGGCTTCCTGTCGGCATCGGAGACCCACAATGCCAAGAACGTCGGGCGCTCGGTCGAGGCGTCGCTTGCCGGTCTCGAGCGCACCTTCGCCCGCGCCCGGTCGGAGGGGCTGCGCTGCGAGGGGGTGATCTCGACCTCGTTCGGGTGCCCCTATGAGGGTCGTGTCCCGGCCGAACGGGTGCTCGAGATCGCCCGACGGCTCCTCGACGCCGGCGCCGAAGAGATCGGCTTCGGGGACACCACGGGGATGGCCAACCCGCTCCAGGTGCGCGAGTTCTTCGCCGCCGCCCAAGACGCCCTGCCCGACGCCGAGCTCACCGCCCACTTCCACAATACCCGCGGCCAGGGCCTGGCCAACGCGCTCGCCGCGCTCGAGGCCGGGGTCGAGAGTTTCGAGTCGAGCTTCGGGGAGCTCGGCGGCTGTCCGGTGCCCCCGGGAGCGACGGGGAACGTCGCCACCGAGGATCTGGTCTCCATGCTCCACGAGATGGGCATCGCCACCGGGGTCGATCTGGGAGCCCTGATCGAGGTCTCGCGTCGGGTGCAGGGGGTGCTCGGCCGCCCGCTCGGAAGTCACGTGCTGACCGCCGGGCCGGTCTCCTGGTCGGCGTTAGGCGCTGATTAGACACGCGCCTCGCCACCCGAACCTCGTCGGGCTTTCACATATGCTGCGCGGCCGAGAGGGAAAGATTCCCGAGTAATTGATCAGGAGGAACATCATGCGTCTCAGCGTCGAGCGACTGGGCATGGCGGCGTGCACGCTGGCCATGCTCGTCATCGCCGGGTGTGGTTCGAGCTCGACCTCCACGACTTCGAAGCAACCGGCAAGCACCCCGGCGACCTCAGAGGTTGCGTCGATCGCCGCCCAGGTGCCGGCCTCAATCAAGCACAAGGGAACGCTGACCGTGGCCGCCGACGCCACCTACGCGCCCAACGAGTTCATCGCCCCCGATGGCCACACGGTGGAGGGAATGGACGTCGACCTCGTCAAGGCGCTCGGCGCGGTGATGGGGCTGAAGATGAACGTGGTCAACCAGACCTTCGACAGCATCATCCCCGGCATCCAGGCCGGGAAGTACGACCTGGGGGCCTCGTCGTTCACCGACACGAAGGCCCGCCAGAAGGTCGTCGACTTCGTCACCTACTTCAGCGCCGGGACTTCGTTCTACACGAAGGCCCAGGGGGGGACTCCGGTGGGCACGCTGGCGAGCTTGTGCGGTCACACCGCGGCGGTGGAGGCGGGCACCACCGAGCAGACCGACGCGACCGCTCAGAGCAAGAAGTGCAAGGCCGCGGGCAAGCCCGCGGTGACCGTTCTCTCGTATCCCAACCAGAACGACGTCAACCTTGCCGTCCAGAGCGGACGCGCTCAGCTCGGCATGGCCGACTCGCCTGTCGCCGCCTACGCGGTGAAGCGGTCGAACGGGCTGCTCAAGCTCGTGGGTCAGCCGTACGGGACGGCCCCCTACGGTCTTGCCTTGCCCAAGCACGCCGGGATGGCGAAGCCGGTCCTGGCGGCGCTGAAAGCGCTCATGGCCAACGGCACGTACACGAAGATCCTCGCCAAGTGGGGAATCCAGGCGGGCGCGATTACCAACCCCACGATCAACGGAGCGACGAGCTGAGGTAACGGCGGGTGCCCTCGAGCGAGGCCACCGAGAGCGCGGAGCGACCGGAACGGCCGGAGGACATCAAGGCCGTCCCGGTCCGCCGGCCGGGGCGATGGATCGCTGCGGCCATCGTCGCCGTGGTGGCAGTCGCCATCGTCCATTCGGTCGCGACCAATCCGCGCTTTCGCTGGGGCATCGTCGGGCACTACCTGTTCGACTCGCGGATCCTCCACGGGGTCCAGATCACCCTCGAGCTCACCGTCGTCGCGATGGTCATCGGGATCGCGGGCGGGGTCGGCCTTGCCGTCATGCGCCTCTCGCCCAACCCACTCGTATCGGGGGCGAGCTGGCTCTACATCTGGTTCTTCCGCGGGACCCCGCTGCTCGTGCAGGTCCTGTTCTGGAACTTCATCGGGGCGCTGTATCCGCGGATCGACCTCGGGATCCCCTTCGGTCCCGCCTTCATCCATGCCAACGCCAACTCGCTGCTCAAGCCCTTCATCGTCTCGATCCTCGCGCTCGGGCTCAACGAAGCGGCCTACATGTCGGAGATCGTCCGCGCCGGATTCATCTCCGTCGACGCCGGTCAGACCGAGGCGGCCGCGTCGCTGGGCATGGGCCGCCTCCTCACCTTGCGACGGATCGTGCTGCCCCAGGCCATGCGCGTGATCATCCCGCCCACGGGCAACGAAACGATCTCGATGCTCAAGAACACCTCGCTCGTCAGCGTCATTGCCTACACCGAGCTTCTGTACTCGGTCCAGCTCATCTACTCCGTCAGCTACCAGACCATTCCCCTGCTTATCGTCGCGAGCATCTGGTACCTGGCGATGACAAGCCTCCTGTACGTGGGGCAGTACTTCATCGAGCGCCACTACGGTCGCGGGTTCTCGCGCTCGCAGAAGGTGTCGATGCAGTCTCGGTGGCTCGGGTTCGGCCGATGACCGACCCGATGGTCAAAGCCGAGGCCGTGCACAAGCGCTTCGGGCGCCTCGAGGTCCTCAAGGGCATCACCCTCGACGTCCAGAGCGGCGAGGTGATGTGCCTGCTCGGTCCCTCGGGCTCGGGCAAGTCGACCCTGCTGCGCTGCATCAACCATCTCGAGAAGATCAACTCCGGGCGGCTCACGGTCGACGGGGAGCTCATCGGCTACCGTGAGGCGGGAGGCAAGCTGCACGAGATGCCGGAGTCCGCGGTTGCCCGCCAGCGGGCGCAGATCGGGATCGTGTTCCAGCAGTTCAACCTGTTCCCGCACATGACCGCGCTCGAGAACGTGATCGAGGCCCCGACGCGGGTGCTCAAGGTCGGCCGCGCCGAGGCGCGGGAGCGCGGCCGCGAGCTGCTCGCCCAGATGGAGCTCGTCGACAAGGCCGACGCCTACCCGGCCCAGCTCTCGGGGGGGCAGCAGCAGCGAGTGGCGATCGCCCGCGCGCTCGCCATGCGCCCCAAGCTCATGCTCTTCGACGAGCCCACCTCGGCGCTCGACCCCGAGCTCGTCGGCGATGTCCTCGGCGCCATGCGCAAGCTCGCGCGCGAGGGGATGACGATGATCGTCGTCACCCACGAGATGGGCTTTGCGCGGGAGGTGGCCGACAGTGTGGTGTTCATGGACGCGGGGGTTGTGGTCGAGTCTGGGAAGCCGTCGCAGGTCCTCTCGAGCCCCCGCCATCAGCGCACGCAGGCGTTCCTCTCGAAGGTGCTGTGAGTAGCCTCCCGCCCCGATGACCGATCTCGACGACGCGGTCGCGCGCGCGCTGGCGGGCGGACCCCAGCGCCACCACGCCAAGGCCGCCGAACAGGGCAAGCTCCCGGTCCGCGAGCGGGTGGCGCTCCTCCTCGACCCCGGCTCGTTCACCGAGGAGGGACTGCTCGCGGGCTCGGCGGAGGACGGCCTCGGCGCGGAAGGCGTGGTCACCGGGCTCGGGACGATCGCGGGGCGAGCGGTCGCGGTGATGGCCAACGACCCCACCGTCAAGGCGGGATCGTGGGCGCCGAAGACGGTGACCAAGATCCTCCGCATCCAGGAGCGCGCCCTCTCGCTCATGGTCCCGATCGTCTACCTGGTCGACTCGGCCGGGGCCCGGATCAACGAGCAGGTCCAGATGTTCCCGGGCCGAGCGCACGCGGGCAGGATCTTCTTCAATCAGGTTCGCCTCTCGGGCGTGGTCCCCCAGCTCTGCGTCCTCTTCGGCCCGAGCGCCGCCGGCGGCGCCTACATCCCCGCCTTCTGCGACGCAGTGATCATGCGCGACGGGAACGCCTCGATGTACCTCGGCTCGCCGCGCATGGCCGAGATGGTGATCGGCGAGAAGGTCACCCTCGAGGAGATGGGCGGCGCCCGCATGCACACCTCGCGCAGCGGGGTCGGGCACATCCTCGTCGACACCGACGAGGAGGGGATCGACGTCGCCAAGCGCTACCTCTCCTACTTCCCGACCAAATGGGAGCAGCCCCCGCCCGCGGCCGACGCCGCCGCCCCGGCCTCCGATCGCCTGATCCGCGACATCGTCCCCGCCGACGAGAACAAGCCCTTCGACATGCGCGAGCTCCTCGACAGCCTGCTCGACGCGGCCACGCTGCTCGAGATCCACGAGCGCTGGGCCAAGGAGGTGATCGTCGGCTACGCGCGCCTGGGAGGACAGGTCATCGGCGTCGTCGCCAATCAGCCCAAGGTCAAGGGCGGCGTCCTCTTCGTCGACTCCTCGGACAAGTGCGCGCGCTTCATCTGGACGTGCAATGCCTTCAACATCCCCCTGCTCTTCCTCGCCGACGTCCCGGGGTTCATGA
>DASZMD010000328.1:0-1516 GCA_035551955.1 Solirubrobacteraceae bacterium | reverse complement strand
GTTCTTGCCTTGCCTTGAGCGTGAGTGCTCTTCGGGTCGTTTTCCCGACGTCGTGGCGGGGTGCCGGGTGGCGGTTCTTCGATCCTGGCGGGCGGCCGGGGCCAGGTTTGCCGGGTTTGGGTGCACCGGCTGGCTGGGTGGTCTTCGCGCGGATGTTCCTGAACCCCCGGCGGACGCGGGCCGGAGTCAGCCGTCCCGGGGATGCGGGACGTTCCCAAGGGCGGCGCAGGTCATCGGCCAGCGGCCGGGCGAGGCGCAACTGGGTGTGGCAGGCGATGACCAGCCAGGTCCACCGGTCGGCGGCGTGCGGGTCGCGGATCTTCGGGGCGGTCCAGCCGAGGACCTGCTTGAACAGGCGAAAGGTGTGTTCCAGGTCAAAGCGGCGCAAGAACGCCTGCCACAGCCGGTCCACCTCACGGGCAGTGGCCCCGGTGCGGGAGAACCAGAGCCATACCGGCGTGGGGTCACGGTCACCAGGCAGATGATCGGCCTGCAGGCGGATCAGTGCTCCCTCGATGACCGGCAGCGGGCCGTCGTGGTCCAGCCAGGCGGCACGGTGGGTGAGCCGCGGGTGCACCCGGTCCCACGCGGCGGCCACGGCCAGCCCGTACCGGGAGGTCACCGTGCTTGTGGTGATCTGCGGGGCCGGCCAGGTCGCCGGGTCAGCCAGGGCCAGCTCCCCGCCGTGCTTGCGGGGCCGGCCATTCGTGCCGGGCTGGCGCGGCGGCGCGGGCAGCTGCATCACCCGGTCGCTGCGCAGCCGGCCCAGCAGCTCCACCGGCAGGTCCGCCAGCAGGAACGAAAGCCGGGTCACGTCATAGCCGGCGTCAAAGACGACCAGGATGGCCGGATCCCCCGCACGCCAGTGCCCGGCCCCGGCCAGCCGGGTGACGACATCGCGGACCTGGATAGCGGTGACCTCGGTCTCGTCATCATCAGGGCCCAGGCGGACGGCATCCAGCACCGCGGTCCAGGAGGTACGCCCCGGCTCCAGTGCCGCGATCACCGAGTATGGCCAGCCCGGGATCATCTGCGCCTGCCCCTTCCCCCGGCCATAGACATGGCAGAACAACCGCTCCGGGCTGGTCGCCGCGCCGGGCCGCAGCCAGTTACTCACATCCACCGCCAGCACCAGCCGCCCATCCGCCGCCCGCGGTAACGGAAGCCCGGCCAGCGACCGCCGCAGCCGCGCCACGTTGATCCGCCCGTGGTTGACCGCGTCATACAGCGCACCATGGCCACGCCGGTGCTCCGGGACCAGCGACAGGCCGGCCAGGGTCCTGACCGGCCCGTCCGCGCACAGCACCGCGTCGGCCAGCTCCGGCAGCTCGTCGCTGCGGGCGGTCAGGCAGGCATGGAAATCCCGCCGGAACCGCGACAGCACGGCGAGTGGCCCGGCACCGGCATCCTCTGGCAAGCTGTCCATCACGGCCTCCGTTTGCTGATCCTTTGTCCTTTGGCGAGAACAAATGATCACGCGGAGGCCGCACTTATGCGCCGCGACACGCCGGGCATA
>DASZMD010000327.1:0-2198 GCA_035551955.1 Solirubrobacteraceae bacterium | reverse complement strand
CACAAAAATATTCTCACACAAAAATTTTCACCACACAAAAATATTCTCACTCACATTCATGGGTGGGTCACAAACTTCCGTCAGGAAGTTTCATCACACACTCACTCACATATATATATATATATACTCTCTTTTCTTCATTCATTCACATTCATTCACACTCAATGAACTACTTCCATCAACTCCACTCAGACCACACGAGCAACCACAGACACATTCATTCTCAACTCACTCATCACAAAACTTTTCTTCACTCACAAAACTTTTCTTCACTCATCATCACTCACAGAAAAAAATTCTCCACACAAAAATATTCTTCACTCATCAATCATCGATCACTCATCAATCATCATCACTCACTCATTAGATTCGATCTCAACTCAATCAATCTCAATCAAACTCATTCAAACTCAAACTCATTCAAACTCATACATTCTCATCAAACTTCAAAAACCTCAAAAAACACCCAAAACCCCAAAATACCCAAAAACACCCAAAAACCCCCAAAAACCCAAAAACCCCAAAAAGCCACTTTTCCCACTTTCGCATGCAAATTTGACTTTTTGACATTTTGACATTTTGACATTTTGACATTTTGACATTTTCACACCACATTGCACACCATGAATTTTCACTCATTTTCACACTCATTTCAAACACCACTATTCATACGTCTTTCGATCACAATCCAAACTCTCGATGAATTCATTCATTCTCAATCATCTTCAAACTCATTCTCAACTCAACTCATTACATTCGATCACACTCATTCAATCTCAATCATCATCATTCAATCTCAATCATCATCACTCACTCACAAAAAAATTCTCCACACAAAAATATTCTTCACTCATCAATCATCATCACTCACAAAAATATTCTTCACTCATCAATCATCACTCACAAAAATATTCTTCACTCATCAATCATCATCGATCACTCATCAATCATCATCACTCACTCATTAGATTCGATCTCAACTCAATCAATCTCAATCAAACTCATTCAAACTCAAACTCATTCAAACTCATACATTCTCATCAAACTCCAAAAACCTCAAAAAACACCCAAAACCCCAAAATACCCAAAAACACCGAAAAACCCCCAAAAACCCAAAAACCCCAAAAAGCCACTTTTCCCACTTTCGCATGCAAATTTGACTTTTTGACATTTTGACATTTTGACATTTTGACATTTTGACATTTTCACACCACATTGCACACTCACATTTTCACTCATTTTCACACTCATTTCAAACACCACTATTCATACGTCTTTCGATCACAATCCAAACTCTCGATGAATTCATTCATTCTCAATCATTCTCAAACTCATTCTCAACTCAACTCATTACATTCGATCACACTCATTCAATCTCAATCATCATCATTCAATCTCAATCATCATCAATCATCTTCAATCATCATCACTCACTCACAAAAAAATTCTCCACACAAAAATATTCTTCACTCATCAATCATCATCACTCACAAAAATATTCTTCACTCAACAAATTTCATTCACTCTCAAAAACACTTCCCTTGCAAACACGCCTCAAAATCATACATTCTCACACAAATTCATTCACACTCACACACAAAAATATTCTCACACAAATATTTTCTCACACAAAACTTTTCTCACACACATTGCACACTGCACACTGCACACTGCACACTGCACACTGCACACTGCACACTGCACACTGCACACTGCACACTGCACACTGCACACTGCACACTGCACACTGCACACTGCACACTGCACACTGCACACTGCACACTGCACACTGGACTCTGGACTCTGGACTCTGGACTCTGGACTCTGGACTCTGGACTCTGGACTCTGGACTCTGGACTCTGGACTCTGGACTCTGGACTCTGGACTCTGCACACTGCACTCTGCACACTCGGTGTGCACACTCTGCACTCTGCACAGTGCACGGAACCACACCTTAATAAATAGCTCATTCGGGACGCGTATCGGGACGTCAATTTGGCACACAATTCGGGACGCGCAAAACTGCACTCTGCACACTGGACTCTGGACTCTGGACTCTGGACTCTGGACTCTGGACTCTGGACTCTGGACTCTGGACTCTGGACTCTGGACTCTGGACTCTGGACTCTGGACTCTGGACTCTGCACACTGCACACTGCACACTGCACACTGCACACTGCACACTGCACACTGCACAC
>DASZMD010000326.1:0-3180 GCA_035551955.1 Solirubrobacteraceae bacterium | reverse complement strand
GTCCACAGGCGAGCAGGGAGGCAAGACCCACATGTTGGTACTGACCCGCAAGTCCAACCAGAGCATCATGATTGGTGATGACATCGAGGTCTCGGTACTTGCGATCATGGGCGAGAAGCTGCGGATCGGCATCCAGGCCCCACGGGAGATCCCGGTCTTCCGCAAGGAGGTCTACCTCGAGATTCAGCAGGAGCGTCTGGCTGACTCGCGTAAGGATGATCGTGCCGAAGTAGATGCCGCGCTAGGCGAGTTGGGCGAGGCCCGCTAGCAGTAGCACGCTCGCGGTCGCGCCCTCCGCGAGGTTACGCTAGCAACAGATTCAGCGTCTCGAACATCGCCACCGTCACGATCACGGCGGTGGCGATGAGCGAGAGAACGAGCAGCGTGAAGCGGAGGCTGCTGCGCGCCTTCTCGCGCTCGTAGGCCCGCTTACGAGACCGGCGGGCCGCGTTACGGCGCAGATGCTCGCGCCGCTGGCGGTCCTGCTGGGTCTCGTGAACGAACGCCTGCTCGAGCTGGGCGAGGCTCTGGCGCATCCGCATGGCCATCGGTTGGGCAGGCTACCACCCACGTGCCCATCGGCTCGTCTCGATCCTATTCCCGCTCGTGTCGCTCGTAGACGTCGATGAAACGCAGGTAGTTGGCCGCGATCTGGTCGCGCGCCTGCCCCCGGGGGAGGCTCTGGAGGAGGAAACCCCGGAGCGCGCCCCACCAGATCGAGCGCCCGATCGCGAACCCGGCGAAGCCCTCGACGGCGGCGGCCTGGCGGAGCCAATGATCGATCTGCTCGTCTGACCCGGCCCGCCCGAGGACGATGCACACGACGCCTTCGCGCCCTTCGCCCGAGCGCGCCTGCTCGACGAGCATGGCGGCGTCCTCGGAGTGCTCGACCCCCTCGAGCTTCCACACGTCGACCTCTACGCTCGCGTCCTGGAGCTCCCCGATCGCGGAGCGCATGAGATCCGGCCGCAGCTCGGCGTCGTAGCGGCTGGTGTCACCGCCGGCGCGCTCGAGCTGGGGCTCGGTGGGGGGGACCAGGAGCTCGAAGAGGAGTTTGCGTCCGCGGGCCCTAAGCCAGGCCGAGAGGGTCCTGAGCCGAGCGCGCTGGCGCTCGTTCAGCTCCTGATCCTCGCCCTCGGGGTTGTAGCGCACGAGCACCTTGGCGAGGTCGGGGTCGAAGCGCTCGACGTGGGCGCCGAAGTCATCGCCGTATTCGAAGTCGAACTCGCCGAGCCCTGAGCGCTCGACCGGCATCGCCAGCCTGAGCCCGTGCTCGCGGGCGCGGGCGGGGATCTCGGCGCCGAACTGCTCGTCGACCACGACCCCGGTCAGGTTCGGATCGGCCCCGCGCCCGACGGCGTCGAGCGTGCCTTCGAAGATCAGGCGCTTGACGTCGCGAATCGCGTCGACCTGCTCGGGCGTCGGCTCGCCGATGATCGAGAACATATCCCTGACAAAGGACTCGCGGTGGTCGAACGCGAGCAGGTACAGCTTGCCGTCATAGCCCAGGGCCATGGCACAGTCCTTCCGTCTCGAGAGAAGAAGGCGAGTCTATGTGCTGCTCGCCACGAGACGGGCGCTGACAGCCCCCGCCAAGTCGGCCCGCCTCGCCGATAGGCTGCGCGCGTGGAGCACCGATTCACGGGGCCAGCGTTCACGCTCGGGATCGAGGAGGAGCTGATGATCCTCGACGCCGAGACGCTCGATCTGGTCAACGCCATCGAGTCGATGCTCGAGCCGTCTCCGACCGGGGAGATCAAGCCCGAGCTGATGGAGTCCGTGCTCGAGATCTCGACCGATCCGTGCCCCGACATCGCGGTGGCGGGCACGCAGCTGCGGGCCCTGCGCGGCCAGGTGATCGAGACGGCGGCGCGCCGGCAGCTGGCGATCGGATCGGCGGGCACGCATCCGTTCGCGCGCTGGGAGGACCAGCGCATCGTCGCGCGGCCGCGCTACCGCGACCTGATCAGCGCCCTGCGCTTCGTGGCCCGCCAGGAGCTGATCTTCGGCATGCACGTGCATGTCGGGATCGACGACCCCGATAAGGCGATCCACGTCGCTAACGGGATGCGCGTGCACGTCCCCGTCCTCCTTGCCCTGTCGGCCAACTCGCCGTTCTGGCGCGGAGATGCCACCGGGCTCGGGTCGACCCGGACCCCGATCTTCCGCGCCTTTCCCCGGGTGGGGATCCCGCCCCGCTACAAGGACTGGAACGACTACGTCGAGCGGATCGAGTTCATGGTCGCGGCGCGGACGATCGCCGACTACACCTATCTGTGGTGGGACGTGCGCCCCCACCCGCAGTTCGGTACCGTCGAAATCCGCGCGATGGACTCGCAGACCCACATCGAGCACACGCTCGGGCTGGCGGCGCTCGTGCAGGCGCTGGTGCACGAGCTGGCGTCGCACTTCGATTCCGGCGAGCAGCTCTCGAAATATCCGTTCGAGATGCTCGACGAGAACAAGTGGCTCGCCACCCGTCACGGGCTCGAGGGCGAGCTCGTCGACCTGCCGAGCCGCGACCGCATCGCGACCGGTGCGCTCGCCCGCCGACTGCTCGACCGGATGCGCGAGCACGCCCAGGATCTCGGCTCGACGAGTGAGCTCGAGGCCGTCGAGGACCTGCTCGAGCGGGGCAATGGGGCGGCTCGTCAGGTGGTTGTGTATGAGGCCAACCACGACCTCCGCGAGGTGGTGGCGGAGATCGTCGCGGCGACAGCGGTGTAGCTTCGCCTCACCGCCCGCCCGCGCATGTTCGCGGCGCTACCATCGGGGGGTGAGCACCGGCGGCCCGGACCTGTTCGTTGTCTGCAAGAACTGCGGATCCGAGGTGAGCCCGTACATCACCGAGTGCCCGTACTGCGGCAATCGGCTCAGAAAGCGCGCTCCCAAGATCGATCGCGAGGGCCGGGTCACCGAGCGCCATCGCCGGCTCCGGTCGCCCACCGCGTCGCTGCCGCGCCTCAAGACCGGTGAGATCCCCGGCATCCGCGGCGACTCGCGCCCTTACGCCACCGCCCTCCTGGTCGTCCTCGGCCTTGTCGGCAGCCTGCTCTGGCGGACGGGGCTGTTCAACGACTCGGTCACTCAGCTGGTGGTCGTCCCGCGGCCGTGGAGCCAGCAGATCTGGCACCTGTTCACCGCCCCCTTCGTCTACAACAACACCGGCTTCGCCTTCGC
>DASZMD010000325.1:0-15690 GCA_035551955.1 Solirubrobacteraceae bacterium | reverse complement strand
GCCGGCGCAGATCGTGTGCGGGGCGCCCAACGTCCGTGCCGGCCAGACCGTCGCGGTGGCGCGGCCCGGGGCGGTGATGCCCGACGGGACGAAGCTGAAGAAAGCCAAGCTGCGCGGCCTCGAGTCCGACGGGATGATCCTGGCCGAGGACGAGGTCGCGATCGGGACCGAGCACGACGGGATCATGGTCCTGTCCGTGGGCGAAGACCTCGCGGCCGGAGCCCCGCTCGCCGATGTGCTCCCGCTCGCCACCGATGTGCTCGTGCTCGAGATCACGCCGAACCGGCCCGACTGCCTGGCCATCTACGGGGTCGCGCGGGAGACCCACGCCGCCACGGGCGCGTCTCTGGCCCCGCCGCCGTGGAGCGAGGATCCGGGGACGCCGGGACCGGTGGACGGTGTCAGCGTCGAGGTCGAAAGCCCGGATCTGTGCCCCCGCTTCACCGCCCGCCTGTTCGAGAACGTGCGGATCGGGCCCTCTCCGCCCTGGCTCAAGGCCCGGCTGACGGCCGCGGGCCAGCGCCCGATCTCCAACGTCGTCGACATCACCAACTACGTGATGCTCCTCACCGGCCAGCCGCTACACGCCTTCGACGTGGACCGGGTTGCGGGCGGCAAGCTCACGGTCAGGCGCGCGCGCCCCGGCGAGCCGGTCGAGACCCTCGACGGTCAGACCCGGCTCCTCGACGAGGAGATGGTGGTGATCGAGGACGACGAGGGTCCGACCTCGATCGCCGGGGTGATGGGCGGAGCTCGCTCGGAGGTCTCGGCCGACACCACGCGGGTGCTGATGGAGGCGGCGAACTGGAACGGACCGAACATCCAGCGCACCTCGCTCGCCCTCGGCCTGCGCAGCGAGGCCTCCTCTCGCTTCGAGAAGGGCATCCAGCCCGAGCAGGCGATGGACGGCCAGGCGGTGGCGAGCGAGCTGATGATCGAGCTCACGGGGGCGAAGCTGGCACCGGGGACGATCGACGTGGGCGGGCCCGGACCGCCGCCCGTCACCATCCGCCTGCGCGACGCCCGGGTCAGCGGCCTCCTCGGTGCCCCCGTACCGCGGGAGCGCTCGGCCGAGATTCTCCGCGCCCTCGAGTTCGGCGTCGCCGAGGCCGTCGACGGGCTCGACGTAACCGTGCCCTACTTCCGCCGCGCCGACGTCACCCGCGAGGCCGACCTGATCGAGGAGGTCGCGCGCATCGACGGCCTCGACAAGCTCCCGGCCACCCTCCCGGCCACCCGCTTCGCGGTGGGCGCCGGCCACGGCACCGCCGCGCGGCTCACCCCCCGCCAGCGGATCCGCCGCCGCGCCGCCGACGCCCTCACCGCCCAGGGCGTGCACGAGATCGTGGGCTGGAGCTTTGTCGCCCCCGACCTCGCCGACCGCCTGCGGCTGCCGCCAAACGACGACCGCCGCAAGGCGGTCGAATTAGAAAACCCGATGTCGTCCGATCAATCGCTGTTGCGGACGACCCTCCTGGGGTCGCTGCTCGACGCGATCGAGTACAACCGCGCCCGCGGGGCTGGGACGGTGCGGATCTTCGAGTCAGGCGCGGTGTACCTGGACGTCGAGCCCCGCCGGGCCGCGAGCTCTGCGCCGGCGAACCTCGCAATGGAAGCGGCGCTGGCCGCCTCCACAGAGCCCCACCACCTCGGCGCCCTCCTCACCGGCGCCGTCCGGCCCGCCACCTGGCGCGACCCCAACCCTCGGCCCGCCGACTTCTACGCCGCCAAGGGCGCCCTCACGGCGCTCCTCGACACGCTGCGCGTCCCCTTCGCCGTCGAGCCGGCGCCCGAGCCCTTTCTCCATCCAGGGCGGAGCGCGGCCGTGCTCGTCGAGGGCGAGCGCGTCGGGTGGCTCGGCGAGATCCACCCGCTCGTCGCCGACGCGTGGGACGTCGGCGAGATCGTCGCCGGCTTCGAGCTCGACCTCGACGTCGTTGCCGAGGCGGCCATCGCCGCGGGCTTCCCCCTCTACCGCGACGTCGCGACGTTCCCCGAGGTGCGCGAGGACCTCGCGGTGATCGTGCCCGAGGACGTCGCGGCCGCCGAGGTGCTGGGCGTCGTCCGCCGCGCCGGCGGGGCGCTGCTCGCCGGGGCCGCCGTCTTCGACGTCTACCGCGACCCCGAGCGCATCGGCGCCGGCAAGGTCTCGCTCGCGCTCCGGCTCAGCTTCCGCGGCCGCGACCGGACGCTGACCGACGAGGAGGTCGCGGCGCGGCGGGCGCAGATCGCGCGGGCGCTGGAAACCGAGCTCAAGGGGAGCATCCGTGCCGCCTAGGGTCTCCGTGCTCGGCGCGGCCGGGTTCGGCGGTGCGCTCACCGCTCGCCTCCTGTACGCGCATCCGGGCTTCGAGCTCGCGGCCATCACCGCGCGCTCGGACGTCGGCCGCCGCCTCGACGATCTCTATCCCCATCACCGGGTCCCGCTCGTGCTCGAGGAGCTCGATCTCGACCGCCACGGCGATGTCGACGCGGCCGTCGTTGCCTACCCCCACGGGGCGGCCGCGCCGGTGGTCTCGGCTCTGGTCGAGCGCGAGGTGCGGGTCGTCGACCTGAGCGCCGACTTCCGCCTACGTGACGCCGAGGTGTACGGCGAGTGGTACCGCGAGCATCTGGCTCCCGAGCTGCTCGGCGACGCCGTCTACGGCCTGCCCGAGCTCTATCGACCCGCCCTGAGGGGTGCCGACCTCGTCGCCAACCCCGGCTGCTACCCGACCGCGACGATCATCGCCCTCGCCCCGCTGGCGCGTGCCGGTCTCATCGGCGACGTCGTCGTCGATGCCAAGTCAGGGGTGTCGGGCGCCGGCCGCGCGGCGAGCGAGAAGACGCACTTCGTCACTGTGGACGAGAACGTCAACGCCTACAGCGTGCCGCGCCACCGCCACACCCCGGAGATCGAGCAGGAGCTCGCCGCGCTCGGCGCCGATGTAAAGCTGACCTTCACCCCGCACCTCGTCCCCCTAGACCAGGGTGAGCTCGTCTCCTGCTACGTGACGCCGACGCGGGAGGTGAGCGCGGACGAGCTCGAGGCGCTCTACCACGACACCTACGGGGCGGAGCCCTTCGTCGAGCTCGCCGCCTCACCGCCCGGGGTGCGCGACGTGCGCGAGACGAACTTCTGCCGGCTCTCGGTTCACCGCGACGAGCGCACGGGCCGGGTGATCGTCTTCGGGGCGATCGACAACCTGTGGAAGGGCGCCGCCTCGCAGGCGGTCCAGAACCTCAACCTCATGTTCGGCCGTCCCGAGGGCGAGGGGATCTCATGAGCGCGCCCGGCTTCTTCACCTCGCGCTGGGTCGAACGCCACGAGCACGTCGGCGAGCTCGACGGCGGCCTCCCCAAGGGCTTCCGGGCCGCGGGCGTGGCGGCGGGGATCAAGGCGAGCGGGGCGCTCGACGTGGGGATGATGGTGTGCGACGAGCTGGAGGTGACGAGCGCCGCGCGCTTCACCCGCTCGGGAGTGCTCGCCGCCCCTGTCCTGCTCACCATGGAGCGCTCGAACCTGGCCGGCCTGCGCGCCGTCGTCGTCAACTCGGGGAACGCCAACGCCGCCACGGGCCGGCGCGGGCTCGACGACGCCGCCAAGATGCAGGGGGCGGGGGCGATCGCCGCCGGAGTGGGCGAGGACACGATCGCCGTCGCCTCCACCGGAGTGATCGGGGAGCCGATGCCGATGCACGCCGTCGTCCACGGCATCGCCGGCGTGGCGCGGGCGCTCCGCCCCGACGGCGACCGCGACTTCGCCGCCGCCATCCAGACCACTGACGCGTTCGAGAAGCGCGCGACGGTGAGCGTGACCCTGGCCGGCGGAACCGTCACCATCAGCGCCCAGGCCAAGGGGGCGGGGATGATCTCCCCGAACTTCGCCACCCTGCTGTGCTTCGTGCAGACCGACGCGGGGATGTCGCCCGAGACCGCCGACCTGCTCCTCGGGGTCACCGTCAAGCGCTCGTTCGAGCGCATCAGCGTCGACGGCCAGCTCTCGACCAACGACACCGTCATCCTCCAGGCGAGCGGAGCCGCGGGCGTGGCGATCGAGCCCGAGACCGAGGATGAGCTCCACTTCGGCGAGGCGCTCGATGCCGTCCTGCGCCAGCTCGCCCTCCTCATCGTCCGCGACGGCGAGGGGGCGCGGCGGGTGGGGCGGGTGCTCGTGCGCGGAGGCAGCCTCGACGTCGTCGCGGCCGCGGCCCGGGAGGTGGCGAACTCGCCCCTGGTCAAGACGGCGCTGTACGGGGGGGACCCCAATTGGGGGCGGATCGCCCAGGCCGTGGGAATGGCGCTCCCCGGCACCGCGCCGCTCGCGCTCGACATCGCCATCGAGGGCGTGCCCGTGTGCTCCGGGGGCGGCGTCGTCCCCTTCGACCACGAGGCGCTCGAACGGGCGGTGGCGGGCCAGGAGGTCGAGTACGAGGTCGGCCTGCCCGGAGCGGGGGCCGAGGCCGAGGTGTTCTTCTCCGACCTCGGGCATGAGTACGTGACGATCAACGCCGAGTACACGACATGAGGCATCGGCGTGCGTGACGTAGCCACCCTCCTCGAGGCGCTCCCCTACATCCGCGAGTTCCACGGCAAGACGGTGGTGATCAAGTACGGGGGCGCGGCGATGACCGACCCCGCTTTGAAGGAGGAGTTCGCGCGTGACGTCGTCCTCCTCAAGTACGTGGGCATGAATCCCGTCATCGTCCACGGGGGCGGCCCCGAGATCACCGCCTACATGGAGCGCCTGAGCCTGCCCGTCGAGTTCGTCGACGGCCTGCGCGTATCCGACGAGGCGACCGTCGAAGTGGCGAAGATGGTCCTCGTGGGCAAGGTCAACAAGGACATCGTCCTGCTCATCAACCGCCACGGGCAGCCGGCGGTGGGGCTGTGCGGCGACGACGGCCTGCTCTTCCGCGCCGCGCGCCAGCAGTCGCCGAGCGGGCAGGACATCGGCTTCGTCGGGCGCATCGAGCGCGTCGACGTCGACGTCCTCAACCACGTCTCCCAGGACTACGTCCCCGTCATCGCCAGCGTGGGCGCCGACCGCGACGGCAACTCCTACAACATCAACGCCGACGAGGCCGCGGGTGCGGTGGCGAGCGCGCTCGGCGCCTACAAGATCGTCTTCCTCACCGACGTTTCCGGGTGGCTGCGCGATCCCGCTGACCCGGAGAGTGTTGTGTCCGAGACGACGGCCACCGAGGTCGAGGCCGCGCTACCGGGGGTGGGGGGCGGGATGCGACCGAAGCTCGCAGCATGTCTCGAGGCCATCCACGGCGGCGTTTCCTTCGCGCACATCGTCGACGGGCGCGTGCCCCATTCGCTGCTGCTCGAGCTCTTCACCGACGCCGGTCAGGGCACGCGGATCGGGCTGGGGGCGTAAGCGGGTGTCGCTGGCCGAGCTCCAGGCGCTCGAGCGCGCCCATGCCATCCCCACCTACGCCCGCAATCCGGTCGAGTTCGTGCGCGGATCGGGCTGCCGGCTGTGGGACGCCGAGGGGAACGAGTACCTCGACTTCCTCGCTGGCATCTCGGTCCTCAACGTCGGCCACTGCCACCCGCGGGTGGTCGAGGCGGTGTGCGAGCAGGCGGGCCGGCTCATGCACGCCACCAACCTCTACTACACCGAACCCGCGCTGCGGCTCTCGGCGGCGCTGGCCGAGAGCTCGCTCGGCGGCAAGGTGTTCCTCTGCAACTCGGGCACCGAGGCCAACGAGGCGGCGATCAAGCTCGTGCGCCGGGCGCGGCCCGGGGGAGAAGTGGTGGTGGTCCAGGAGGCCTTCCACGGACGCACCTACGGCTCGCTCTCGGCCACCCCTCAGGAATCCAAGCAGGCGCCCTTTGCGCCGCTGGTGCCGGGGTTTGTGGTCGTGCCCAAGGATCCGTCGGCGCTGGCGGCGGCCGTGAGCGAGCGCACCGCGGCGGTGCTGCTCGAGCCGATCCAGGGCGAGACGGGGATCAACGTGCTCTCCGATGAGCTGCTCGTTGCGGCGCGCGAGGCGTGCGACCGCGTGGGGGCGGCACTCGTGTTCGACGAGATCCAGTGCGGGATGGGGCGCACGGGGTCGCTGTGGGCCTACGAGCAGACGAGCGTGATCCCCGATGCCATGACCAGCGCCAAGGCGCTCGGCGGAGGCCTGCCCATCGGCGCTCTGATCACGGGCGAGCGGCTCGCCGACGTCTTCCAGCCGGGCGATCACGGCTCGACCTTCGCGGGCGGCCCGGTGGTCGCCTCCTCAGCGCTGGTGGCGCTCGAGATCTGCTCCGATCCGAAGCTCCTGGCGCGGGTGGGGGCGCTCGGTGCTCGCTTCGCGGACGGGCTGGCGGCGCTTCCCTACGGCGCTTCGGTGCGCGGGCGCGGCCTGATGTTGGCGATCGACGTCGTGCCCGACGCCTCGGCTCCCGAGCTGGCGCGGCGCGCCCTGCTCGAGCAGCGCCTCGTGGTCAACGCCACCGGCCCGGGCACGATCCGCTTCCTGCCCCCGCTGATCGCGCAGGAGGACGAGATCGACGAGGCCCTGACGCGCCTGCGGGCGCTGGCGTAGGGTTGGACACCAGGACAATTCCCCGCGAAGTGGAACATCGAACGGATTCGAGATGAGCTCGACCGGGACCGACCTCCTGCTGCCGGACGGCGCTCGCCCAGCCGAAGTGCTCGACGCACTCAGCGACCGGCTTCCCCTTCGCGAGGGTGCAGCCACGCACCGCGACCGCCGCTTCTACGACACCTTCGACGGGCTCCTGCGCGCCGCGGGGCTCGCGTTCGTGCACGAGGCGGATCGCTCGGCGCTCGTCTCCCTTCACGGGGCCAGCGAGCGTGCCTCGATGGAGGCCGCGCATCCGCCCGAACGGGTCCTGGCCGGGGAGCTCGAGCCCGGGCCCCTGCGCGATGACCTGACCGAGATCATCGAGGTGCGCGCCCTGCTTCCCCTCGTCCGCATCGACAGCGCCCAGCGCGCCTTCGGAGTGCTCGACGCCGGAGAGAAGACCGTCGTGCGCCTGGCCCTCGAGGCGTCCGCCGTGGTCGCCTCGCCCAACCGCCGGCTCGCGCTCGCGCCGCGCATCCGGCTCACGCCCATCCGCGGCTACGACCAGGAGTTCGAGCGGGTACGGGCGACGCTCATCGACGACATCGGCCTCAGGGTGGCGGATCGCTCCGAGGTCGACGAGGCGGTGATCGCCACCGGCGCCACCCCGGGGGGCATCTCGGCCCGTGTCGAAGTCGCCCTGGCCCCGGACGAGCGCGCGGATGTCGCGGTGGCCTCGATCCTCAGGCGCCTGGCCGAGGTCATGGACGCCAACCTCCCGGGCACCATCGCCGACATCGACCCCGAGTTCCTGCACGACTACCGGGTCGCGGTGCGCCGCTCGCGCGCCGTGATGCGCGAGCTGAAGCGCGTCTTTCCCCCCGAGCAGCTGGCGCGCTTCCGGATCGAGCTGCGCTGGCTGCAGCACATCACCGGTCCCGCCCGCGACCTCGACGTGTACGTCCTCGACTTCGACCAGCTCCGGTCCGGCCTGCCCGAGCCCGCTTACTCCGACCTCGAGCCGCTGCTGCGCGTGCTGCGCGACCGCCGCGTGGTGGCCCACCGCGAGATGGTGTGGGCCCTGCGCTCCGAGCGCGCCGCCGACCTCCGCGCCCAGTGGCCGGCCTTCCTGCGCGAGCTCATCATCCTGCCCGCCGAGGATCGCCCCGACGCCACCCGGCCGATCGGCGAGCTCTCCGGCGAGCGCATCGTCAAGGTCTACCGGCGCATGGTCAAGATGGGCAGCGCGATCGACGACGCGAGCCCGGCCGAATCGCTCCACGAGCTCCGCAAGCAGGGCAAGGAGCTCCGCTATCTGCTCGAGCTCTTCGGAGTCCCCCTGCACCCCGGCGACGTGGTCAAGCCGCTCGTGCGCGCGCTCAAATCGCTCCAGGACACCCTCGGCCGCCACCAGGACCGGGAGGTCCAGATCCTCACCCTGCGCTCGTTCCGCGACGACGTCGCCACTCTCCCCGGCGGCCCCGCCGCGCTGATGGCCATGGGCGTGCTCCTCGAGCGCCTGGGCGAGGACGAGCGATCCGCGCGCGCGGAGTTCTCAGAGAGCTTCGCCTCCTTCGCCTCCTCCGAGCAGCGCGCGCTGGTCAGGGAGACCTTCGGCACATGAGCTGCGTGCTCGCCACCTACAACATCAAGGGCGGCGTGGGCAAGACCTCGGCGGCCGTCAACCTCGCCTATCTGGCGGCCCGCGGGGGCGCCGGCACCCTGCTCTGGGACCTCGACCCGCAGGGGGCGAGCACCTACCTGTTTCGCGTGCGGCCCAAGGTGCGTGGCGGGGTCCGCAAGCTCGTGCGCCGCAAATCCGACGTCGAGGGCCTGATCAAGGGCACCGACTACGAGCGCCTGGACCTGCTCCCCGCCGATTTCTCCTACCGCCACATGGACCTGGCGCTCGACGCCGCCAAGCACTCGACCGACCGCCTCGCGCGCGTGCTCGAGCCCCTGCGCGGCGAGTACGAGTACATCTTCCTCGACTGCCCGCCCAGCATCTCGCTGGTGTCCGAGAACGTCTTCGAGGCCGCCGACGCTCTGCTCGTGCCCATCATCCCCGCGACGCTGTCCTCGCGGACCTTTGAGCAGCTCGAGGGTCTCGTGCAGGGAGGCCCGCAGGTGCTCGCCTTCTTCTCGATGGTCGAGGTCCGCAAGTCCCTGCACCGCGAGGTCATGGCCCAGCTCCGGGCCGCCCATGTCACCATGCTCGGCGCCGCCATCCCCTCCGCCGACGAGGTCGAGCGGATGGGCGTCGACCGCGCCGTCGTCGCCCAGATCGCCCCCGGGAGCCGGGCGGCGATGGCCTATGAGGCGCTGTGGTGGGACGTGCGGCGCAGGCTCGTGGCGCCGCCGCCGACCTAGACCTTGGTGTAGGTATCAGCCGCCGGCGCAGGCGGGGACGTTGTGAGAACGGCCCGCCGAATACGCTTCACGCCCATGGCCACCGAGCCCCGAGCCGCACAGACCGCCTCCTACCTCGCCGACCCATCCGAGGTCCACCGCGTCCTCCTGCTCTACAGCGGAGGGCTGGACACGAGCGTGATGCTCAAGTGGATCCAGGACCAGTACGGCGCCGAGGTCGTCGCCCTCACCGTCAACCTCGGGCAGCCGGGGGAGGACTACGAGGTGGTCGAGGGCAAGGCCCGCCAACTCGGGGCGATCGACGCCCGCGTGGTCGACGCGCGCGAGGAGTTCGCCCGCGACTACGTGCTCCCCGCCATCAAGGCGAACGCCATCTACGGCTCGGGGTATCCGCTCTTCACCTCCCTGGGCCGGCCGCTGATCGCCAAGCTCGCCGTCGAGCAAGCGCGCGCTACCGGCTGCGACACCATCGCCCACGGCTGCACGGGCAAGGGCAACGACCAGGTGCGGATCGAGGCCACCGTCGCCACCCTCGCTCCCGACCTCAAGGTCATCGCCCCCGTCCGCGAGTGGCAGATGGGGCGCGAGGAGGAGATCGCCTACGCGCGCGAACACGGGATCGCGGTCAAGGGCGGGACGGAGACGGCGCCGTATTCGATCGACGACAACCTGTGGGGCCGCTCGAGCGAGGGCCGGTGGATCGAGGAGCTCGAGCAGGCGCCCGAGCGGGACGTCTTCCAGCTCGTGACGCCGCCCGAGGAGGCGCCCGAGGAGGGGGAGGTGCTCACGGTGGAGTTCGAGCGCGGGGTGCCCGTGGGACTGAACGGGGAGCGCATGGAGCTCGTGCCCCTGCTCGAGCGCGCCGCCGAACTCGGCGCTCGCCACGGCGTGGGGATCGTCGACCACATCGAGGACCGGATCGTCGGCCTCAAGGTGCGCGACATCTACGAGGTCCCGGCCGCGGCGATCATCCTCCTCGCCCACCAGGAGCTCGAGCGCCTGGTGGGGACGATCCATCAGAACCAGTTCAAGCCCGCCCTCGACCAGAAGTGGGCGTACCTGGTGTACGCGGGGCTGTGGTGGGAGCCGCTGCGCACCGACCTCGATGCGTACATGAACGCGGTCAACGAGCAGGTCACGGGCACGATCGGGATCAACCTCTACAAGGGCTCCGCGCGCGTCGTCACCCGCTCCTCTCCCAACGCCGTGTACGACGCCCAGCTCGCCACCTTCTCGGAGTCGGGGGGGCTGTTCTCCCAGAACGCGGCTCCCGGCTTCATCGAGCTGTGGTCGCTGCAGTCGCGGATGGCATGGCGCGTACGCCATCGCAAGCCCGGGTAGGATCGTCGCGAGATGAAATACAAGCTTCTCGGGTTCGCCGTCTGGCGCGGCGCCCGCTGGTATCTGCGCCGCCGCTACAGCGGCAAGTCGCGCAAGCTCTTCGCTGCGGGCGTGGTCGCCGCCGTCGCGGTCGGCGCGGCCGTCGCGCAGCGGCGCGCCTCGGGCGCGAACAGCTAGCACGCGGCGGGTTTGTCCGCGGCGGGGGTTAGCTTCCCCTGCGGAGATGCGTTACCCCGTGAAGCGACGGTGCCGGGGCTCGTGGTGAGCGAGTCGGCCGGCCTTCAGCAGCCGCTCGGGATCGAGGCGGTGCGCTGGTCGGCCGGGACGGGCAGCGAGCTGGTGGTTCGCGTCTCCGGGCGCTGGCGTCGCCGCCGAGCGGCCACCACCGTACCCCCGGTGCTGGCCATCGATACCGAATACCAGCGCTACCGCTTCCCCGCCCTCCCCGAGCCGCCCAGTATGCGTGGGGCCCAGCCCGGCCTGTGGCAGGTCAGCTTCTCGATTCCCGCCTCGCTCGCTCCCTACCTGGGGGGCAGGCTCACCCTCGTCCTCGGCAGCGTGTCGATCGCCTTGCCCCCGGCCGTGGCCGATCCCGGGGTGGCCCCCGGCCCCTCGCCGCCCCGGATCGTCGTCGACCCCTCCGTGCTCGCCGATCGGCGCGAGCGGCGGGCCGAGCTCGCCGAGCGTGAGGCGCGGCGCCGCGCCGTCGAGGCGGAGGCCGCGACCGGGGAGGCGCGGGCGCTGCTCGACCGGCTCGAGCTCGAGCTCACGCACGCGCGCGAAGACTCGGAGCGACTTGGTGACGAGCTCTCCCGCGCCGAACGACGGCGCCGCGAGGCCGAACAGCTCGCCCACTCCGAACGGGCGATGAGGCTCGATCTCGGGCGAGACCACGCCGAACGCATCCGCCACCACCAGGCCGAGGCGCGCGCCGTCCTCGAGTTGCTCGAGGCGGCACAGGCTCATGCCGAGGACCTGGGTCAGGAGATCGAAAGGCTGAGGAGGTCCCGCGTCGTCGTGGCGCGGCGGCCCGGGGCATCGGAGCGACGCGCCCGCGCCCTCGCCGCCGAGCGCGCTCTCGCCCGCTCGACGCCGTGTGCGCCGGTCCCGGCGCAGAGGCCGGCCCTAGTCGGCGAGCCGGCGGCCCTGGCGCTCGAGCGGGCGATGCGTGCCAGCCGCTGGCGAGCGCGCGGCCGTGGGGAGAGCGCCCTCGCCGGGGCGCTCCTTCGCCTCGCCGCCGAGCGGGCCGAGGGCGAGGAGGCGCTGAGCCGAGGGCCGGACGCGGAGCGCGCCCAGGCCCAGTATGTGACCGAGGCGATCGAGGCGATCGCGCGTCAGCTCGACGCGGTGCGAGCGGTGGTCGTCCTGCTGCCGGAGGCGGCGGTCGCAGAGGTCGGGCGCGCGGCGCCGCACGCGAGCCGGACCAGACAGGCTCGGTTGCCGCCCGGTGCACCTGCGGCGGCGGTGGCGCCCGACCGCCTCGCCGCCGCGCTCTACCGGCTACGGGAGGAGCATCCGGCCGCTGAGGGAGCGGTCGGCGTGGAGCCGGGCTCCGGCGCCGTGGTGCCCGGTGCCGTGGTGCCCGGTGCCGTGGTGGCTGACGCCGTGGTGCCCGGTGCCGTGGTGCCCGGCGCCGTGGTGCCTGGCGTGCCGTCCACCCTGGCCGCGGAGCTGGCGGCCGCACGGGGCCGGGGGAGGCGTGGGGGGGCCGTGGCGGAACGGCGGGCGGCCGTGGCGGTCGCGCCCGTACCCATCGGCGGCCCCGCGGCCGGGGGGCACGCCGAGGCGGCCGAGCGCGCGGCGCCTGCCGCGCCGATCGCGCCCGTCGCGCCCGTCCCATCCGTCGGACCCGCCGCGCCGGGCGCCTCCGCCGCGTCCGCCGCCTCCGCCGCACCCGCCGCGCCCGACTCCCCGACCGCCCGCTGGCTGCTGCCCGCGCTCAAGCGCCTGCTTCGCGACGACCCCGCGGTCGTCGGCAGTCTGGTGATCCGTCTCGTGCCCGCCCAGTCCCTGGTGGTGGCTGGACCCGTCCGTTATGACATCGCGCTCGTCGGGGCCGGCTCGCTGGCGGTTACGGTTATGGACGACAAGGTCCGCCTCGATGTCCTCGCAGCGCCGCGGCTCTTGGATGAGGTCGATTTCCGGGTCGAGGGCGATCTCGAGGCGCTGGGACGGCTGCTCGTGTACGGGCGGCTGCGGCGCCGGCTCTCGCGCCGGGTCGCCCGCATCCGCGGCGACCGTCGCGCCTTCGCGGCGCTGGCCTGGCTCGTCCGGGAGCCGCTCGGCCTCGGCGTGCTGCACGCCGCCGGCCTGCGTCTGGACCCCGAGCTCACCCTCCGGCTGATCGCGAGCATGATCGACCCGTCGTGGACGGCGCGCGAGCGCTTCACGGTCGGCCACGAATCCCCCGGCGGCGGTGGCCGCGTGTACCTGTTCGTGCGCGACGGCACGCAGCCGCGAGTGTCGCGCCAGCCCCCGCTCGGCCCCGTCGCGAGCACGATCCGGTGTGCCGACGAGCGGCTCCTGCCCCTGCTCGCGGGTGGATCCGGGGAGGAGATGCCCGTCCGCGGCGCCGCCGCTCCGGTCGCGCTCGTGTGCGATTGGATCGCCCGCGCGCAGCGGGATTCCTGATCGCGGAGGGCCGGAAGCGTCCGCCCGGACGCCTATCCTGGATGGTGCCCGGATGAGTACTCCCTGCGCCCACCTTCATGTCCACTCCGAGTACTCCCTACTCGACGGGGCGTGCAAGATCGAAGACCTGGTGGCCCGGGCGGCGGCGTTCGAGCAGCCCGCGCTCGGCCTCACCGACCACGGGGTGATGAACGGCTCGGTCGAGCTCTTCAGCGCCTGCCGCAAGCATGGCATCAAGCCCATCCTCGGCTGCGAGGCCTATGTCGTCGACGACCACCGCCGCCGCGCGCCGGGCCGCCTCGAGCGCTTCCACCTGACGCTGCTCGCGGCCACGCCGGTCGGCTACCGGAACCTGGTCAAGCTCTCCTCGGCCGGGTTCCTCGACGGCCTCCAGCGGGGTAAGCCGTCTGTCGACCTCGAGCTCATCTCCCGCCACGCCGAAGGCGTGATCGCGCTCACCGGCTGCCTGCAGTCGCGCTTCTGCCAGAGCCTCATCCTCGGGCGCCCTGACGAGGCGCGGGCGCACGCCGACGACCTGATCGGCGTCTTCGGGTCAGACAACGTCTACTTCGAAGTCCAGAAGAACGGACTTGCCGAGCAGGAGAAGGCGAACGAGGGAATCGTCCGCATCGCGCGCGAGCTCGGTCGCCCGCTGGTGGGCACCGGGGACGTGCACTACCTGCGGCGCGAGGACTACCAGCACCACGCCGCTCTGCTCTGCGTGCAGACCAAGTCGACGATCGCCCAGCCGAAGATCCGCTTCGAGACCAACGAGTTCTACCTGCGCTCGAACGAGGAGATGGCCGCCGCCTTCGCGGAGTGGCCCGAGGCGGTGGCGACCACGCTCGAGATCGCCGAGCGGTGCGACGTCGAGCTCGAGCTCGGCGGCCAGCTCATCCCCAGCTACGCGACGCCGGACGGGGGCAGCGAGAAGGAGTACCTGCGCTCCCTCGTCCTCGATGGCCTCGCCCACCGCTACGGCAGCCCACCGCCCGCCGAGGCCGTCGAGCGCGCCGATTTCGAGCTCGGCGTCATCGACAGGATGGGATTCAACGCCTACTTCCTGATCGTCTGGGACTTCGTCAAGTACGCCAAGGACTCGGGGATCGCCGTCGGCCCCGGCCGCGGCTCGGCGGCCGGATCAATCGTCGCCTACTGCCTACAGATCACCGATGTCGATCCCCTCCGCTACGGCCTCCTCTTCGAACGCTTCCTCAACCCCGAGCGCGTGTCGATGCCCGATATCGACATCGACTTCTCGGTCCGGGGCCGCGAGCGCGTGATCCGCTACGTGACCGATAAGTACGGCAAGGAGTCGGTCGCCCAGATCGTCACCTTCGGCAAGATGTTCCCCCGCGCGGCGACCCGCGACGCGGCGCGCGTCCTCGGCCATGACTACGCCGCCGGCGACCGGCTCGCGAAGCTCATCCCCGATCCGATCATGGGCCGCCCGCCGAGCTTCGAGGACTGCCTCAAGCCCGGTCAGCCGCTGCGCGCCGAGATCGAGCGCGACCCCACGGCCCACCAGATCATCGAGGTCGCGCGCGGGCTGGAAGGGATCGTCCGGAACTCCTCGATCCATGCCGCCGCCGTGGTCATCGCCGACCGTCCCCTGACCGACATCGTGCCCTTGCAGCTGGCCGACGCCGGCACCGACGAGAACGGCGAGCGCATCTTCCGGACCGTCACCCAGTTCTCCATGAAGCCGATCGAGGAGATCGGCCTGCTCAAGATGGACTTCCTCGGCCTGCGCAACCTCGACGTGATCGAGGACGCCCTCAACATCGTCGAGCACTCGACCGGTCAGCGTCCGGACATGGCAGCGCTGCCGCTCGATCACGCGCCCACGTACGAGATGCTCGCGCGTGGCGACTCGATCGGCGTGTTCCAGTTTGAGTCCGAAGGCATGCGCGAAGCCTTGAAGAAGGTCCGTCCGACCGAGTTCGACGATCTCGTCGCGCTCAATGCGCTGTACCGGCCAGGGGCGACGGACCAGATCCCCAGCTACGCGCGCGGCAAGCGCGATCCGAGCACGATCGTCTATCCCGACGAGCGCCTTCGCCCGATCCTCAAGGCGACCAAGGGAGTCATTCTCTATCAGGAACAGGCGATGCAGATCGCCACGGACCTCGCCGGCTTCAGTGGTGCCCGCGCCGACGACCTGCGTAAGGCGATCGGCAAGAAGAAGCGCGACACGATCGCCAAGCTCAAGCCGGAGTTCGTCGCCGGTTGCAGGGCGTCGGGAACGAGCCCCCAGGTCATCGAGTGACTGTGGGACACCTGTTATCAAGCGAGTGACTACAGCTTCAACCGCTCCCACGCTGTCAGCGATGCGCTGATCTCCTACCGGACCGCGTGGCTGAAGGCAAACCACCCGATCGAGTACATGGCTGCGCTGATCCTCGTCACCCAGCGCTCGGGCGGCAGAGAAGAGCTGCGCGACCTCGCCGACTGCCCGGATCGCCGAGGCCGTTCACCGCGAACCTGGATCTCGCGCAACCGTCGCAGGTATCTCCCACCACGATTGTGCTCGTTTCAGGAACTCATAGGCTCGCGCGCCCGCTCAGCCCTCACGTTGGATGTTGACAGCCTTGCAGTCCAGGCGTAGACGGTCAGGTTCTCCTCCCAACGGACGACTCTGCCGGTTGCAGATGTTGCCAACGCGAAGAAGGGATGACGTTGTGACGCAAGACGCTACCCGTCGAATTGTCCGGTCAGGTACCGACAAAGAGAGTATGGTCGCCGCAGGGCCGTTATCGGCCGCTGATGCTCGAACCTCTCGCGCAGGCTCGGCAGGAAAGACTTGTCGTTGGCTGACCTCACGGGCCGTTTCGTCCCA
>DASZMD010000324.1:0-4831 GCA_035551955.1 Solirubrobacteraceae bacterium | reverse complement strand
CGACAGCGTCCTTCGCCGCGCGAGCGAGAGGAGGAAGCTCACCGCCACCCCGCACAGCGCGATGAGAAGCGCGGCGCGGATGCCCGAGCTGTGGATTACGGCGCCGGCCGCGGCGGCCCCGGCCGCGGCCCCGGCCATGTTGGCCGTGAAGATCCACGTGAACGCCTCGGTCGTGGTCCCCGGGGGCGCGACATCCTCGATCAGCGCGAACGAGCAGGCGGCCACCGGGGCCAGGGTCAGGCCGGCCACGGCCATGAGGAGGACCATGACGGGAATCGTGCCGGCGACGATTAGAGGCGCCATCCCGGCCGCGAATAGGGCGGTGAGGAAGATGAAGCGCTGCGCGGCTGACCCCCGCCATGCTCGGCTTCCGTAGATGAGCCCGCCGATCAGGCTCCCGCCCGCAAACGCCGCGAGCAGGAAGCCGGCGGCGGCGGGATCACCGCGGCGGGTGGCGAGGGCGGGCATGGTCACCTCGAGCGTTCCGAAGGCCAGTCCCATCGGGGCCACGCAGAGGACGAGCGTGCGCATCCCGGGGCTGGCGAGCGGGCCTGCCAAGGTGCGCTTGGCCCTGACCGCTCGCCACCTGCGCGACGTGCGCGAGGTCGCAAAGGCCAGCGTCCCCACGACCGAGAGCGAAGCGGACGCGATCACGGCGACGGACGGGCTCGAGACGGCGACGAGTAGCGCCGTGATCAGAGGGCCGGCGATGAAGTAGACCTCGGTGAGCACGGCCTCGAGCGCGAAGGCGGAATCCCGCCGGTTGGGCTCCGGGATCAGGAACGCCCACAGAGCTCGCATCGACGCCGACATCGGGGGCTGCATTCCCCCGGCGATCGCAGCCAGTACGGCGAGGAGGAGGACGCTGGCGTGCCGATGGACGCTGATCTCGAGCCCGATGAGGGCGGCGGCGCTGATGAGCGCGGAGGGGATCAGCACCCTCGTCTGCCCGAAGCGATCAACGAGCCGACCCTGGGCCGGGGAGATCAGGGCGGCGCCGATGGCGAGGCCCGCGTCGACGATGCCGGCGTCGGCAAATGAGCCGGTAGCCTTGCGCACCAGGAGGACGATGGCCAGAGCGTTGATGCCGACGGGGATGCGCGCGAGCAGCGCGGTGATCACCAGTCGCGGAGCGCCTGGCTGCCGCAGGATCGAGCGGTAGGTGGCGAGCAAGGGCTAACCCGGGGAGGGCGCCGTGCTGCTGCTCATCAGTTCGTCGCTCTGCGCGGCGAGGGCAGTGATGACGGTTTCGACGTGTTCGTCGAAATCTATCCCCAGGTCCTCCGCTCCTCGCCTCAGGTCATGGCGATCCACCGCGGCCGCAAAGCTCGGTGCCTTCATCTTCTTCTTGACCGACTTGGGCGTCATACCCATAAGGCCTTGTGGGCGAACGTAAGCGCATGCAAGGATAAAACCCGACAGCTCGTCCACCGCGAAGAGGGCCTTTTCCATCGGGGTATCGCGCGAAACCCCCATGTATTCGGCATGCGAGGCGACGGCGCGGATGAGTTCGGGTGGATAGCCCCGGGTCTCGAGCTCGCGCATTGCGTAGCGCGGATGGCCGTTCTCGAGATTCGGGTGGCGCTCGTAGTCGAGGTCGTGCAGGAGCCCGGTCGCTCCCCAGAGCTCCTCGTCCTCGCCGAAGCGGGCCGCATAGGCCCGCATCGCCGCCTCGACGGCGAGCGCGTGACGGCGCAGGGATTCGCCCTTTGTCCATTCACAAAGGAGGGTCCAGGCCTCACTGCGCGAAATCTCTGCCTGCATGGCTGTTACCCTAGCTCAGCGCCTCCGGCCCCCAGCGTCCGACCGGGCCCGGCGCCCAACGGCTCCTATGGAGAAGTTCATCATCAAAGGCGGCGTGCCGCTTTCCGGCACGATCGTGCCCGCCGGGAACAAAAACGGCGCCCTGCCCATCCTCGCCGCGTCGCTGCTCACCGAGGAGGAGGTGGTGCTGCGGAACGTCCCGAGGATCTCGGACGTCGAGACGATGACGGAGCTGATCGAGGTGCTCGGCGCGCGGGTGGAGTGGCGCGGCCCGAACACCGTCGCCGTCGACGCCTCCGGGGTGCTCCGCTGCGACGTCGACCGCGCACTCTCCGAACGGATCCGGGCGTCCTTCCTGCTCGCGGGGCCGCTCCTCGCCCGCTTTGGCCGCGCCTGCATGCCGCCGCCGGGCGGGGACGTGATCGGGCGTCGGCGGCTCGATCCGCACCTCGACGCCTTCAAGGAGTTCGGCGCCACCGTTGAGCACGCGCGCGACATCTTGATCGAGGCGCCGTTCGGACTGCGGCCGTGCGACTTTCTGATGGACGAGCCCTCGGTCATGGCGACCGAGAACGCGCTGATGACGGCGGCGCTGACGCCCGGCGCCACCGTGATCCGCAATGCCGCCTCGGAGCCGCACGTGCAGGATCTCGCGCGGATGCTCAAGTGCATGGGCGCCGACATCGAAGGCATCGGCTCGAACGTGATGACCGTCCATGGCCAGAAGCGGCTGGGCGGGTGCGAGCACACGATCGCGCCTGACCACATCGAGATCGGCTCGTTCATGGCCCTGGCCGGGGTCACGGGCGGCGAGCTCGTCGTCAAGGACACCTACCCCCAGGACCTGCGGATGATCAGGATCGTCTACGAGCGCTTGGGGCTGCGGACCGAGCTGCGCGGCAACGACGTGATCGTTCCCGGGGCTCAGAAGCTCGTCATCCGCGACGACGCCGGAGGAATTCAGCCCAAGGTCGACAGCGGCCCCTGGCCCGCTTTTCCGGCCGACCTCACGAGTGTCGCCCTGGCCCTCTCCACCCAGTCCGAGGGGTCGGTGCTGATCCACGAGAAGATGTTCGAGAACCGGCTGTTCTTCGCCGACAAACTCCAGGTCATGGGCGCGGCCATCACCATCTGCGATCCGCATCGCGCGATCGTCCTCGGCCCGCGCCGCCTGCGGGGCGAGCGGGTCCCGGCTCCTGACATCCGCGCGGGAATGGCGATGCTCATTGCCGCGCTGTGCGCCGACGGCGAGACCGAGATCGGCAACATCGGGCAGATTGACCGCGGCTACGAGCGCATCGACGAGCGGCTGCGCGAGCTCGGTGCCCGGATCAAGCGCGTCGACGACGTCCCCGTCCCCGCCTGAGCGCAGCTACGCCGCCGCTCGTGGCGCCCGGTCGCCAGCGTCGGCGGATCCGTAAGCTCATCGCTTCCCGATGATCGACCGCATTCCCAGCGGGACTCGCGACGTCCTGCCCGACGAGATGCGCGAGCTTCGCGCCATCAGCGAACGGCTGCGCGCCGAGTTCGAGCGGGCCGGGTACGGCGAGGTGTACACGCCGGCGCTCGAGTACGAGGGCACCCTGGCGCGCGGGGATAACAGCGCGACGATCCCCGCCTACCGCGTCTTCGACGAGCAGGGATTGGTGCTCGCGCTGCGCACGGACATGACGGTGCCGATCGCACGGCTGGTCGCGACGCGCTACCCGACGGCCGAGCCTCCGATGCGCTTCTGCTACCTCGCGCACGCCTACCGGCGCGTACGCCCGCAGCGCGGTCAACCACGCGAGTTCCTGCAGGCGGGGGTCGAGCTCGTCGGCGCTCCCGCGCCGCAGGGGACCGCGGAGGCGCTCACCGTCCTGTGCGCCGCGCTCGACGCCGTCGGGTTGAAGACCTACAGCGTCGGGCTCGGAGATGCCTCGCTCTACCCCGCGCTGCTCGAACGCGTCGGGGTCGCGCCCGAGCGGCGGGGGGCGCTCGTCGAGGAGCTCGTGGAGGGCGACTTCGTGGGCGTCGAGCGCGAGGTGGCGGCGCTCGGACTCGACGACGAATCGACCGAGCTGCTCCTGCGCGTGCCGCAGATCCGGGGCGGACCCGAGGTGCTCGAGGACGTGCCTGCGCCGCTCGACGCGGCCGTCCAGGGCATGCGGGCCGTCCACGCCCTGCTCCCGCCCGCCGCCGCCGCCCGGGTGATCTTCGACCTCGGCCTCGTGCGCAGCCTCGGCTATTACACCGGGGCGGTGTTCCAGGTCTACGACCCCGCCCTCGGCGTCCCGATCGGCAGCGGCGGGCGCTACGACGATCTGCTCGGCAAGTTCGGCCGCCCGCTCCCCGCCGTCGGCTTCGCGCTCGGCGTCGAGAAGCTGCACATCGCCCTCGCCGGAGAGGAGGGGCGGTGAACGGGCTACGTATCGCCGTTCCCCGCGGGGCCCTGTTCGGCGACACCCTCGACCTGCTCGACCGCCTCGGGCTCGACACCGGCGAGGTGCGCGAGAACAACCGCAAGCTCCTGTTCGAGGACGCGGGGATCATCACCATGCGCCCATCCGACGTCCCCACCTACGTGGAGGCGGGCGCCGCCGATCTCGGGATAACGGGCAAGGACGTGCTCATGGAGCAGTCCGAGCGCGAGTGCTACGAGCTCGTCGATTTGCGCTACGGGTACTGCCGGATGGTGCTGGCCGGCGAGGCGGGCGAGGACCGCGGGGCCGAGGCGCTCCGGCGCCTCGGAGTGGTACGGATCGCCACAAAGTATCCCCGGATCGCGGCCCTTCACTTCCTCGCCACCGGCCGCCAGGCCGAGATCGTCGAGGTCAAGGGCTCGGTCGAGCTCGCGCCCATCACCGGGCTGGCCGAGGCGATCGTCGACCTCACGGCGACGGGGACTACGCTGGTCGAGAACGGCCTCGTGGTACGCGAGGAGATCGCCGAGTGCAGCGCCCGGCTGATCGCCAATCCGGTCGCCCACAAGCTCAAGGCCCACGCCATCGACGCCGTCCTGGAGCGGCTGCGCGATGCCTGAGCTCCAGATCCTCAGCGGCGATCCCCTGGCCCTCGCCGCCGAGCT
>DASZMD010000323.1:0-6582 GCA_035551955.1 Solirubrobacteraceae bacterium | reverse complement strand
CCATCTCCTCGGCCCCGGCGAGTGCCACCTACGGGTCGAACTTCCAGCTCTCGACGCCCGACGCGTCGTCGATCAGTTCCGTCAACCTCGTGTCCCTGGGCGCCGACACTCATCAGATCGACATGGGACAGCACTTCGTGCCGCTCGCCTTCACCCAGGGCTCGGGATCGCTGACCGTAAGCGCCCCGGCCGCCGCGGCCCTGGCGCCTCCCGGCAACTACATGGTCTTCATCGTCAATTCGAGCGGTGTTCCCTCGGTCGCCTCCTTCATCAACCTCGCGCCCACGGCCCCCACCGCGCCGTCGCCCCCCTCGGGGGTGACGGCGTCGGCGGGCAGCGGGAGCGCCACGGTCTCGTGGAGCGCTCCCGCCGACGGTGGAAGCCCGATCACCGGCTACACGATCACGCCTTACGTCGGGATCAACGCACAGCCCGCGACGACGATCACGGGCACGCCGCCGGCGACGAGCACGGCCATCACCGGACTCACCAACGGCACCACCTACACGTTCACGGTGACGGCAACCAACGCGGTGGGCACGGGACAACCGTCGTCGGCATCGAACGCGGTGACGCCCGCCGCCGTGACCGCTCCGGCGTTTGTCCAGCAGGTTTCGGCGCATGGGGGTGGGGTGACGAGTTTGGCGGTGACGCCCTCCTCGGCGGTGGTGTCCGGTGATCGGCTGGTGGTCGAGACGGGGGTGTGGAACAGCGCCGGGTCGACGATGGGGAGCGTGACCGATGCCGCGGGTGACACGTTCGTGGAGCTCCTGCACTTCAAGGCCTCCGACGGAACCGAGATGAGCGTGTGGACGGCGCCCGTGAGCGCGAGCGGAGGCACCCGCCCGGTGATCACCGCCAAACCGACCGCCAAGGCCGACGTCGGAGTGGTCGCGCTCGAATACTCAGGTCTCTCCACGGTCGCCGACGCGACCGTGCTCGATCAAACCTCCCACGCCTCGGGAACCACGGGCACCTCGGGCGCCACCGTAGCCTCCACGGCGACCCCTGCCACCACCGCCGCTAACGAGCTCGCCGTCGGGTTCTACACCGACTCCGGGTTCGGGGACACCCTCGGCGCCGGAACCGGCTGGACAAGCCGAGCGAACATCTCGGGCACCGGAGACATGGAGCTCGTCGCCGAAGACCAGGCCGCCGCCTCCGGCGCCACCCCCAACGCCACCACCACCACCGGCGCCCGCACCACCTGGCTCATGTCCACCATCGTCCTCAAAGCCGCCGGTGGGGCGGCCGCGGCCGCCAAGCGGGTCGCCGCCGGTCCGCTCTGGCCGACCGCCGGCACGGTGGGCGCCGGCACTACGGCTGGACCCGCCGCCACGGTGACCGCGCTCAGTCGGAGCGTCGTGGGCTCGAACCCCGGGAGCCGCACCGTGCACGTGCGCGCGTCCTCGCTGCGCCAAGCGGCGGCGATCACCGCCAAGGCCCGCGCCCGGTTCATCTACGAGGCCCTGCTCAAGCACCTCTCACCCGCGCTGTTCTGCCATCACGGCGGCCTGTGGTCCGCCGGAGGGGCTCACGTCATTCCCGACTGGCCGCAGTCGTGGTGGTCGAAGCGAAAGGTGAACTGATCACACGCCGTGCCGGGCGCTGTGCCGTCTTAGGCGCGGGCGTGGCGCTGGCGGTCGCAGGGTGCGGCTCGTCGGCGAAGTCCACCAGCGCGACCACCCGGGCCGCGGCTGCCGCCGTGACGGCGCCGACCGTGAGCGCTACGCGGGCGGGGACGGGGATCGGCAGCGTGTTGGGCGCCGAGAATCTGGCCCCGGCGCCGTTTCCGCCCGCGCGCCACCGGACGCTCCCGCAGCTCGGCGCCCTCGCGAGCCGCACTGCGACGCTCATGCCCGCCACCGGAGTGCTGACTCCGGGCACGCGGCGCTTCGCCTTCGGGCTCACGGCGAGCTCGGGGGAGTTCATCTACGGCGCGACCGCGCTCTACATCGCGCGCTCGGCGAACTCGCCCGCCTCTGGCCCATATCTCGCTCCCGCCGATCCCCTCGGGGTTGCGGCCGCGTACCGCAGCAACGAGAACGACGGCGCGTTCGGGCTCCAGGCGATCTACCACACCGACCTTCCCCTGCCGCGCGCGGGCACGTACACGATCCTCGCCATGACCCGCGTCGGCGGCCGTTTGCTTGCCTCGCCCACCGAGATCGCGGTGGCGCCGTCGTCGCCGATCCCCGATGTCGGCCAGCGCCCACCGGCGATCGCCACCGACACCCTGGCTTCTACCGGCGGCAAGGTGGCGCTCCTCACCACGCGCCACCCCGCCGAGAGCATGCACTCGGTGTCGTTCAGGGACGCGCTCGGCAAGCGGCCCATCGCGCTGCTGTTCTCCACCCCCGAGCTCTGCACCTCGAAGGTCTGCGGCCCGGTGACCGACCTCACCGTCGAGGCCCAGCACGAGTTCGGCTCGCGGATGACGTTCATCCACGAGGAGGTCTACGTCGGCAATGACCCCGCCAAGGGATACCGCCCCCAGCTCAGGGACTTCCACCTCGAGACCGAGCCATGGCTCTTCACCATCAATCGCCACGGCGTCATCGCCGCCCGGCTCGAGGGAGCGTTCGGGATGCGTGCGCTCAGGCGGGCGATTGAGGCCGCGCTCGGGTGAGCAGGCGCTCGACGGTCAGGCTCGCCCACCCGATCGTCGCGCTCCACGCGCGCAGGAGCTTCACCGGTCCGGTGTCGCCGAGGGGCGGGCGGTCCTCGGAGAGGGCGCGCTGCTCGGTACCCACCCGCAGCGGCTCGTCGGCCGTGACCCTGCCTCTGGCCATGAGGGCGACGGCCTCGTCGTCGCGCGCCGAGGCCCTCCCCGCCTCGATCCACGCGAAGCGGTAGGCGAGCCCCCCGCCCAGATAGAGGAGGCTGGCCAGGTTCTGAGCCGGCCGCCGGGCGCGGCCGCGGGCGATGATCGCAAGTAGGAGACCGGAGCTCACGAGCGTCTTCGCGGTCCGCGAGAGGCGAGACGCGGTGCCCTTGGAGATCGCCTCGCCGGCCCGCCCGAGCCGGCGCTCGTTGATGCTCGAGAGCACGAGCTCGGCGAGGATGGCCCCCGCTTCCATGCGCGCGAGGGCGACGTGGGTGGGGTGATCCTCGGCCTGGCCGGTGGCGGCCAGGGTGAGACGGGTGGCGCTCGCGCCGGTGGCGGTCGCGGTGGAGACGAAGATGGGCCCGAGGAAGACGCGGCTGCGAGCCCACACCGGCACCGCCGTGGTGGCGAGGAGCACGCCGGTGTAGGAGCCCAGGTAGGAGCCGAGGAAGGCCTGTGTCATCCCCAGCGCTCGCCCGGTGCGCCGGGCCCCGAGCACATCGGCCGCGACGGCGCCCGCGCCCGCGGCGCTGAAGGCGGCCAGGCACCACGCGCCCAGGTTCATGGGCGAGCGGGGCTTGAAGATGCGCAGCATGTTGAGGAAGCGGGCCGGGCGCCCGAGGTCGGCGATGAGGAGCACGGGCGCGGGGAGCACGGTGGCGAGCGCGACCTTGCGAGCGACCCGAGCCGAGGCCTCGTCACCGGTGATGTCGGCGGCCAGCGCGGCGAACGACGCGCCCGAGGCCATGCCGCCGAACCAGAAGTACGCGGGCACCTCCCACGTCCACACCGAGGGGTGGATGACGGGGCCGAATACCGGATCGGGCGAGGTCTCCGAGCGCATCCGGTGGTTGGCCTCGGCCGTCGCCTGCGGCGCCGGCGACGCCTGGGCGTAGCGGGTGTCGGGGCCGAAGAGATACGACCATCCGGCGTCCCCCCACCCGGGCCGGGCCAGCGCCACCCGCGCCCCTTCGACCGCGCGCCGCCACGACCCCGGCTCGCCCCGGGTCCCGAGGGCGGGGGTCATGTCCCGCGTCTCGGTGTCGTGGTCGGCGGTCCAGTGCTCGTCGCGCCCGGCCGCGGTGGGCGGCGGCTCCTCGTGGGGCTCCGGGGCCGGAACCTCGGCAGGCAGCCCCAGCGTGCCGTCGCCTCCGGGGCCGGGGCCGGGACGTTCGCCGCCAGGCGAACTCCCAAGGGAGTTGGCGTCAGCCAACTCCCCGCCCCCGGCGCGCGATGGCGAAGGTCACGGCGGCGGCCGCCGCGGCCAGGAGCCCGGCGCCGACCGCGGCGGCGGTCGCCGCCACCAGGTTCTCCTGGATCGGCGACTCGGCCTCGGCGGGCAGCCCGTAGCGCTCGGGCGCCTCGGTGAGGAGGAAGAAGGCACCGAGCCCTCCGGCCAGCTCGTGCTCGGGCTCATCCCCGGCCCCGTACAGGTAGGCGCCCTCGATGCCCCGGTGGTGGAGCTCGGAGACGCGCCGCTCGGCTTGGTCCACGAGCTCCTCGTAGGGGCCGAACTGGATCGAGTCGGTGGGGCACGCCTTGGCGCACGCCGGCTCGAGGCCGTCCTCGAGGCGGTCGTAGCACAGGGTGCATTTGCCTGCGCGCCCATCGACCGGGTCGCGGTCGACGACGCCGAACGGGCACGCCGGCACGCAGTAACCGCAGCCGTTGCACACGTCGGCCTGGAGGATGACGGTCTCGTACTCGGTGCGGATGAGCGCGCCGGTGGGGCAGGCATCGAGGCACCCGGCGTTGGTGCAGTGCTTGCACACGTCGGACATGAACACCCATTGGTTCCCGACGCCCTGGGCCATGGCCACCAGATCGGGCAGCTCACCGGCCGGCGGGATCGCCGGAAGCGCGCCGAGCGCCTCCTGCTGGAGCTGCGGCGAGGGCTCGAGGAGCTCGACGAAGCGGACGTGCCGCCACGTCGACGCCGACAGCTCGCCGGTGTGGTCGTAGGAGCCACCGGGCTTGAACTGCGACCCGTCGGCGGGGAGGTCGTTCCACTGCTTGCACGCGACCTCGCACGCCTTGCAGCCGATGCACGTGGTCGTATCGGTGAAGAACCCCATCCTGCGCGCGCCCCCGCGGTGGATGGCGAGCTCGGTGGGGGCAGCCACGGTGCCACTCACGGTGCCACCTCCTTCGGCGCTTCGGCCGCCCTGTCGTCCTCGTTGGGCGCCACCCGGGGAAGTTCCGCTCGCACGCCCTTGAGGCGCGTGGTGGTCGGGCCGCGGCGCCGGCCAGCGCGCACGTCGCAGGTGAAGGCCTTGGACTCCTGGATCGAGACGTTGGGATCCCCGGACAGCGCCCCGAGGTCGTTGGTCGAGTCGCCGCGGTAGTCGAAGTTGTAGCCCCAGTGCCAGGGCAAGCCGACCTGATGCACGGGCCGGCCGTCCACGCGCAGCGGGCGCATCCGCTCGGTGACGAGGGCACGCGCCTCGATCTCGGCCCGCGCAGTGACGATCGTCATCCAGCCGCCGTCCTCGATCCCCCGCTCGCGGGCGAGGACGGGGTCGATCTCGGCGAACATCTCGGGTTGGAGCTCGCCGAGCCACGGGAGGGTGCGGCTCATCCCGCCCGCGGTGTGCTGCTCGGTGAGGCGGAAGGTGGTGGCCACGAGCGGGTAGCGCGGGTCGCCGGTGGCGTGGAGGGGGTTCTCGGGACGGCGCCAGCGGATCGCGGCCGGGTCGGCCCCGAGGTCGGGATAGAGGAGATTGTGGACCGGCGACTCGATCGGCTCGAAGTGCGTGGGCAGGGGCCCGTCGAGGAGGCCGGTCGGGGTGTAGAGCCACCCGCGGCCGTCGGCCATCATGATGAAGGGGTCATCGCCGCCGATCGCGTCCATGCCCTCGGAGTCGTCGGAGGCGCGGTAGTCGGGCCGCTTGTCGACCGGGAAGTCGGGGACGTCGTAGCCGGTCCACTTGCCTTCGTCGTCGTCCCACCAGACGTACTTCTTGCGCTCGCTCCATGGGCGGCCGTCGAGGTCGGCCGAGGCACGGTTGTAGAGGATGCGCCGATTGGCCGGCCATGCCCACGCCCACTCGGGGGAGACATGACCCCCCTCCTTGTGGATGTCCCCCGGGTTCCGGCGCCGGGCCTGGTTGACGCCGTCGGCGAAGATGCCCGAGTAGATCCAGCAGCCACAGGCGGTCGAGCCGTCGGCCTTGAGCTCGGCGAAGCCCGACACGGGCCGACCCGTCGCCACCTCGTAGCCGTTGATCTCCTTGAGCACGGCCTCGACGTCGGGCTCGCGGATCTCGCCGAGCTCGGGGTAGTCCCAGTTCAGGTTGACGATGGGCCAGTCGCGCTTTCGCTCCGAGCCCGCGTAGTGCGCCGTGACCCGCTTGGCCAGGTGGTGCATGAACCACAGCTCGGAGCGGGCGTCGCCGGGTGGGTCGAGCGCCTTGTCGCGGAACTGGACGAGGCGCTGCGTGTTGGTGAAGCAGCCCTCTTTCTCGACGTGCGAGGCGGCGGGCATGAGGAAGACCTCGGTCTCGATGTCCTCGGTTCGGAGCTCGCCGGACTGGATCTCGGGCGAGTCGCGCCAGAAGGTCGCCGTCTCGATCTCGGCCAGGTCACGAACGACGAGCCACTTGAGCTTGGCCAGGGCGCGGCGCTGGAGGCCGGCGTGCTGGGACCCCACGGCCGGGTTCTGGCCCATGACGAAGAAGCCTTCGACGCCGCCGTCGAGCATGCGCATCGTCGTGGCGAAGTGTGAGTGGTTGCCGCTGATGCGAGGAATCGCCTCG
>DASZMD010000322.1:0-4700 GCA_035551955.1 Solirubrobacteraceae bacterium | reverse complement strand
CGGTGACCATCGTCGTGGGCAAGTACACGGCGAGCACGGGCACGACGAGCACGCCGACGAGCACGAACACCACTCCCACCACCACGACGACGACCCCATGACGCCGCTGCGCGTGGCGGTCCTCGCCGGGGGCCGCTCGTCAGAGCACGACGTGTCGCTGGCCTCGGCAGCCTCGGTGCGGACGGGGCTCGAGCGGGCGGGGCACGCGCCGGTGATGGTCGAGATCGGGCGCGACGGGCGCTGGCACGTGGACGGGCGCGAGCTCGCGGTGGAGCCGGGGGGCGGGTTCGCGGGGGTCGAGGTGGTGTTCCCGGTACTGCACGGCCCCTTCGGCGAAGACGGGACCGTCCAGGGCCTGCTCGAGTGCCTCGACGTCCCCTACGTAGGGGCGGGCGTCCTCGCCTCGGCGCTGTGCATGGACAAGGTGATGTTCAAGGATCTGATGGCCCGCGCGGGCGTGGCCCAGGTGGACTACCGCGGGGTGCGAGCCGAGCGCTACCGCGCCGACCCGGACGCCGCGCTCGCCGACCTCTCCAACCTCGGCCTGCCCGTGTTCGTCAAGCCCGCCCGGCTCGGCTCCTCGGTGGGGATCGTCCGCGCCGCCGAGCGCGACGAGCTACCGGCCGCGCTCGCCACCGCCTTCGCCCACGACCCGCTCGCCATCGTCGAGGCGGCGTCGACCGGGCTCGAGGTCGAGTGCTCGGTCCTCGGCAACGAGGACCCGGTCGCCTCCCAGCCCGGAGAGGTCCTCCTCGCCGCCGGAGAATCCGGCTGGTACGACTACGAGGCCAAGTACACGCCGGGCGGGATGGAGCTGATCGTCCCCGCGCGCCTGCCCGTCGCCGTCCGCGAGCGCGTGCGCGAGCTGGCGGTCGAGACCTTCCTGCGCGTCGGCTGCTCGGGCCTGGCCCGCGTCGACTTCTTCGTCGAGGGCGAGACGGTGCTCGTCAACGAGCTGAACACCATGCCCGGGTTCACGGAGACGAGCGTGTTCGCGCGCCTCTTCGAGGCCAGCGACATCTCCTACCCGCAGCTCCTCGACCGGCTCGTCGCCCTCGCGCTCGCCCGCCACCAGGAGATGGGGAGCTACCGGCGCTGAGCTACTTGTAGAGGGCGAGCTTGAGCCCGACGTGATCCCCGCCGGGCGGGAGCTTGGTGATCCACACGAGCCAGTAGCGGTGGGGGGCGCTGCCGCTGTGGAGGGCGATCGTCTGATCGTTGCGGACGTTGTTCTTGGCCCCCACCTGGACCCAGTTCCCCGGCCAGGCGGTCGGCGAGGGGGTCGAGTCGCTGGCGTAGAACTGCGCGTCGAAGCCCGGTGTGCTGGTGAGGATCCGGACGTCGGTGACCGGGGTCTTGGGAGCGGCGTCGACGTAGATCCCGATGCCCGACTCGAGCAGGACATGGTCGTAGTAGGTGACGGTGGTCCACTCGTCGGCCGGGTTGTTGTCGATCGCCAGGCCGGCTTCGTTGGGGTTCTGCGGCGAGGTCCCGAGCGGATTGAAGGCGTGGGCGCAGGTGTCGCACAGCGAGACCGGCGTCGGGGCGGCGGGCGGCGGGCTCTGGGCGAGCTGGCCCGTGCCGTGATGGGCGCGGGTGGCGAGCCAGATCGCGCCGCCGGCCACGACCATGAGAGCGGCGATGACCAGGAGCGCCACGAGCGCGGGCCGGCGCACGCGCAGCGGCACGCGCCGCTGGGCCTTGCTCGGCAGCGTCTTGAGTACGGCGGTGACCTCCCCGGTGGCGCTGCCCGCGCGGGCGGTCTCGATCGCGAGCACGTCCTCGAGGTCGGCGATGAGCTCGGCGTCGTCGGCGTAGCGGTCCTCGACGCGCTTAGCGGTGGCGCGGTCGAGCACCGAGGCGAGCGCGGCCGACACCTCCGGGCGCTTGGCCTGGACGTCGGGTAGCGCCTCGCGCACGTGCTTCATCGCCACCGCCACCTGATTCTCGCCCTTGAAGGGGACCTCGCCCGTGAGCATCTCGTAGAGGACGATGCCGAGCGAGTAGAGGTCGGACTGGCCGGTCACGTGGCGCCCGAGCGCCTGCTCGGGGGCGACGTAGTCGGTCGTCCCGAGCACGCGGCCGTCCGCCGTCAGCCCGTCCTCCTCGAGCGTGCGGGCGATCCCGAAGTCGGTGACCTTGGCTGAGCCCTCCTCGTCGATGAGGACGTTCTGGGGCTTGACGTCGCGGTGGACGATGTGGCGCGCGTGGGCGGCCCCGAGGGCCCGCCCGATCTCGATCGCGTAGGCGATGGCCTCGGAGATCTCGAGCCGCCCGTGCCGGCGGATGCGCTCCTTCAAGGAGCCTCCCTCGACGCACTCGAAGACGATGTACGGGCGTCCTTCGTCCTCCCCGGCGTCGATCACGCCGACGACATGGGGGTGGTTGAGCTGGGCGACGGCGCGGGCCTCGCGGCGGAAGCGCTCGAGCTGCTCGGAGTCGGCGCCGAGCTCGCGATTCATGAGCTTGATCGCCACCTGGCGCTCGAGGGTCTCGTCGAAGGCGCGGTAGACCGTCGACATGCCCCCCGCGGCGATGCGCGCATCAAGTCGGTAGCGGCCGTTCAGCCGGGTGCCGAGGAGCGTCGATGTCATCTGTCCGCTTCCATTGTCCCCGAGATGGTTCTCGCCCATTCGTTGTACTACACCGGCGCCGTCTCCCCAGGTCAATTGTCGCGGATCGGGCGGACCTCCGGCGGTGGCGGGCGGCGCCGCCATGCCAGGCGCACGAGAACCGCGGTCGCGAGCGCCGTTCGGTAGGCCGCGTAGGGGAGGAGCGAGCGGTCGCGCTCGACCTGGCGGATGAGCCAAGTCGAGCCCAGCGTCGAGGCGAAGGAGGCGGCGGCGCCGACGGCGAAGGCGGCGCGGGCGCTCGCCGGCAGGCCGCTGCTCGCCAGGCGCACGCCCTTGAGCAGGGTCGCTCCGGCGATCACCGGGAGGGCGGCGTGGCGCGAGAGCCGGTTGGCGTCCGCGCGCGTGAAGTGGCGAAGGCGCGCGGCGGCGAGGGTGGCCCCGTTGCGCGAGACCCCGGGGAAGAGGGCGGACGCCTGCGCGATCCCCAGCCACAGGGCATCGACGGCCCCCGCCTCCTCGTGCCCGCGGCGCTGCGGTGATCGGTCCGCCCACGCCATCACCGCCGAGCCGGCGAGGAGCCCCGCCGCCACCGTGCCGGGGGTGCCGAGCCGGCGCTCGATCGGTCCCTCCAGGGTGAAGCCGACCACGGCCGCGGGCGCGAAGGAGAGCGCGACGAGCGCCAGCCGGCGGGCGCTGAGCCCGAGCACGGCCTCCCCGACCTCGTCGCGGAGGGTGATGAGGAGGGCGGCGGCGGTGCCGGCGTGGAGGGCGATCTCGAAGGATTTGCGCAGCTCGGGGCTGAGCTCGCCGTAGCGCCAGCCGAGCAGCCACGGCACCACCGTGACGTGGCCCGAGGAGGAGATCGGCAGCAGCTCGGCGGGCCCGTGCAGCACACCCAGCGCGAACGCCTCACCCAGCGGAAGCGCCGGGTTAGGCGACGGCATCCGGCGTCGGCTTGTCGCTCCGCGACCTCGCCCGTCTCACGATCAGGTAGGCGACTGCGAGCACGACCACGGCCAGAGCCGCGTAGTCGACGTACTCGAGGTGCCGGCGCCAGCTCTCCCAGTTGCTCCCCACCGCGCGGCCGAGAATGGCCAGGCCGGCGATCCACGGGATCGACCCCAGGGTGGCGAGCAGCACGAAGCGGGCAAAGGGCACTCGGGACACCCCCGCCGCGTACGGAAAGGCGGCCCGCGCGACCGGGATCATGCGCGAGAGGGGAATGGTGACCGTGCCTCGGCGCTGGAACCATCGCTCGGCGGTGGCGAGCCGGGCGGGAGTCACGTGGAGCTTGCCGCCGTGGCGCTCGAGCAGCTCGCGGCGGCCGTAGTAGCCGATGGCGTAGGCGATCGAGGCGCCGATGGTGTCGCCCAGGACCCCGAAGACGATCACCCCGAGCAGCGTCAGGTGATGCTCGTAGACGTTGAAGCCCGCGAAGAGCATCGGCAGCTCGGTGCCGGGGACGCCGATGACGCCGGAGCTGCCGATCATCAGGAGGATGCCCGCCAGGCCCAGATCGCGGATCACATGCGTCGCGAAGGTGACGAGCGCATCGGTGACGCTGGCGAAGCCGAGCAGCATGCCGGGCCTAGGGTAGCGTGACCCGCCCCGTGCAAATCTGGATCGATCTCACGAATTCTCCCCACGTCCTCGTGATGCGGCCGGTGATCGAGGAGCTGCAGCGCCGCGGCCACCACGTCGAGGTCACCGCTCGCGACTTCGCGCAGACGCTCGAGCTCTGCGAGCGGCTGGGAATCGCCCACACCGCCATCGGCCGCCACCGGGGCGGGAGCCTCCTCGCCAAGGCGCGCGGGCTCGGCGAACGCTCGCTCGTCCTTACCCGCTGGGGGCGCCGGCGCCGCTTCGACCTCGCCCTCGGCCACGGGTCCAACGACGTCACCGTCGCCGCCGCGCTCCTGCGCATTCCCTCGGCCACCACCTTCGACTACGAGTGGGCCACCGTTCAGCACACCGTCAACTGCCGCCTCGCCCGCGCCGTCGTCGTCCCCGACGCCATCCCCCTCGAGCGCCTGTACCGCTACGGCGCCAAGGGCAAGCTGCTCACCTACCCCGGGCTCAAGGAGGAGTACTACCTGTCCGACTTCGAGCCCAGCGAAGCGGTGTGCG
>DASZMD010000321.1:0-1647 GCA_035551955.1 Solirubrobacteraceae bacterium | reverse complement strand
TCCGGCTCGAACATCCGGACGGCCGCGAGCTCGCCCCCTGGGCTCCCGGAGCGCACCTGGACCTGCAGTTGCCGAGCGGACTGATACGTCAGTATTCGCTGTGCGGCGATCCTGCGGACCGGACCGGCTACACCTTCGCCGTCCTCCTCGAGGAAGACGGCAGGGGCGGATCCGCCGAGCTGCACAGCCTGCCCCTCGTGGGACGCACGCTGACCGTACGAGCCGTGCGGAACCATTTCCAGTTGGGCGACAGCCCGGGCTATCTGCTGATCGCCGGCGGCATCGGGGTCACGCCGATGGTGCCGATGGTCCGACAGTTGGCCGGTGGATCAGCGCCCTGGAATCTCGTGTATCTCGGGCGCACGCGCGGCGGCATGGCGTTCACCCGCGAGTTGCGCGCCCTGGGCGGCCGCTCCGTTTGGATCTTCCCGAGGGACGAGGCTGATCGTCTCGACGTCAGGGCGGCCATAGACGCCACCAGCCCGGAGACGGCCGTCTACTGCTGCGGGCCGGACGGCCTGTTGAACGCCGTGGCCGGCGCCTGCGCCTCCGCCGTGCCCCCTCGCGCATTGCACACAGAGCGATTCGCCGCCGGCTCCACGCCGGCCCGTGACCAGCCCGCCGAATCGCGGGACCGGACCACCTTCACCGTCACACTCGGCCGCTCCGGGGCAGAGCTCGTCGTCCCACCCGAGCGAAGCATTCTGGACGTCGTCCGCGACGTCGTGCCCGATGTGCCGTACTCGTGCGAGGAGGGCTACTGCGGATCGTGCGAGACCAGGGTCCTCGGCGGCGCTCCCGACCACGCCGACGACATCCTCTCGCCCGAGGAGCGCGCGGCGAACGACACCATGATGATCTGCGTCAGCCGCTCCGTTGCCCCCAATCTCATTCTCGATCTGTGAGCTCCCACCCCGTTTTCCAGCGAAAGGACGAGTTATGGACGTCTATCACGCGATCGTCCTGGACCGCATCGTCAAGACCTACCCGTCCGACCGGAAGCAGGGCACGAACCCGCGGGCCGTCGACGACCTCTCACTCGCGATCGAGCCAGGGGAGTTCTTCACCCTCCTCGGGCCCTCGGGGTGCGGGAAGACCACCACCCTGCGCTCCATCGCCGGGCTCGAGACGCCGGACTCCGGCGAGATATCCCTATCGGGTCGGACCGTGTACGGCTCATCCGCCGGGATCAATGTCCCGAGCAATGCGCGCGGCCTCGGCATGGTGTTCCAGTCGTACGCCATCTGGCCGCACATGTCCGTCTTCGAGAACGTCGCGTTCCCGCTACGGGTGCGCCCCCGTGCGGACCGGCTTTCGGCGGCGGAGCTCAAGACCGCCGTGTTGCAGGCGCTGGAGACAGTCGAACTCGACGCTCATGCGAAGCGATCCGCCACCCAGCTTTCCGGCGGTCAGCAGCAGCGCCTCGCGCTCGCCCGGGCGATGGTGGCGCAGCCCGAAATCATGCTCCTCGACGAACCGTTGTCGAACCTGGACGCCAAGCTCCGCGACTCGATGCGCATAGAGCTGAAAAGGCTGCAGGCGAAGTCGAAGTTCACCGCTGTCTATGTGACGCACGATCAGACCGAGGCGCTGGCCATGTCGACGCGGATCGCCGTCATGCGGGCCGGCGTCATCCAGCAGATAGGT
>DASZMD010000320.1:0-2013 GCA_035551955.1 Solirubrobacteraceae bacterium | reverse complement strand
CGGGCGCGCCTGTGGGCTTGCGCCTTTCTCTCGATCTGAACTTGCTCTCCGGAGGACCACTTGTCTAGCTTTCTGACGCACCATGGCGTCCTGGTCGCGCTTGTGGGCGCAGCCGCCGCCATCCTTTACGGCGCTGTCACGTCGCGTTCGCTGCTGGCGCTTTCTCCCGGCAACGAAGAGATGCGCTCGATCTCCGCTGCCGTCCAGGAAGGCGCTCGCGCCTACCTGAACCGCCAGTACACGACGATCGCCGGCGTCGGGGTCGTCCTCTTCATCGCCCTCATCCCGATCCAGAACATCCGCGTCGCCATCGGCTTCGCCATCGGCGGCCTCCTCTCCGCCGCTGCCGGATACATAGGCATGAACGTCTCGGTGCGGGCCAACGCCCGCGTCGCCGAGGCCGCCCGCACCGGCGTCTCGCGCGCCCTCGACGTCGCCTTCCGCGCCGGCGCCGTGACCGGGATGCTCGTGGTCGGACTCGCCCTCGTGGGCGTCGCCGGCTACTACGGCGTCCTCACCTGGATCGCCGGCGAGAGCACAAGACAAGCCGTCGACGGCCTCATCGGCCTCGGCTTCGGCGGCTCCCTCATCTCCGTGTTCGCCCGCCTCGGCGGCGGCATCTTCACCAAGGGCGCCGACGTCGGCGCCGACCTCGTGGGAAAGATCGAAGCCGGCATCCCCGAAGATGACCCGCGCAACCCGGCGGTGATCGCCGACAACGTGGGCGACAACGTGGGCGACTGCGCGGGCATGGCCGCCGACCTCTTCGAGACCTACGCGGTCACCGCCGTCGCGGTCATGCTCCTGGGGATCCTCCTCTTCCAGCAGACGAGCGCCGTCGCGCTCTTTCCGCTCGTCATCGGCGGCGTCTCCATCGTCGCCTCGATCATCGGCACCTTCGCCGTCAAGTCCAAGGCCGGCAATGTCGAGCGGGCGCTCTACCAGGGCCTAGCGGTCTCCGGCGGCCTCGCCGCCCTCGCCTTCATCCCCGTCACCAGGTGGCTGATGGACGGCGTCGTCTACAAGGGCGGCGTCGCCGGCCCTCACTGGTGGAAGTTCTACCTGTGCGCGCTCATCGGGCTGGGCGTCACCGCGCTGCTCTTCTTCATCACCGACTACTACACCTCGACGCGCTTCTCGCCCGTCAAGAGCACCGCGAGCGCCTCGCAGACCGGCCACGCCACCAACATCATCCAGGGCCTGGCCCAGGGCTACCAGGCCACGGCGCTTCCCGCCCTCGTCATCGCGCTGGGAATCTTCGGCTCGTGGAAGCTCGCCGGCGGCGGGGCCAACGGCATCTATGGCATCGGCGTGGCGGTGATGGCGCAGCTCTCGCTGTGCGGCCTGATCGTCGCCCTCGACGCCTTCGGGCCGGTCACCGACAACGCCGGCGGCATCGCCGAGATGGCCAACCTCCCCGAAGAGGTTCGCAACGTCACCGATAAGCTCGACGCCGTCGGCAACACCACCAAGGCGGTGACCAAGGGATATGCGATCGGCTCCGCCGCCCTCGCCGCCCTCGTCCTCTTCAACGCCTTCGAGCAGGAGCTGACGGGCAAGGGCAAGGTCGAGAACTTCGCCATCGGCAATCCACCCGTCCTCATCGGGCTGCTCATCGGCGGGCTCATGGTCTACCTGTTCGCCGCCCTCTCCATGGAGGCGGTCGGGCGTGCGGGCGCCGCCGTCGTCGAGGAGGTCCGCCGCCAGTTCCGCGAGCATCCGGGGATCATGGACTACACCGAGAAGCCCGAGTACGGCACCTGCGTCGACCTCGTCACCAAAGCCGCGCAGCGCGAGATGATTCTCCCTGCCCTGATTCCCATCGCCTTCACGGTGATCGTCGGGCTCATCAGTATCGAGGCGCTCGGCGGGCTGCTCATCGGCGTCATCGTCGTCGGCGTCTTCGTGGCCATCTCCATGACCGCCGGAGGCGGCGCCTGGGATAACGCCAAGAAGCTCATCGAGGACGGCGCCTTCGGAGGCAAGGGGTCAGAGGCTCACGCCGCCGCCGTC
>DASZMD010000319.1:0-16229 GCA_035551955.1 Solirubrobacteraceae bacterium | reverse complement strand
CGCGTCGAGCAGGGTGATGGTCTGCAGGCGGTTGCGCGAGGCACGCGGGCCGGTCTCCTCGACGACGCGGCCGGCGTCGATCGAGTCCTGCACGTGGGCGACGATCAGCCGCTCGCCGAGCTCGGCGATCCGGCGGTCGCGAAACTCGATGACCTCGGGGAAATTGTGTCCGGTGTCGACGTGCATGATCGGGAACGGGAAGCGCGCCGGGCGGAACGCCTTCTCGGCCAGGCGCAGGAGGACGATCGAGTCCTTGCCGCCGCTGAACAGGAGCACCGGCCGCTCGAGCTCGGCCGCGACCTCGCGGAAGATGTGGATCGACTCGGCCTCGAGCGCCTCGAGGTGGGGAAGCTCGTAGCTCATACCACGTGGATCCCGCACTCGGTCTTGTCCTGACCGGCCCAGCGACCCTCGCGCCCGTCGCCCGCCTGGGTGCACGGGGCGCAGCCGATCGAGGCGTAGCCCTCGTCGTGGAGCGGGTGGTAGGGGAGGTCGTGCTCGTGGATGTAGCGCCAGAGGTCCTTCTCGGTCCAGTCGGCGAGGGGGTTGAACTTCCAGATTCCCCGGCGTTCGTCGCGCTCGAGCTTGCGCGCCGTGGCCCGGGTCGGAGCCTGCTCGCGGCGGATGCCGGTGATCCACGCCTGCACGCCCGCGAGGCCGCGCTCGAGCGCGTCGACCTTGGCCTGCCCGCAGCAGTGCTCCGCCGTCCACGGCTCCGTGGTGCTGCGGGCGTCCTCGATCTCGATGGTCACGCCGAAGCGCTCCTCGAAGGCGCGCCATGTGGCCAGCGTCTCGGGGAAGAGCACCCCGGTGTCGATGGTGAACATGCGCGGCTGCGGCTCGACCTCGGTGAGCATGTGCACGAGCACCGACTCCTCCTTCTGAAACGAGCACGCCATCGTCAGCTGGGGATGGAAGCGCTCGACCGCGTACGCGACCACCGCCTGGGCGGAGGCGCTCTCGAGATCGGGGGCGGCGGCGGTGACCACTAGACCGCGCACTCGCCTTCGCCGCGCTGCACCTCGAAGGGCGCCTGGCGACTCCAGTCGATGAAGTAGTTCATGTTCTCCAGGCTGAATTCCACGGGGAGCGTGAGATCCTTCACCCGGGACTCGAACTCGCCGGTTCCGACCCGATCGACGAAGGCGTTGAACTCCTCGCCCTCGGAGCGATCGGACTCGTAGAAGCGTATCCAGCGCTCGACCGCCTCGGGCACGCGCTTGGCGGGCAGGCGCGCCTTCAGCCGCTGGCCGTAGCGCACCTCGCCACCCTCGTACGCCCCGCCGACGTGCGGGATGTAGGCGGGGATGGTGTGCTCGCCGACCTTGATCGAGGCCCCGTAGAAGCCGATGTTGGCGATGTGGTGCTGGCCGCAGCCGTTGGGGCAGCCGCTCATCTTCACGTGGATGCGGCGGGTGAGCTCGTCGTCGAGCTCGAGCTGCACGAGGCGCTCCTCGATCGCTTGGTTGAGGCCCATCGAGCTGGTGATGCCGAGCTTGCACGAGTCGGTGCCCGGGCAGCTGACGACGTCGGTGATCTCGTCCACGCCGGCGTCGCCGAGGCCGAGCTCTCCGAGCGCGCGCCACACCTCGTAGACCGACTCGTCGCGCACCCAGCGCATGACCAGGTTCTGCTGGACGGTGGTGCGGGCGCTGGCGCCGGCGTGCTCGCGCATGATCGTGGCCAGCCCCTGAAGCTGCTCGGGGGTGAGGTCGCCGCGGGTGACCTTGACCTCGACGGTCGAGAAGCCCTGCTGGCGCTGGGGCTGGACGTTGGTCTGGCGGAAGCGGGTGAACTCGCGGGCGTCTCCGTTCGGCGTCGCATAGCTCTCACGCCGGGCCGGAGCCTGGGCCTCCTCGTCGGGGGTGAAGAGGATCTCGTCGAGCGAGAAGTCGCGCTCGGCCACCCACTCGCCCTGGAGTTCCTCCTCGACCAGCTCACGGAAGGCGTCGATGCCGATCTTGTCGACGAGGACCTTGATCCGGGCGCGGGCGCGGTTGACGCGCAGCCATTCCTGGCGGTCGAAGATCCGGAAGCACGCCTCGGAGATCTTCAGGTAATCGCCGTTCTCGAGCTCGACGAACTCGTACAGCGTGGGGGCGATGCGGGGCATGATCGAGGTGCCGCCGCCGACGCGCATCTCGACCCCCCTCACTCCGTCGCGCACCCGGGGCACGAACGAGATGTCATGGATCCGCGTGATCGCGTTGTCCTCGTCGGTGGCCGTGAACGCCGTCTTGATCTTGCGCGGCATCGCCTGGGTGGTGGGGTGGCGCACGAAGTAACGGACGTAGGCGCCCGCGTAGGGGGTGATGTCGAAGAGCTCGCCCTCCAGCACTCCGGCCCGCGGATCGCCGGTGACGTTGCGCACCGTGTTGCCGCAGCCTTCGCGGGAGGAGAGTCCGGTCTCGGCGATCTCGCGCATGAGCTTGGCCGTGTCGGGCAGCGGGATGTGGTGCATCTGGATGTTCTGCCGCGTCGTGATGTGTCCCTTGCGCAGCGGCACGTACTTGTCGATGACGCTGGCGAAGGCATCGAGCTGGTCGGGGGTCACGCCGCCGAAGGGCAGCTTCACCCGGATCATCTGCACGTCGGGCTGGCGCTGGCCGTACACCCCCTGCTTGAGGCGGAACTTGATGAACTCGGTCTCCTCGGTGCCGCCACCGAGGAAGCGCGTCGATTCGGTGTCGAAGTCGTCGAACTCGCGCTGAAGGATGGGAATCACGTGGCCGGGAACGTCCTCGATCACCTCGGGGTTCTCGAGCGAGCCGGTACGACCCGGCGAGCCGGCGGCCACGGTGCTGTCAAGCGATGCTGGCTCCATCGTGTCTTCGTCCTTCCTGTCGTAGCGGACGGCAGGGCCTGCGGGGCAACCAATGTACCAAAAGGCTATCGGGTTACGGCTGTTTTGCCCGGGGCGTGCTTGCTTACGCCCAGGGCAGGGGGGCGAGCGGCTGGCGCTCGACGCCTTCGTGCAGGCCTGCGGCCTGCCAGGCGTTCGGCCGCGCCGGCGGCGGCTTGCGGACCGGGGCCGTCTCGCGCATGAAGCGCTCGACGGCGGCGATCACCGCCGCAGCCTCATCCGGAGAGGCGTTGGGCGCGACGATGGAGAGCTTGGGGCGGCGGTTCACGAGGAGCTGTTGAGGGTATCGGGCGGGCGCGGACGGGGACGGGCGCACGGCTATCGTCCCCGCCGATGGCGCCCATCCCCGTTCTCGGCCATGACGCCGTGCTCGCCGCCGTGTCGCCCGAGGAGGCGATCGAGCGAGTCAGGGACGGCTTCCTCGCCTTTCACCGCGGCGAGTGGACGATGCCCGCCAAGGTGTATCTCGACAGCCCGCCCTACGGGGACTTCCGGGCCATGCCCGCCCGCGGCGCCGGCGTCGCGCTGCTCAAGTGGATCACCTCGTTCCCGGGAAACCCGGCGCGGGGGCTGCCGACGGTGACCGGCGTCATCTGCCTCTCCGACGCCACCACCGGCCAGCCCCTCCTGATCGTCGATGCGCGCTCGGTGACGGCGCTGCGAACCGGCGCGGTCGCCGCGGTGGCGGCCCGCGCGCTCGCCCCCGGGGACGCGAAGACGGTCGGCATCGTCGGCTGCGGCCTGCACGGCGCGTGGGCCGCGCGCTGCCTGGCGGCCGACGGCTACGGCCCCGGGGTCTGCTGCGACCCGCGACCCGGAGCGGCGGCCGACCTCGCCGCCGAGCTCGGATGGCGCGCGGGCACGCTGCCCGAGGCGCTCCGGACCGACATCGTGTGCTGCGTGACGCCGGGCGCCGAGATCGTCCTCGAGGCCGGAGACCTGCGTCCCGGCCTTCACCTCAACATGCTCGGCGCCGACGGCCGCGGCAAGGCCGAGGCCACCATCGGCGCCGTCGCCTCGTGCGCGCTCTTCTGCGACGAGTGGGAGCAGGCGTCCCACGGCGGCGAGCTCACGGGCGCGATCGAGGCGGGACTCGTGACCCGCGACCGGGTGACCGAGCTCGGCCGCGTCCTCGCGGGCGAGGTGCCCGGGCGCCCGGGCCCCGAGGCGGTCACCCTGTTCGACTCCACGGGGCTGGCGATTCAGGACCTCGCCATCGCCACCGCCGTGCTCGCGGCGTGGCGCGCCGGGACCGTCACCGCCCAGACCGTCGAGTTCTAGGACCGCGATCAGAGCGGGATGTTGCCGTGCTTGCGCCGCGGGCCAGGCTCGCGCTTGGTCTGCAGCGTCTCCAGCGCGGCGATGAGCTTGGGGCGGGTCTCGTGGGGGACGATGACGTCGTCGATGTACCCGCGTTCGGCCGCCGCGTAGGGGCTGGCGAAGTGCGCGCGGTAGTCGTCGATGAGCTTCTCGCGGCGCTCCTCGGGCGTGGGCGAGTCGGCGATGTCGCGGCGGTAGATGATGTTGACCGCGCCCTCGGGCCCCATCACCGCCACCTCGGCGGTCGGCCACGCGAAGTTGAAGTCGGCCCCGATGTGCTTGGAGGACATGACGACGTAGGCGCCGCCATAGGCCTTGCGGGTGATCACGGTGATCTTGGGCACCGTCGCCTCGCAGAAGGCGTACAGGAGCTTGGATCCGTGGCGGATGATCCCGCCCCATTCCTGCACCGTCCCGGGCAGGAAGCCGGGGACGTCGGCGAAGGTGACGATGGGGATGTTGTAGGCATCGCAGGTGCGCACGAAGCGGGCGCCCTTGGCCGAGGACTCGATGTCGAGCACGCCCGCGAGCTGCGCGGGCTGGTTGCCGACGACGCCCACGGCATAGCCGTTGAGCCTCGAGAATCCGCACACAATGTTCTTCGCATAGTGCTCATGCACCTCGAAGAACTCGCCGTCGTCGACGACCAGGCGGAAGACCTCGCGCATGTCGTAGGGCTTGTTGGGGTTGTCGGGGACGACGTGGTCGAGCTCCTCGTCCATCCGGAAGGGGTCGTCCGTGGGCGCCACCCGCGGGGGCATCTCGAGGTTGTTCTGGGGCAGGAAGGAGAGCAGGTAGCGGGTGTCCTCGAGGCACGCGTCCTCGTCCTCGGAGGCGAAGTGGGCGACGCCCGACTTGGTGTTGTGGGTCATGGCGCCGCCGAGCTCCTCGAACGTCGGCGCCTCGCCCGTCACCGTCTTGATCACCTCGGGCCCGGTGATGAACATGTGCGAGCTCCCCTTGACCATGAAGATGAAGTCGGTGATGGCCGGGGAGTAGACGGCGCCGCCCGCGCACGGGCCCATGATCAGGCTGATCTGGGGGATCACGCCCGAGCAGCGGACATTGCGGTAGAAGACCTCGCCGTAAGCGCCGAGTGAGACCACGCCCTCCTGGATCCGGGCACCGCCGGAGTCGTTGATGCCGATCACCGGGCAGCCGATCTTGGCCGCCAGATCCATGACCTTGCCCATCTTCTCGGCCATGACCTCGCCCAGGGAGCCGCCGATGACGGTGAAGTCCTGGCTGAACACGCACACCCGGCGCCCGTCGATCGTCCCGTGCCCGGTCACCACCGCGTCGCCCCACGGCCGGTTCTTCTCCATCTGGAAGTCGGTCGTCCGGTGGCGGACGAAGGCGTCGAGCTCCTGGAAGGAGCCGGGGTCGAGGAGCTTGAGCACGCGCTCGCGGGCGGTGTACTTGCCCTTGGCGTGCTGCTTCTCGACCGCCACGGCGGAAGCGCCGTTGGTCGCGTCGTGGCGCAGGGACTCCAGCTTGGCCAGCTTCTCCGCGTAGGTCTCAGGTGCCTTGGCTCGCATGAGCGGGACTTTAACGCCCCGCGCGAGCAGCAGCCACGTCGGTAACGTATGGCGCTCGATGCCAGACGAGCGGTTGACCGGCTGGGGCTGGACCGGCCTCGGGCTGGCCGGGTCCCTGGCGATGACGGCGGCGGGTCCCGAGCTCAGCGGCGGAGGGGCGACGAGCTGGTGGTTCACCCTCCACTTCTCCGCCGCCACGGCGGTCTTCTACCTCGGGCTGGCCGCGTTGTCCGTGGCCTGGCTCGGCCTCGGCCGCCGTCTCTGGCGCGCGCCGGCGATCACCCCTGCGCGGCTCGTGCTCATCGGCGCCCTGTGGTCGGCACCGCTCGTCGTCGGGCCGGCCCTGTTCAGCCACGACGTGTACAGCTACCTGGCCCAGGGAGAGATCCTCCATCTCGGCCTCAACCCCTATCAGCACGGCCCGGAGATCCTCGCCCGCTCCGGGCACACGCACCTGCTCGCCACCGTCTCCCCCTTCTGGCGGACCACGACCTCGCCCTACGGGCCGCTCTTCCTCGGGTTCGCGAGCGTGATCGCGAGCGTCGTGGGGTCGCATCTCGTCCTCGGGGTCGTGCTCATGCGCCTGATCGAGCTCGCGGGCGTCGCCCTGCTCGCCGTCTTCGTGCCCCGGCTCGCGCGGGCGCTGGGTAGCGACCCGGCGCGGGCGACGTGGCTGGCGGTGATCAGCCCGCTGGTGCTGCTCGAGCTCATTGCCGCCGGACACAACGACGCGCTGATGATCGGGCTGCTGGTGGCGGGGGTGACGCTGGCCGTCGAGCGGCGCCCGCTGCTCGCCATCGCCGTGTGTGCGCTGGCCGCGACGATCAAGCTCCCGGCCGCCGCCGCCATCGCCTTCATCGCCGTGGCCTGGGCCCGCGACGCGGGCGGGGCCCGGGCGGCGGCGAGGGTTCTGGGGCTGAGCGCGGCGGTCACGGTGGCCGTGCTCGCCGCCGTCAGCCTCGGCACTGGTCTCGGGCTCAGCTGGGTCACCAGCGGGGTCCTGTCGACTCCCGGCAAGGTGCACCTGGCGATCACGCCGGTGACCGCGGCGGGCTGGAGCCTCGGCTCGCTGCTCCACGCCCTCGGGGTGGGGGCGAGCACGCGCGGGATCGAGAACGCGCTGGGGGCGGCGGCGCTCGCACTCACCGTCGTGCTCGGCCTCGTGCTCCTGCGGGGGGTGCGCTACCGGAACCTCGTGCCCTACCTGGGCGCGCTCCTGCTCGTGTCCGTGTTCGCCGGCCCGGCGGCGTGGCCCTGGTACCTGACGTGGGGCCTCGCGCTGATCGCGTGCTGCGCCTCGGCCCAGCGCTCGCGAGCGCTCCCGCTCGCCATCGTCGTGGCCGCCGTGGTCGTGAAGCCGAACGGCATTCTCGCCCTACCCTTGCACACCGCGCCGATCGTCCTCGCCGTCTACGCGATCGCGGTCGCGGCGGTGTGGCGGGGCCGCAACCGGCGCGACGGCCACCGCGCCCCGGGGCGTCTTCGCGGCCTGTCGGCGGGCGAGCAGCCTGCCCTCATCAACTCCTGACGTGCCCCCGCCTCCCGCCATCGCCACCGAGGGCCGCCCGACCGTGGCCCGCCCCGCGTGGGGGCGCGGCTGGGCCGCCCCCGACAGCAGGCGGCTGCTCGACATCGCCGTGGTGGCGATCCCGTGCGCGCTCGCGGCCGCGCTCGCGTTCTACGAGATCACCGCCCGCAGCCTGTGGCTCGATGAGGCGGCGAGCGTGGCCATCGCCTCCCAGCACGGCGTCGCGCTGTGGCACGCGATGGAGCACGACGGCGGCAACATGCTCGCCTACTACGCCTTCCTCCACCTCGTCATCGGGGCGTTCGGGGACGGGGCCCTGGTCATCCGCTTCGCCTCCGCGGTGGCGACGGCGGCGACGGCGGCGGGTGCCGGCCTGCTCGCGCTAGGGCTCTTCGGCCGGCGCGTGGCCCTGGCCGCGGGCCTGCTCACCGCGGTCAGCCTGCCCCTCGTCTACTGGGGCCAGGACGCGCGCAGCTATGCGCTGATGATCGCCTTCATCACCGCGTCGTATCTGTCCTTCGTGGCCCTCGTCGATCGTCAAGCGGACGCCGGGTCGGCGCAGTGGGCATGGATCGCCTACGTCGCCACCACCGTGCTCGCCGCCTACATGAGCTTTGAGGCGGTGCTCGTCGTCCCCGCCCAGCTCCTCTCGCTCGTGTGGCTGCGGCGGCGCCCGCTGCGTTCGGCGATCTCGGCCGTCGCGGTGGCGGGCGTGTGCTGCCTGCCCCTGCTCGTGCTCGCCGAGCGCCGCGGGTCGAGCCAGCTCTTCTGGGTCCCGAAACCCAACTTCACCCAGCTCCACCAGATGCTCGAGGCCCTGCTGTCCTCGGGCCTGCAGCCGAATTTCCACCTCGCGCCGACCGGCGAGGCCCTGCTCGTGCTCTCGGGCGCGCTCGTCCTCGCGGGCGCAGCGGTGGCGATCGCCGGCCGCCGAGCCTCGTGGCCGCAGATGCTCGTGCTGTGCTGGCTCGTGGTCCCCGTCGTCCTCAGCCTGCTCGAGTCCTACCTCGGCCAGCCGATCACCCTGTCGCGCGCGGCGCTCGTCTCGCTCCCGGCGGCGTCGCTCCTCCTCGCCTGGGGCACGATGCACGAGCGCGCCCCCCGCCTGCTCGGAGTGGCGGCCGCGGGGGTGGTGCTCGTGCTGCGCGCGCTCGAGCTCGCCCCGAGCTACGGCGCCTCCCCGGAGAACTGGCGGGCGGCCACCGCGTACGTCCTCGCGGCCGCCCGGCCCGACGACTGCATCGCCTTCTTCCCCTCCGACGGCCGCCAGGCGTTCTCCTACTACATCGGCACGAACACGCCGGCCGCGGCCCGTGCGCCGCGCTCGGTCCTCCCCGCGGTCCCGTGGAGCGAGGTCAAGCCCTTCGTCGAGCAGTACACCTCGCCCTCGCGCGCGCGCCTGTCGCAGATCGAGGCGCGGTGCCCGCGTCTGTGGTTCGTCTCCAGCCACCGCGGCCAGAAGCACGGGCCGCCCGCCTCGCGCGCCGACTATGCGCGCTACCACTCGCTGCTCGGGTCGCTGACCGCCGCATACCCCAGGAGACGAACGGTCACCTACGGCTGGGCGAGCCCGGTACGGGTCGAGCGCTTCAGCCGCTGATCAGGGTCTCAGCGCGGTGCCGATGTAGGAGGCGCTGCTCATGATGATGAGCAGGGCGACGCTGGCCAGCATGAGCTTGCTGAAGGCCTTGCCCTTGAAGCGCTGGGCGAAGACGAGCACGGCGGGGAAGGCGGTGATGAGCAGGCGCGGGTTCGGGGGCACGTTCTCCGAGGTCACGGCCAGGAAGGCGATCCCCAGCGTCCACACCAGCGCCGGCGCCGGGATGCGGGGGCGCGTCGTGCGCACCAGGTAGAGCGCGTAGAAGAGGAAGACGGCGCCGAGGATGCCGGCGATGTAGTTGAGGTTGATGTGCACGAAGCTGCTTGTGAAGTAGCTCTCGTTGATCAGGCGCAGGACCAGGGTCACGAGGGCGAGCGGATTCGTCTTCTCGCCCCACTGGTGATGCTGGGCGTAGTAGCTGGCCAGCGGGCTCCCGGTCCACACCCACAGGAAGAGGCCGAAGGCGGCGATCCCCACCGGGGCCAGAAAGGGCGCGATCAGTGCCCGGCGACCGGTCCTCCAGCCGTGCTTGCGGATCTCGATCAGCGCCGCGACGGCGCACGCGAGGATTATCGGTACCGCCGTGGGGCCGACCGCGGTGGCGAAGGCGGCGAGGACGCCCGCGAGGAGCCAACGCCGCCGCTCGAGAGCGAGCAGGCAGCCGGCCACGAGCGGGAGGAGAACGCCCTCGGAATAGACCATCGAGAAGACGACGGAGCCCGGGAAGAAGCAGAAGAAGAGCACTGCCCGGCGCGATGCCTCCTCTCCCCACCAGCCTTCGGTGAGGCGCTGGACGAGCACGGTGGCGACGAAGCCGCCGACCCCGGAGATGAGAACGCCGGCGAGGAAGATCGAGCAGATGAGCGCGTGCTGGACGAGCCACATGAGCGTCGGGTAGAGGGGGAAGAACCCGAGCGTGCTCTGGACGTGGAGGACGTGGTCGGGGTATCCGAGCCCGGTGAGCCTGCGATACCAGACGCCATCCCAGTTCGAGAGCTCCCGCTTGACCGACCAGTGCTGCCCGAGGCTGACCACGACCGCCAGGAGCAGGTAGATGACCCGCGAGGAGACGTAGACGGTGAACGGAAAGCGCAACCGCTCGATCGCCAGGCCAAGGCTCTCGAAGGGCCAGAACCGGCGCAGCGAGATGCGAGGCAGGGCCGGCGCCACGCGCGGCGCGACGGCGACTTGACCGTCTGAATCCGGGAGTGCCTCCACGGCCTCCTGAGCCGGCTCCACTGCCATGGCGCCGCATTCTAGGTGTAGAGCATGCTCTGCACTGCCAGCGCGGTATCCCCGAGGACCCCTGCGCACGAGCCGAGGCGGCGTGAGGCTACGTGCGCGAGAACGGCCGGTGGTGCGCGGCGCCGAGCTTGTCGAGCACGGCGACGAGGACGACGTCCGGGTCGCGCGGAGCGGTGCGCGCGGGCGGCTCGGCGGGCGCCGGGGGTGCTGGCGCCGGCGCGGGGGGCAGGGCCGCTGCCGCGGGGGGCGCTTCCGCTTCCGCGGCCATGGGCTCGCCGCCCGGCGAACGCCGCCTCCAGCCGAACAGCCGCCCCCACAGGCCGCGGCGCAGGGGCGCGGCGGCCGCCGGCGCGCTCGGCTCCTCGGCCGCGGGGGGCAGCGGCTCCGGGGCCGGCGCGGGGCGGGGCAGCGGCGAGGGCTCCGGGACCGGGCGCTCGGCCTCCGCGTGCTCGTCGTGGGGACCACCCTCGGCCGCCCGTGCCGTCAGGGTCACGCGCGTTCCCCACCCCGATGGCTCGATCCGCACCGTGCCGCTCGCGCGCTCGCCCTCCCAGGCAATGGCGGTCTCGGGCTCGAGCCTGGTGATCGAAATCTCGCCAAACGGCTCCGCCAGATGGCCGGCCAGCGATGCTTCGTCGCTCAGCTCGGCCCAGAGCTCGGGTGGGGACTTGACCAGGGTTCGGCTTGCCTCGTGTTCGGTCATCGAAATCCATTTCGAGCGACCCGGCGCGACTCCTGCACGAGAATTTGAGTTGCAACCGCGATCATCTATGTGGGTGAGTGGATCAATCTCAAGGAGGGTCGGATGACGAGAAAGCTGGGTGCCCTCGGGCCGGAGGTGTCGCCGATCGGCCTCGGGACGATGGGAATGTCGTGGGCCTACGGCCAAGCCGACCGGCGCGAGAGCATCGCCACCATCCGCGCTGCCCTGGACGCCGGGATCAATCTCCTCGACACCGGCGACTTCTACGGGATGGGCCACAACGAGATGCTCATCGCCGAGGCGCTCGAGGGCCGCGACCGCAGCCAGGTGGTGCTCAGCGTCAAGTTCGGCGCCCAGCGCGCTCCCGACGGAAGTCCGATCGGCTACGACGCCCGGGGCGTCGCCGTCAAGACCGCCCTCGCCTACTCCCTCCAGCGCCTGCGGACCGACTACGTCGACATCTACCGCCCCGCCCGGCTCGACCCCGCCGTCCCCATCGAGGAGACGGTGGGCGCGATCGGCGACATGGTCGACGCGGGCTACGTTCGCTGGATCGGGCTCTCGGAGGTCGGGCCGGAGGCGATCCGCCGGGCCGCCGCCACCCACCCGATCTGCGACCTCCAGATCGAGTACTCGATCATCTCCCGGGGCATCGAGCGCGAGATCCTGCCGACCTGCCGCGAGCTCGGAATCGCCGTCACCGCCTACGCCGTCCTCGGGCGGGGGCTGCTCGGCGGCCACTGGTCGCCCGAGCGTGAGCTCGAGAGCTCGGACTTCCGCAGCCGCGCCCCCCGGTTCCAAGGCGAGAACCTGACGCGCAATCTCGCGCTCGTCGAGGCGCTCAGGGAGATCGCCGCCGCCAAGGGCGCGACGGTGGCCCAGCTCGCGATCGCCTGGGTGCTCGCCCGCGGGGAGGACATCGTGCCGCTGGTGGGCGCGCGCACGCGAGAACGGCTCGAGGAGGCCCTGGGCGCGCTCGACCTCGACCTCTCAGAGGCGGACCTGGAGCAGATCGAGGAGGCCGTCCCGCCGGGCGCGGCCGCCGGCGAGCGGTACCCCGAGCCGCAGATGGCCCACCTGGACAGCGAGCGGTGAAGCTACCCCGCGTGGACGGTCATCACGTAGACCGTGGCGAGGATGAGGACGAGGACGAGCCCGTCGGCCACGGCCACCCGCCTGGACAGCGCCTGGTGCTCGGCGCTGGCGGCGTCGAGCTCGGCGAGCTTGCGCTCCCGGGGGCCGAGGAAGCCGCCCACGATCCCCCCGACGACCACGACGACCACGACTCCCCACTGCGTGTAGAAGTGCTTCCACTGGTGCAGGTCGGAGGCCAGGTAGATACCGGCCGCGAGGACGAGCGCGAGGCCCGGCGAGATCAGACGCCGCCCGAGCAGGGCGCGTATCCGGTAGTAGCCGGACAGGGTGCCCGCGTCGAGCTGGCCCGCCGCCAGGTAGATCACCGGGTAGGAGAAGATGACCCCGAAGGTGAGGAGCACCGCCGCAATGTGCACGGCGAGCACGACGTCGTGGAAGGCCACCGCGGAAACGAGCATCGGCGCGGCAGCCTACAGAGCTTCGCGATATTCCCCGAACACGTCGCCGACCGCCCCGCACACCTCGCCCAGCGAGGAGCGGTCCTTGAGCGCCTGGCGGATCGGCACGAGCAGGTTGCCGGTTCCGCGCGCCACCTCGCGCACCTCCTCGAGCCGCTGCTCGACGAGCTCGTGATCGCGGTCGGCCTTGAACGCCTTCAGGCGCGCCACCTGCTCGCGCTCTGACTCGGGATCGACCCGGAGGATGTCCTGGATCTCGGGCGTGTCCTCCACGTAGCGATTGACGCCCACGACGACGTCCTGGCCCGTCCGGTAGCGCTCGTGATAGCCGAAGGCCGACTCCTCGATCTCGTTCTTGATGAAGGGGATGGCGTGCACCGAGCCGCCGAGCTCGTCGACCTTGGCGATGAGCTCGAGAGCGCGGGTCTCGATCTCATCGGTCAGCGCCTCGACGAAGTAGGAGCCGGCGAAGGGGTCGACGGTGTCGGCCGCGCCCGACTCGTGGGCGATGATCTGCTGGGTGCGCAGGGCGATCTTGGCCGCGCGCTCGGTGGGCAGGGCCAGCGCCTCGTCGAAACCGTTGGTGTGCAGCGACTGGGTGCCGCCGCACACCGCGGCGAACCCCTGGAGGGCGACGCGGACGATGTTGTTGTACGCCTGCTGGGCGGTGAGCGTCACGCCACCGGTCTGGGTGTGGAAGCGCAGGCGCCACGACCGCTCGTCCTTGGCACCGAAGCGCTCGCGCATGATCTTGGCCCACATCCGGCGCGCGGCGCGGAACTTGGCGATCTCCTGAAAGACGTTGTTGTGTCCGTTGAAGAAGAAGGCGAGGCGGGGGGCGAACTCGTCCACCGCCAGGCCGGCATCGAGCGCCGCCTGCACGTAGGCGATCCCGTTGGCGAGCGTGAAGGCCACCTCCTGGATTGCCGAGCACCCCTTCTCGCGGAAGTGATAGCCCGAGATCGAGATCGTGTTCCACTTCGGCACGCGCTCGTGGCAGTAGGCGAAGAGGTCGGTGGTGAGCCTGATCGCGCCCTCGGGCGGGTAGATGAAGTTCCCGCGGGCGATGTACTCCTTGAGGATGTCGTTCTGGGTCGTGCCCCGGAGCTTGTCGGACGGGACTCCCTGCTCCTCGCCCACCAGTTCGTAGAGGAGGAGGAGCATGGCCGCAGGTGCGTTGATGGTCATCGAGGTCGAGACCTTGTCGAGGGGGATCTCGTCGAACACGGCCCGCATATCGTCGATCGTGTCGATGGCGACGCCGGTGCGCCCGACCTCGCCCAGGCAGCGCGGGTGGTCGGAGTCGAGCCCGAGCTGGGTGGGCAGGTCGAAGGCCATCGACAGTCCCGTCGAGCCGTGCTCGAGCAGGTAGCGGTAGCGCTCGTTGGACTCCTTGGCGCTCGCGTAGCCCGCGTACTGGCGCATCGTCCACAGCTGCTTGCGATACATCTCGCGGTGGACGCCGCGGGTATACGGATACTCACCGGGATCGCCGAGCTCGAGCGGATCGGGGAGGTCCTGCTCGGTGTACAGGGGAGCGATCTCGATCCCCGAATCGGTGTACCGGTGCTCCTCGTCGGGGCCGGTGATCGGCGCGATGGTCCGGTGCTCGGGCGTAGTCGCCATCTGCCCCCAGGTTACCCTTGTTGTCGTGAAGGTTCGAATCCGCCTTTTTGCCAGCCTGCGCGAGCGCGCCGGCACCGGGGAAGTCGAGCTCGAGCTCCCGGACGAGGCCCGGGTGCGAGACGCCCTCGCCCAGCTCCGCTCGGTGACCAGCGACGTGCCCGTGGTCATGGCCATCAACCAGGAGTACGCCAACGAGGACGCCGTCCTCCAGGCCGGCGACGAGCTCGCCCTGATCCCGCCTGTCTCGGGTGGCTCGGTCACGGCCAGGGTCCACGCCCGGGTGATCGACCACGCCATCGCCGTCGACCCGCTCCTGCACTTCGTCCGCGATCCTGGCGCCGGCGCCGTCGTCACCTTCCACGGCGTCACCCGCGAGGTCGAAGAGCTCGAGTACGAGGCCTACGCCGAGATGGCCGAGCGCCAGATCGCCGAGATCGTCAGCGAGGCGGTCGAGCGCCACGGGCTGTGCGCGGCCGCCGCCGAGCACCGGACGGGGACGGTGGCGCGCTCAGAGCCCTCCGTCGTGGTGGCCGTGTCGGCGCCGCACCGCGGTGAAGCGTTTGCCGGTGCCCGCGAGATCATCGACCGGATCAAGGCGCTCGCTCCGATCTGGAAGAAGGAGTCGGGCGAGTGGGTGCCGGGCAATACGCCGGCCGTGTGAGCACGGGCGCGCTTGCGGGCGACGTTATGCCCGCTATCCGGCAACAACGTCGCCTGCAACCAATCGCTCACGCCTGCCCCTCGAGCTGCCAGGCCATGTCCCAGAACGCGAGCTCGTGGCGGCTGGACTGGAGGAACGCCTCGAGCATGCGAGCGCGCCCCGCGTCGTCGAGCCCGGATGCGAGCTCGTCGGCGACGCTCCGGCACCAGCTCGCCTGGGCCGCGAAGGCTGGGCTCGCGTAGGCCTCGATCCAGGCGGCGTAGGGGTTGCCCTCGGTCCGGGGCGCCAGCGCTTGGCCCACTTCGGCGTAGCCCCACATGCAGGGGAGCAGGGCGGCGACGAGCTCTGAGAAGTCGCCGAGGGTGGCGGTGCGCAGGAGGAATTCGGTGTAGGCACGAGTGGTGGGGGTGGCGCGTTCGTACTCGAGCTCCTCGCCGGTGATGTCCCAGCCGGCGGCGAAGGCGCGGTGCATGTCCATCTCGGTGCCGAGGGTGGACTGCGCGAGCTCGGCGAAGCGCCGCATCCACTCCAGGCGCGGCGCGCGGGCGCAGGCAAGGGAGAGGAGGCGGGCGTACTCGATCAGGTACACGTAGTCCTGGCGCACGAAGTGCCGGAAGCGCTCGACCTCGAGGCTGCCGTCGGCGATTCCCTGGACGAAGGGGTGCACGTGCTGCGCCTCCCAGATGCCCGCGGCGAGGGAGCGGAGCTCGTCGGAGTAGCGCCCGGCGCTCTCGTCGTTGGGTCGTTCCACCAGCACTGGATCACGGATCCTAGAGCCCGGGCCGGGGAGTCCCGAACCGGCGGCGGACGAGGAGGACAGATAGATTGCGGGACATGTCTACCTGTCTGGTGACCGGTGGGGCAGGGTTTCTCGGCTCGCACCTGTGCGACGAGCTGCTGGGCCGCGGCCACCGCGTGATCTGCGTCGATAACTTCGAGACGGGCTCGCTCGCCAACATCGAGCACATCCGCACCCCGGATTTCGTCAACCTAACTATCGACATCATCGAGCCCTACTTCGTCGAGGAGCGGATCGACTTCGTCTACCACCTGGCCTCCCCGGCCTCTCCGATCGACTACCTGCGCCTCCCCCTGCACACGCTCAAGGTCGGCTCCTACGGAACCCATCACACCCTCGGCCTGGCCAAGAGTCACCGCGCGCGCTTCCTCATCGCCTCGACCAGCGAGGTCTACGGGGACCCGCAGGTCCATCCCCAGCCCGAGACCTACTGGGGCCACGTCAACCCGATCGGCCCGCGCGGCGTCTACGACGAGGCCAAGCGCTATGCCGAGGCCCTGACCATGGCCTACCACCGCCAGCAGGGGGTGGACACGGCGATCGTTCGCATCTTCAATACCTACGGCAGCCGGATGCGGCCCCACGACGGCCGCGCGATCCCGACGTTTCTGCGCCAGGCGCTCCAGAACCTGCCCATCACCGTGTTCGGCGACGGGTCGCAGACGCGGTCGTTCACGTATGTGGATGACCTGATTCGGGGCATCATCGCGCTCGCCGAATCCGGGCACCACAATCCCGTGAACCTCGGGAACCCCAACGAGTTCACCTTGCTCGAACTCGCCGAAACGGTGCT
>DASZMD010000318.1:0-17585 GCA_035551955.1 Solirubrobacteraceae bacterium | reverse complement strand
AACGGCGCGAGCAGCTTGGAGATCGTCACGAGCGCGTGGTGAAGCGTCGCCGAGGCGGCCGCATCGCCGTCCCAGAAGCGCCGGCGCGAGCGCCGCACGTACCAGTTGGAGAGATCGTCGACGAACTCGGCGATCGCCCGCCCGGAGGCCGTGGCATCGAACTCGTCCAACCCGGAGCGCACGACCTCGACCGTCGCCTGCAGCCGTGAGAGCGCCCACCGGTCCAGATCGGTGAGCTCGGCCTCATCAAGCGACAGTGACTCGCCTGACATTCCGTTCGCGTTCGCGTACAGCACGTAGAACCCGTATGTGTTCCACAGCTGCAGCATGAACTGACGCACCGCCTCGCCCAGTGACTCCATCGAAAACTTGTAACCGTCCCAGGGATATTTGGAGGTGAAGAAGTACCAGCGGAACGCGTCGGCGCCGTAAGTGTTCAGCACGTCCCAGGGCTCGACGATGTTGCCCTTGGACTTGCTCATCTTCTGACCGGTCTCATCGAGGATCAGCCCGAGGCAGACGACGTTCCTGTACGGCGCACGGTCGAACAGCAGCGTCGCGACCGCAAGCAGCGAGTAGAACCAGCCGCGCGTCTGGTCGAGCGCCTCGCAGATGAAGTCGGCCGGGAAGCGCTCCTCGAAGTGCTCCATGCCCGCGTGGGGAGCGTGGTACTGGGCGAAGGGCATGGCGCCGGAGTCGAACCACACATCGATGACCTCGGGGACCCGCTCCATCGTCTCCTCGCACTCCGGGCATGGGAAGCGCACCTCATCGACGAAGGGACGATGGGGATCCTCGAGTACCGCGCCCGACAGCCGCTCGATCTCGGCCAGGGAGCCGATCACGTGCTCGTGGCCGTTCGGGCAGCGCCACACCGGCAGCGGCGTCCCCCAGTAGCGCTCGCGTGAGAGGGCCCAGTCGACGTTGCCTTCGAGCCAGTGCCCGAAGCGGCCATGCTTGACGTGCGCGGGGTGCCAGTTGATGGTTTCGTTGGCGGCCAGCATCCGGTCCTTGATCCGGCTCGTGGCGATGTACCAGGCCGGCTTGGCGTAATAGAGAAGCGGGGTGCCGCACCGCCAGCAGTGCGGGTAGGAGTGCTCGTGGTCCTCGGCCCGCAGGAGCCGGCCGCGCGCGCGGAGATCCTCGACCAGGTCGCGATCGGCGTCCTTGACCCACCGCCCCGTGTAGGGCCCGATGCGCTCGTCGTAGGTGCCGTCGAGCCGGACCGGATTGACCACGTTCAGCCCATACTGCTCGCCGAGCCGGAAGTCGTCCTCGCCGAAGGCGATGGCGGTGTGGACGAGGCCGGTGCCGTCGTGGGCGGTGACGAAGTCAGCGAGGAGGACGGTGTGCCCGCGCTCGCCGTAGGCGCTCGCGGGGATGAAGGGGAAGGGCGGCTCGTAGGCGACGCCCTCGAGCGAGCGCCCGGGGAAGCGGTCGAGCACGACGGCGTCCTCCCCGAGGACGCGCTCGACGAGCGCCTCGGCCACCACCTGCGCGGGTCCGTCGGGGCCATCACCCGTCCGCGCGCGGACGTAGATGAGGTCGGGGTCGACGGCGACGGCGGCGTTGGAGACGAGCGTCCACGGCGTCGTCGTCCACACGAGGAGCTCGTCGCCGGGGTGGACCGCTCCCGCTCCGGCCGTGACCGGAAGCCGGACGTAGACGGAGGGATCGACGACGTCGCGGTAGACGTCGGGCTGGCCGAGCTCGTGGCTCGAGAGCGCGGTGCCGCAGCGCACGCAGTAGGGGACGACCTTGTGGCCCTCGTAGAGGAGACCACGCTCGTGGAGGGTCTTCAGCGCCCACCACACCGACTCGATGTAGGTGGGGTCGAGCGTGCGATAGGCGTCTTCGAGGTCGATCCAGAACCCGATGCGCTCGGTCAGGCGGTTCCACTCGGCGACGTAGGCGAGCACCGAGGTGCGGCAGCGCTCGTTGAACTCCGCGATCCCGTAGCGCTCGATGTCCTCCTTGGAGGTCATCCCGAGCTCCTTCTCGACCGCGATCTCCACCGCCAGCCCGTGACAGTCCCAGCCGCCCTTGCGCTCGACGTAGAATCCGCGCATCGTCTTGTAGCGGGGGAAGATGTCCTTGAAGGCGCGGGCGAGCACATGGTGCGACCCGGGTGGCCCGCTCGCCGTCGGCGGGCCCTCGTAGAACTGCCAGCGCGGCGCTCCCTCGCGGCGGCGCAGGGACTCGGGGAACACATCGCGCTCGCGCCAGCGCTCGAGCACGTGCTCTTCGAGGGCAGGGAAGGAGGCGCGCGGATCCACGGGTCGGTGCATCGTCGGCATGGGCGCGTGATTGTAGGTCGCCGGACCTGGGACCTGGAAGCCGCGATCCGGAGGCGTCTAGGCCGAGCGCGCCGCGCGCGGGCGCAGCGCCGCCCCGCGGCGCCGTCGCCCGGGCAGGCCGGACGGGCCCTAACGCGGAAGGTCGAAGGCGAGCAGCGCGGCCTGCGGTGGACCGCAGGCGACGATCTGGGCGCGCATGCGGACGCCGAAGAGATTGGCCGGGCGCACGAACACGCTCACGGCCTCGTCGGCGCCTCGGGTGGCGGCACTGACCGCCGCCGCCAGATTCGATCCGCTCTGCGACTCGGAGTCCGCCGGAACGAGGAGCTCGGTGACGTGACGGTTGACGGCGTCGGTCTCGGAGGTCGCCAGCAGCTTCTCGGCGCCCCGCGAGACGGCGCACACCGAGAGCGAGCGGTCGAGCACGAGGAAGGCCCCGCCGGCGACGGGGGCCGCGTGGGCCGCCGCCTCGAGCAGTAGCCCCAGCCCGCAACTCCCGCATACGCGGGCATCGGTCGCGGGCGGCTCCGAGGACTCCGGCCGGGCCCCGCAATGGCCGCAGAACCAGATCGTTTCACCTTGCTCCTCGTGGACGCGAGGCACCAGTGCCAATGCCCCTCGGCTCATCACTCTTGAAGTACTCACCTGCTGACCCCCTCCTGGATTAATGATCTACGCGCTGGCGGAACGCCGGCCCGTTTGGATCCCATACGGGGACTCCATCGCCGTCCTTCCGCCCTGCTCGGTCTCGACGAGCTCGAGCAGGCGACGTTGCGCCTCGCTCGCCCCGCCCGGCAGCACGCTGGTCCCCGTCGTGCGCATCCGTACGCGCTGGGGGCCGCGTCGGTAGACGGCGACCGGCATCGCTCCCGCTGCCAGCCGGACCGCGTACGCCCACCTTGCTACCGCATCGTCGCCCACGTGCCCACCCGCGATGACCACGAGGTTGGGACGATGAACGGCGACGGCGTCACCTATTCCTGCCACTCCGCGCACCGACAGGCTCAGCACGTTCGCCCCGGCGCGCACGCTGAAGAGCTCCAGCGCGCGGATGAAGGGGGCGTCGGGATCGAGCTCGTCGCGCGAGGCGTCGCCGAGGACGATGGAGACCGGCCGCACCGGGGGCGGCGCCAGTCGCCGAGCTCGGCGGAGCCAGTCGGCGGCCCAGTGGGCGGCAAAGGCCCAGGCCGCGGAATCAATCGTTTGCCGGCGGACGATCTCCTCCAGCGAGGGGAGGAGCACCTCCTCGACCGAGCGCTCGAGCGAGCGCAGGGCCAGGGCCGACTCCATCGCGGCGTCGGCCCGCTCGGACTCGTAGGACACCAGCGCGCCGATCAGCGAGTTGGTGTCCGTCGCCAGCCCTTCACGCGCGCGGGAGACAGCAGAGGAGATCGACAGGCCCTCCTGCAGCGCATCGCGCAGCGATGCCACTTCCCCGTGCGTGAACAGCCGGTGCCTACCCGGAGATCGCTGCGGTTTGGGGAAGCCGAAGCGCCGCTCCCAGGCCCGCAATGTGTTCGGGCTGACATTGAGCAGCGCCGCTGCCTCACTGGTCTTTAGATAGCGCACGTACCGGTAAGGTCGGCATTCTTACGTAGTTTCGGGAGTCTTGAAGTGGCATTGCGGACGTTTGGACGATAAAGTTGTGCATTAGCTGCTGTGTGACGCGGCCTACATATGATGTGGGCGGGAAGCGGCATCAGGCTCAAACCCCCCAAAGAGTCTGCAGGGAGTGACCACATGGTTGTCCGCGGCAGTTAGTCGGCCGGAAAATAGACTGAGATGCCCGGAGGCGCTACTCTGCGGGCATGGCGGGCCTTCAGGCCGCGGATGGACGGCGTCCGCAATCGGTGCGGCGCGTCGTCGTCGTGCTCTTAAGCGCGGGCCTCGTCGCGTGCTGCATCGTGGCCGCGCTGGAAGCGCACCGCGATCGCTTCGGGTCGCTCAGCGGCGTGCTCGCCGCCGCGGCGCTCACGGCCGGCCTCACCTTCTCGCGCTCGGGGAACCGGTCGATCTCGGCCTCGTTCATCGTCATGGTGCTCGCCGCGGCGTTCCTCGGCCCCGCCTCGGCGTTCGCAGCCGCCGTCCTCGCCGAGCTCGCGATCACCGCCAGAGACGCCACGCCGCGGCGTATCGTGCTCCTGAACCTGGTGGGGGCGGGGGCGCCCGCCTTGGCCGCGGGTTTCTTCATTCGCGCCCTCTCGTGGCCGCCTAGCAACTCGGCCCAGTTCTACCTTGTCGTCGCCGGCGCGGGAGCGATCATCCTCGCGCTCAACTACCTCATCGTCGTCCCCACCCACGGGCTGTTTCGCGGTGAGCGGGCCTGGAGCCCCCGCGCCTACCTCCAGTTCCTCCCCAGCCTCGCCCTCAACGCCGCCCTCGCTGTCGCGGGCGCGAGCATCTACCTGAAGGTCGGCATCGGGGGCATCGTCTTCGCCCTCGTCGCCGTGTTCGCCTTCTCCTACATGGCCCACCTGGTGGCCACCGCCGAGCTGCGCGCCGAGCAGTATCGGGATCTCTCGTGGGGCGTGCTCGCCGGGCTCATCCGCGCCCTCGACGCGCGCGATCAACGCGCCGCGCGCCATTCCGCCGCCGTCGCGCGCTTCGCCCGCGATCTCGCCCGGGCCACGGGGATGAGCGAGCGGGACTGCGAGCTCGCGCACACCGCCGGGCTCCTGCACGACATCGGCCGCTTCGCCCTCTCCGACCGGGTGTCCGAGCGCGGTCGCACGCTGAGCGAAGAGGACTGGGAGGCGATCCAGCGCCACCCGGCGCTCGGCGCGGACATGCTCAGGGACCTCGGGGTGTACGGACCGGTGGCCGACATCGTCCTCTCCCACCACGAACGCGTCGACGGCCGGGGCTACCCGCGCGCGCTGACCATGGACGAGATCCCCGAGCTCGCGAAGATCATCGCCGTCGCCGAGGTTTACGACACGCTCACCGCCCAGGACACGTATCGCACCCGTGTGAGCTCTTTCGAGGCGCTACGGGAGCTCAGGCGGGTGGCGGGCACCCAGCTCGACTCGCACTACGTCGAGGCGTTCGCCGACCTCCTGGCGGGCGAGGGCGTCGACTACCGCCACGCGGACGACGCGAGCTTCGACGCCGAGCTCGACATCGAGCGCCAGATCAAAGACGCCGTCCGCGGCTAGGGGGAGACCCACTAGACCGCCGCGCGTGCGTCGCGCGACTGGGAGCCCTGCTGGAGGGAGCTCACGAACTGCTCGATCTGCTCGCGGCTGAAGCGCCGCTGGCCGCCCGGGGTCCGGTAGGAATCCAGGTATCCCATGTCAGACCAACGCCGGACCGTGCCGAGCGAGACGCCGAGAGCGCGCGCTGCCTGTGAGGTGGAAAGGCCGAGGGGGCTGGGAGAGGCTTCGTTCATGGCATCAATTTCGTGTGTTTAGCCAAGGTTCGTGAAGCTCCTGCATCTTTTGCACAACCTTTGTCCATAAACACACGTGACGCCGAGGGGATGCGACCATGGGCCCGTGCGCAGACCGCGAGCGCCCGCCCGATGAGGCTCAGGCTCTACCACCACCCCGACGGCGCCCGCGTCGCCTATCGCGAAACCGGGACCGGGCCCGGGCTCGTGCTCCTGCACTCACTGGGCCTCTCCCACCGCGAGTGGGAGCCGATCGTAGCGCCCCTGTCGGGCCGCTTCCGGGTCGTCCTTCCCGATCTGCCCCTGCATGGGGACTCCGAGGATCGCCCGCGCCATCCCTACACGGCGGAGTGGCTGGCAGAGGTGATCGCCGGCTTCTGTCACGAGGTGGTCGGTCCCCGCCCGCTGGTGGCGGGGCACGACATCGGCGCAGAGCTGCTCCTGCGGGCCGTGAGCACGGGGCAGCTCGAGCCCGCCCGGATGGTGCTCATGCCCAACCGCCTGCACCGGCGCGACGAGTACGCCTTCGGGCGCGCGGTGTGGCGCGCGGCGTGCCGCGCGGCGGCTCTCCCGGGCCTCGACCGCATCCTCTCGCACGGGGCCAAGCTTGTCTTCCGGCCCTCGCTCGGCGAGCGCCTGTCAGCGCAGCGGAGCCCAGCCTCGCGGGACCTGATCCGCCACGCGCTCGCCGATGTCGGCGGTAACGCCAACCTGGCGCGCTCGTGGGCGAAGTTCGTCCGCCGCTGGCCCGTCGACGCCCAGCGCGAGCTGCTCGACGGCTACGCGCGGATCGAGTGCCCGGTCCTGCTCCTGTGGGCCGAGGAGGACGCCGCGCATCCGCTCGACGGCGCTCGCGAGGCCCTCGACCTGATCAAGGACGCCCAGCTCCGCACGCTCTCGGGCGCGGGCTTCCTGATCGCCTACGACGATCCCGTCGCCGTCGCCCGCGAGCTCATCGCCTTCTGCGGCTGAGCGAGTAGCGTTCGAGGGACGAAAGCGAAACACCGAAAGGAAACTGCGATGGGCGTGCAGGAGAAGGAACAGCTCTGGGGAGGCGAGACGACCAAGGCAGTGGCCAACTTTCCCATCTCCGGCGAGCCGGTACCGGCGGGAGTGGTGCACTGGCTGGCCCGGATCAAGGCGGCCGCGGCGCGGGTGAACGCCGAGCTGGGGCTGCTCGACGCCGACGTCGCCGAGCGCATCGCCGTGGCGGGTGATCGGATCGCCGCCGGGGAGTTCGACGACCAGTTCCCGATCGACGTGTTCCAGACCGGCTCCGGGACCTCCACGAACATGAACGCCAACGAGGTCATCGCCACCCTGGCGGGCGAGGGCGCTCACCCCAACGACCACGTCAACATGGGTCAGTCCTCGAACGACGTGTTCCCCTCGGCCGTCCACCTGGCCGCTCTGGACCAGGCGAGCAACGACCTCATCCCCGCGCTCGAGGAGCTCGAGGCGGCGCTGCTCGCGAAGGCGAGCGAGTTCGAGGACATCGTCAAGTCCGGACGCACCCATCTCATGGACGCCGTCCCCGTGACTCTCGGCCAGGAGTTCGCCGGCTACGCCGCTCAGATCCGGCTCGGGGCGCGGAGGATCTCGGGTGCCCTGCCCCAGGTGGCGCAGATTCCCCTGGGCGGAACCGCCACCGGGACGGGGTTGAATACCCACCGGGAGTTCGCCGCTCGCGTCCGCGCGCGCCTGGTCGAGGTCAGCGGCCTCGAGATCAGGGCGCCGGAGGACCCCTTCGAGGCCCAGGGCAACCGGGACGCCCTCGTCGAGCTCTCGGGCGCGCTCAAGGTCCTCGCCGTGTCGCTGACCAAGATCGCCAACGACCTGGCCCTGATGGGCTCGGGTCCGCGCGCGGGGATCGGAGAGCTCCTGCTCCCCGAGCTCCAGAAGGGCTCATCGATCATGCCCGGCAAGGTCAACCCGGTGATCCCCGAAGTCGTCCTCCAGGTCAGCGCCCAGGTGATCGGCAACGACACGGCGATCACCATCGCCGGAAGCCAGGGCAACTTCGAGCTCAACGTGCGCGTCCCCCTGATCGCACGCAACCTGCTCGATTCGATCCGCCTCCTCACCGCCGCCAGCCGCATCTTCGCCGAGAAGTGCATCCGGGGGATCGAGCCGAACCTCGAGGGCACCCACCGCTCGGCCGAGAACACGCTGGCCGCGGCCACCGCGCTCAATCCCTACATCGGCTACGACAAGGGCGCGGAGATCGTCAAGGAGGCCGCGCGCTCGGGCCGGACGCTACGCGAGGTGGCCTACGAGATGGGCGTCGACGAGGACACCTACAGCCAGGCCATGGACCTGCGCAAGATGGCGCAGGGGAATCTGTAAGCGCCGCCGCCGGAGGGGCGGGCCCGCTCGGGACCGCCCCCCAGCGCTTTACAGGTGGATGTGCGTGCGCAGCGTCGCGACGAGGCGCGGCAGCGACGTCGCCAGGTATCTGCGTGAGTCGTCGACCTGCACCTTGTAGACGTCGTACTTGGCCTTGCCGGGATAGAACACGGCCCGCTTCTTCAGCGTCCCGCACGGACCCTGCGCGCGGCCGAAGTTCGCCGTCGCGGTGACCTTCTTGCCGTGCAGGTAGTGCGCGTAGATGTTGGCGCCGCCGACGAAGCCCGAGAACGACCAGGTCACCCGCTTGCTGGGCTTTCCCTGCGCCGGGTTGGTGGCAACGGCCAGGTTGGCGGCCGCGAAGGGCGTCGAAGCGGTGATCCCGTCGGTGTTGTCGGTGGCCGTGAGCACGAACGCGGCCGACGCCGGGTTGATGGTGGGGAGGATGGGGCCCGGCATGTTGATCGTGAAGCGCCCGGTGGCGTCAGCCGGGGTCTGACCGTAAGCGCCGCCTCTGTTGCTGGAAAGGGTGATCGAATCACCGGGGGTGAAGCCGGCGCCCGTCACCGTCATCGGCGATCCGACCGCCGGGTTGGGATTGACCACGCAGGGTTGGCCGACGGTGACCGTCGCCGCCGACGCCTGCGCGGCGGCGAGGCCCGAACACGCCAGGGTGACGGCGACAGGAGCGACCATCGTCGCTAGCCTGCGTCCTCGCCCCCGTGCACGGAATGCCTCACTTACGTGCATATGTTCCTCCCCTACTAAGACTTTGAGACCTAACCTGGCCTGTACCCGAATAGCCTGCCAGCGACACCTTACCGCCGCCCTCCTCGCGGTGCTCGGCGTCGTCGTGCCGGTGTCCCCGGCCGTGGCCGCCACCGAGCTGTTCGTCCGTGGCGCCGGCTACGGACACGGGGTGGGGATGAGCCAGTACGGTGCCTATGGCTACGCCCTCCACGGGCGCGACTACCGCGCCATCCTCGGGCACTACTACACCGGCACCTCGCTGGGCACGGTGGACCCGAAGCGGAACGTCACCGTCCTGCTCGCCACCGGGGGCGCCGCCTTCCGCGGAGCGACCCGGGCGGGGGGCAAGAAGCTCAACGCATCGCTGACCTATGCCGTTCACCCGCTCGCCGGCGGTCGGGTGCGGATCCTCGACCCCAGCGGCAAGCTCGTCGGCAGCTTCGGCGCCCCCCTCACCGCGACCGGGCCCGGGCCGCTGATCGTCCCCGGACTGGGCGCCTACCGGGGCGTGCTCGAGTTCCGGCCCGTGGGGTCGGGCCGCGTGGAGACGATCGACGTGGTCGGGCTCGACGACTACGTGCGGGGCGTCGTCGCCGCCGAGATGCCCTCGGGATGGTCGATGCAGGCGCTCGAGGCGCAGGCGGTGGCGGCGCGGACCTACGCGATCACCACCGATGCCGGCGGCTCGGGCTTCGAGCAGTACTCCGACACGCGCTCGCAGGTCTACGGGGGCGTGAGCGCCGAGACCGCGCGCTCGGACGCCGCCGTAGCCGCCACGCGGGGGCAGGTCGTCACCTACCACGGCCGACCCGCGGTGACCTACTTCTTCAGCAGTTCAGGCGGGCACACCGAGAACAACGAGAACGTGTTCACCGGGTCGGCACCCGACCCCTGGCTCCGGGGCGTCCCCGATCCCTACGACAGCGCCGGCGGCAATCCCAACGACCGGTGGATGGTCCAGCTCGGCGGCCCGCGGGCCGCGTACGAGCTCCGCTCGCTCCTCAGCGGCACCTTCGTCGGCATCGCCGTGCTCGGTCACGGGGTCTCGCCGCGGGTCACCACCGCCCAGGTCGTAGGGAGCGAGGGGGCCAGCGCCGTCACCGGCCCCGAGCTCGAGCAGCACTTGTCCCTGAAGTCGACCTGGGCCGACTTCACCACCATCACCACCGTGTCGCGGCCGTATGTCTCCCACATGCCTCGTGCCCCGGCGCGAGTTGCGGAGCTGGCGATGCCCGTCGCCCTCGTCGGCGCGCTCATCGCCCACGTCGCGCCGCTTCCCGAGCTCGCGGGCAGCGTGTTCCCGGGCCGCAGCGGGGCTCCGATCGCCGTCCAGGAACGCCGGGGCGGGGTTTGGCGGACGATCCGCCGCGCCAAGCTCGCGCGGGGCGGGACGTTCGTGGTGCAGCCGCCCGGCCACGGGTCCTACCGGATCGTCTACGACGGTCTCGACGGGCCGGCCGTGCGACTTTGAGCCGGGCGCGCGCGAGCGCGAATCCGCATAACCTCCGAAACCAGATGTCCGGTCCGCTCCTCGTCGTCGACGGCCCCTTCATCCTCTATCGCTCGTTCTTCGCCCTGCCCCAGTCGATCGTGGGCGTGGACGGCCACCCCGTCAACGCGTTGCTCGGGGCCACGAACCTGCTCCTCCGCGTCGTCGAGGACCGCTCGCCCCGCGCCGTCGTCATCTGCTTCGGCGCCGAGTCCGCCGAGTACCGGGTCGAGGCCTATCCCTCCTACCACGCCGACCGCCCGCCGGTTCCCGACCCCCTCGCGTGGCAGTTCGGCGCCGCTCCTGAGCTGTTCGCCGCCTTCGGCTGGCCATCCGAGTCCGTCGACACACTCGAAGCCGATGACGTGATGCACTCGCTCGCTCAGGCCGAGACGCGCTCGGGGGGCCACACCCTGATCCTCAGCGGCGACCGCGACATGTACCAGTCGGCCTCGGACTCGGTCACCCTCCTGTACCTGAAGATGGGGGGCTCAGGCGTCCAACCGGTCGACCCCGCCGAGGTGGAGAACCGTTACGGGATCGCGCCGGCCCTCGTGCCCGACTTCATCGCCCTTCGCGGCGACCCCTCCGACGGACTGCCGGGAGCACCGGGCATCGGGGCCAAGACGGCGGCCGAGCTGCTCCTCCGCCACGGGTCGCTCGACGCGGCGATCGAGGGCGCCGACCGGGAACGGCCCCGGATCGCCGCCATCCTCCGCGATAACAGCGCCGAGCTCCGCACGTTTCGCGATATTGCTACGTTGAGATCGATCGAGGTGGATCGTCCGGCCGATCGCGCCACGGACCTGGTGAGTGGCGCCGAGGCGGCACGTCGACACGGAATGCGCAAGCTAGCGGAGCGGTTGGGGAGCGGTGACGGCGACTGACGCGCTGGCGTCGCGGAGGCGGCGATTGCTCAAGGCTGAGCTCGTCGTCGCGATGATCTGCTTCGCCGCGGTGTTCGTGAAGACGCTGGTGCAGGGACTGGAGTACGCGCCGGGACCGAATTACCTGATCACTACCAAGGGGCCGGTCACGGTGAATCCCCCGCGGCCGATCACCCTCGACCAGGGCTGGCAATTCCTCCCCGACCCGACCAACATCGGGCTCGCAGACAATTGGGCCCACGGCGGCGCCACCACCTTCAAATGGGGTCCGGTCATCGTTCCCAACACTTTCAACACCACCATCTCCGCCGCCGCGGACCAGGGGACGGTGGAGTGGTACCGCATCACCTTCAGGGCGCCGCCGGCGGCCGGCGATCGTGGTTGGGATGTCTCCTTCGGGGAGGCGCGCCGGGTCACCGACGCATGGCTGAACGGCCGTTACCTCGGACACAACGCCGATGCCTACGTGCCCTTCACCTTCCCCGCCACGTCGTTGCGCCCGGGCGTCGGCAATCAGCTCATCGTCCGCGTCGACAATCGTCTCCTCCCCGGCCACGTGGCGCAGGACTGGTGGAACTACGGCGGCATCATGCGGCCCGTCACCCTCGTACCGGTGGGGAGGATCGAGCTCGAGAACCTGGGGGTGATGCCACAGCTGGGATGTCACTTCAGCTGCGGCGACCTGCTCGTGGTGGGCACCCTGGTCAACCATTCGCCCACCTCGCTGTCACCGAGCTTGGCCGTGAAGGTGACCTCCCCGGGCGGCACCGTGAGCTCGACGTCCGCCGGCGGGGGCGATATCGCCCCCGGCGATGCCCGCCGGATCAGCTTCCGAGTCCCCGTGCACGGGCCCCTCGACCTGTGGGGCCCGGGCCACCCCTATCTCTACGGCGTCTCGGTGGCCACCCGCGCGCAGGACCGAGTCGAGCAGTTCAACCGGATGCAGGTGGGGATGCGAAGCGTCCGGGTCAGCCACGGCATTCTCTACCTGAACGGGCAGCGGCTCTGGCTCCACGGGGCCTCGATCGTCGACGACACCTCGGGCCACGGGGCGGCGCTGACGAGCGCCGACATCGATACCACCGTGGCCGAGCTGAAGGCGCTGGGAGCCAACATCACCCGCGCTCACTACCTGCTCTCCACCGAGATGCTCGACAAGCTCGACCAGGCCGGCATCCTCGTGTGGGATCAGCCTCCCGTGTACCACTACGACTCGGTGCTCGCGACCGCGTCCGGGCGCGCGGGGGCGCTGCGTATGCTCGAGCGGACGATCCTCGCCGCGCGCAGTCATCCCTCGGTCGTGATCAACTCGATCGGCAACGAGCTGTCGCCCAGCCCGAGCACCACGCCGGGCACCCTCTCCTACCTGCGCCAGGCGATCCCGCTCGCCCGCAAGCTCGATCCTACGGCGCCCGTCGCCCTCGACATCTACTGCTATCCAGGCTATCCGCCTCAGCCCATCTACACCGAGCTGGACGTGCTCGGGATCAATGACTACTTCGGCTGGTATCCGGGCCAGCCCGGTCACTCCACCGCCAGCCTCGCCGCCCTCACGCCGTTCCTGGACCTCCAGCATCAGCGCTACCCGAAACAGGCGCTGGTGGTGAGCGAGTTCGGCGCCGAGGCCCTGTTCGACGGCTCCCCCCTGGTAAAGGGCACCTACCAGTTCCAGGCCGGCTACGTACGCAGCACGCTCGGCGCCCTCGGCACCCTGCCCTTCATGAACGGCTCGATCTACTGGACGCTGCGCGAGTTCGCGGTGCGCCCGGGGTGGAAGGGAGGGCTCCCGCCCACGGTCGCCGATCCATTGACCGGCCTGACCTACAAGGCCCTGATCACCTACGGCGGGGTCGACAAACCGGCCTTCGCGGTGACCAGGCAGCTGTTCGCCGACCCGCCGTCCTTCGTGCGCTGACGCGCGGGCGCCTAATCTCCGCTGTGCCCGTGCGCGCAGCTGTTGGTCTGGACGGGGCCGAGGAACTCCGGGTAGCCGAGCGTCGACATCTGGTTGGTGCCGTACTGGGCGTCCCCGCCCAGGTTGTCGACCTTGTGGCCGGAGCTCACGTTCCCGAACTCGATCACGCACGTGTCGCCCGAGCCCACCCGGCTCCAGTACGGGTAGAAGTGACCGGGGGCGTTGGGCGGCGGTACCGAGCATCCTGACGGCGTGCTGCCCGTGCACGTCGTCGACTCGCTGAGCGCGAGGTCGGTCTGGACCTGGTAGAGCGGGTACTGACTCCCGCCCGTCGTCGGCAAGGCCTGGACGAAGCTGCCGGGGAGCTGGGCGGTGGGGTCCTTCCCCGTGGGCCACTCCGGCCAATAGGGTGAGCCGTCGAAGTCGAGGTCGCCGTTCTGGTCAAAGTTGGCGAGGCAGCCCGTGACGGTGTCGGGCGCCGTGTTCAGCGCCCCGTGGGTGTCGCCCTGGGGATAGCACAGCGCGTCACTCACCTCGGGCTGGCTCGACCCGTCACCTCCCGGCGCCGCGTTCTCGTAGGGTCCCTGGCAGCCCGACCAGTAGGTGTCGCTGATCTCGGCCGAGAGCGTGAGCGCCGAGGGATTGGTGACGCTCGTGCACCCTTCGAAGTGCCCGGTCTCGAACTGGGTGCTGATGTTCGTCCGCAGCGCCGCCCACGGCGAGATGTTCTGCTGGCTTGCCGTGTTGTACTCGGGCTGGAAGTTGAACGGCGCGCCCGAGCAGTCGGCGAGCGTCGTGTTCTGGAAGCCGTTGGCGGCCGAGGCCTGCATGAACCCGCTCTGGTGGGTGGTGAGGTCGTCGATGACGACTTTGAAGGCTTTCACCCCGCTCTGGCCGGGCACGGGAGCGTCGAGCATGTGGACGACGATCTTGTCGCCCGGATTCATGAGCAGCGTCTCCCCGTTCTGGGTGAAGGTGGCGAGGTTGCTCTTCTGCGGGCTGGGCGCTCCCGTGGGGACGCCATCGCGCTGGACGAAGGCGAAGTTGACCGGCTCCTCGCAGTTCGTGTTACAGGTCGCGAAGCCGAAGGTGCACTCGAGGCTGTCGATGGTCATGGCCGCGCACCAGTGCGTGTTGTCGCAGCTGATCGCGTCGGCGAAGGGCGAGAACCCGGGCGGGTAGAACTGCATCTCCATGAACGCCGAGCCGCCGCCCTGGTAACCACTCGCGCACGGGTTCGCGGAGATCGTGCACGGGTCCGGCGCGTTGGCGTCGCTCTTGGGCGTACATGGGCTCTGCGGATAGGACTTGGGGTCGCACATCTGCATCGAGAACCATGGGGCCACCGAGAGCTCGAACCAGTGCGCGACATCGGAACCTGGCGTGCTCACCGTCGGTGCCGCCGAGGGATCAGCGCCCAGGGTCTCCGACCAGGTGACGGCGTTCCCGGACCCGGGCTTGCTCGAGTAGAAGCCCATGTCGGGTTCGTCGTGGCCGATATAGGTGCCGTTGTCGTAGAAGCGTCCGCCCCAGGTGTTGGAGTTGTCCAGGTTGGCGAAGCCGCGGATGTCGGTGCACGCCGCCGACGCGCGGAGGGCCTGCTGCACCGGGCTGTCACCGTTGCAGTCCAGCTCGCCCACCGCGGAGGAGGTGGTCTGCGCCTGGGCGGTTGCCATCGGCCCCAGGACGAGCAGGCCCGCGATCGCGATCGACGCCGTCACCATGAGCCGGAGCTTGCGCCCTCGGGCAGCCAGCAGCAATCGCGACGCCATTCCCGCTCCTTCCGTCTGTCACGCCACCGCCGCCGAAATCGACGGTGTGCGAAAGGTGCGGGCAAACTACCACCCGCTCGGCGGGCGAGCAACTAAACGGTTACGGCGTGAACTTAACCGTAATCACGTCGCCGTCGGCGACGGGGTAATCACGTCCCTCCAGGCGCAGCGTGCCCCGTTCGCGAGCGCCGGCATAGCCGCCCGCGTCCACCAGTTCGCGCCACGAGACGATCTCCGCGCGCACGAACCCGCGCTGGATGTCGGAATGGATCAGTCCCGCCGCGTGCCAGGCCGAGAGGCCGCTGCGCAGGTGCCAAGACTGGGCGGGCTTGTCCTCGCCGGCGGTGAAGAAGGCGATCAGGCGCAGCAGGGAGAACGCCCCGCGCACCACCTGGCGCAGGCCTGACTCGGCCAGCCCGAGCTCCTCCCGCATTGCCGCCGCCTCCTCGTCGGGCAGCTCGGCCAGCTCCGCCTCGAGTCGCGCCGAGACCGCGATCGCCTCGGCGCCCTGAGCGCGGGCGTGCTCGGCGATGGCGGCGGGCACCTCGTCCGAGCCCTCCTCGACGTTGGCCACGAAGAGCACCGGCTTGGCGGTCAGCGGCGAGAGGAGCGTCACGGCGTCGGGGGCGTCTGGGGGCGGCGGCACCGTGCGCGCCGGACGCCCGGCCTGGAGCGCCTCGATCACCGCGCGCAGCCATTCTGCTTCCGCGATCGCCCGGCGCTCACCGGTCTTGGCCGTCTTGGCCACGCGCTCGAGGCGGCGCTCGGCCTGCTCGAGGTCGGCGTAGAGAAGCTCGGTCTCGATCGTCTCGATGTCGGCCAGCGGATCGACGCGGCCGTCGGGGTGAACCACGCTCGGGTCCTCATGGGCCCTGACCACGTGCACGATGGCGTCCGTCTCGCGGATGTTGGCGAGGAACTTGTTACCGAGGCCCTCGCCACGGTGGGCGCCCGCGACGAGTCCGGCGATGTCGTGGAAGGCGATCGTGTCGGGGACGATCTTCGAGGCGCGGACGGTGGCCGCTACCGCGTCCAGGCGTTCGTCGGCGACGGGGACGACGGCGACGTTGGGCTCGATGGTGGTGAACGGGTAGTTGGCGGCCTCGGCCGCGACGCCGGTCAGGGCGGTGAAGAGCGAGGACTTGCCCGCGTTGGGCATCCCGACGATGCCGACCTTCATCGGCATGACGGCTCCCGGGGGGCGTGGTGATGAGGGCAAGGGTCGGCGACCACGGCCCGGGAACTGTACGCGGGTGGCTCGCCCGGCCCGTGAGGGGGCGGGGTCTGCTCCGCGTGGCCAAAACCCGATGCGCGGATTTGGCCGCATGAACAAGGTCCTCCGCGCGCCTGGTACATAGCGTGCTGTGCCCCACTACCGACCGAACCGAAAACCAGAGAAGGAGACCGGCCATGGCGCCCGAGATCGTCGTCTCTTACGATGGCACCCCCGATGACGACGATGCGATCGCGTTAGGGAAGGTATTCGCCCAGGCCGGCGCTCACATCGCGCTGGCCTACGTGCGCCATTCGCACCTCGAGGACCCGGCGGCCGAGGAGCGCGAAAGCCAAGCGGCGGCCAAGCTCCTCCAGCATGGGGCCGCGCAGTTCGAGGGCGAGGTCAAGACCTACGTGCTCTTCAACCCCTCGACCGCCGCTGCGCTCGTCGAGCTGATCGAGCGCGAGGCCTTCGACATGATCGTGTTCGGGTCCTCGTACCGCACTCCGGCCGGGCACATCGCCCCGGGACGGGCGGCCGAGCAGCTGCTCGACGGCGGCCCGGCCGCGGTCGGCATCGCCCCGGCCGGATTCCGCCTCGAGGATCCCCTCGTGGAGAAGATCTCGGTCGTCTTCTCCCAGCCCGGTGACGCCGCCGAGCAGACCGCGAGGTCCCTGGCCGACCGTCTCGGCGCCGAGGTCCTCCCGTCGTTCGATCCCCACGCCGACCTGCTCGTCCTCGCCTCCCGCCGCGACGCGCCCAAGGGCCACGTCTCCATCACCGCCGCCTCCGAGCAGCTCGCCGAGGCCGCCGACTGCCCCGTGCTCGCCGTCGCCAACGAGACGCCGCTCGACTTCAGCGGCTGAGGCGTCGCGTCACTCCCGGTCGAGGATCTCGATCCCCAGTGCGCTTGCCCAGACGTCGGCCATGCCGACGATGTCGGACCACTCCATCGCCGCCCCGCGCAGGCTCTGGACGCCCGCGAGGCGGCTGAGATCACAGCCGCGAAACTCGCAACGACGTAGCGAGGCGCCGCGGAAGTCGGCCTCGCTGAGATCGCAGGCATGGAAACGAACGGAGTCGAGCTGCGCCTCCAGAAACGAGCTCTGGGTGAGCACGCAGTCGGCGAAGGTGACGCGCGCCAGGCGGGAGAACCCGAACGCCGCGAGGTCGACACGGCAGCCCTCGACCGTGACGTCCCGGAGTCCCGCCTCGGGGAGGGCGATCCCGGTGAGCCGGCTCGAGGCGATCTCCACGCGGGCGACGGAGGCGCCGCGGGCCTCGAGGTTCGCCAGATTGCCGCCGGAGATCCGCACGTCCGAGAGGCTCAGGTGCTCGAGCCGCGAGCCGGAGAGGTCGACGCGGTCAAGCCGGACGGTGTCTAGGCTCACGCCGCGCGCCTGCTGGCCGGGCAGCTCGAGGTCCACGAGCTCGGCGTCGGCGTAGCGGTCGTCGTGGGCGAAGGCGTCGAGCCCGGACCTCGCGAGCTCGGCGGGTAGCTGCGGGGGCTGGGGCGGGCGCGCGG
>DASZMD010000317.1:0-8289 GCA_035551955.1 Solirubrobacteraceae bacterium | reverse complement strand
CCCCAGGCGGGAAGACGACCGCCGGGCCCGGGCACCGCCGACGTTGGTAACGTGCGCGCTGGCTCATGGGCGGCCGGACAACGCACGTGGACAAGGCGGCGCGGGCGGCGCTCGATGGCCAGCGGCCGTGCGTGCTCTGGTTGACAGGTCTCTCCGGCGCCGGCAAGTCGACGATCGCCCGCCTCGTCGAGAAGCAGTTGCACCTCCTCGGCTGCCGAACCTATGTGCTCGACGGCGACAACGTCCGCCGCGGTCTCAACAAGGATCTCGGATTCACCGACGCTGACCGCGTCGAGAACATCCGGCGCGTCGCGGAGGTCGCCAAGCTCATGGTCGATGCGGGTCTGATGGTGATCGCGGCCTTCATCTCACCGTTCGCCAGCCAACGGCAGTTAGCGCGCGCCTTGTTCGATGAGGACGAGTTCATCGAGATCTTCATCGACACTCCCCTGGCGGTCGCCGAAGCACGCGATCCCAAGGGGCTTTACGAGCGGGCTCGTCGAGGAGAGATCAAGCACTTCACCGGAATCGACTCGCGCTACGAGCGGCCGGACGCCCCCGAGATCCGGATCGATACCGCTGAGATCACACCCGAGCGGGCGGCGGACCGGATCGTGGCTGAGCTGCGGCGGCGAGGTATCCTCGACCGCGCCGCGAGACCGAGATCGAATTACAATGCTCCGCCGTGACCGCCACCGTTGAGCACGAGGGCGCCCCGCTGTGCGCCACCATCGAGCAGGCGTGCGAGCGGTGGTCGAGCCGGCCAGCGATCACCGCTGAGGGCACGACGATCACCTACGGCGCTCTGTGGGAGCGGGCAAGTTCGCTCGCCGCGGCGTACCAACGGCTCGGTATCGGTCCTGGCGATCGGGTCCTGTGCCAGCTGCGCAACTGTCCCGAGCACGTCGTTGCCATCGCCGCCACCTGGATGCGGGGAGCGATTCAGGTCGGCGCGGACAACGACCTCACGGCCCCCGAGCTCACCGCGCTCGTTCGCCGCCTGGGGGCCAGCGCTCTGGTCTTCCAGCCCCGCCCGGGCACGGCCGACGGGCTCGCGCCCGTCCGGGCGGTGCTCGCCGAGTGCCCTGATCTGCGCGTCATCGTCCACGCGCCGCAAGCCGACCCCTACCCCAGTCTGGAGCACCTGATGACCGAGGGTGGAAAGGTGGCCCCGGAGGTCCTCGGCCCACTCGACACCGCCGTCCTCTTCCTCACCTCGGGGACGACCGGAGAGCCCAAGGCGATCATCGAGAGCCGGGCGGCTCACTGGGCGAAGATGCAGATGTTCGCCGACGGCTTCCTCCCCGGCGTCGACGACGTCCACCTGCTCTACCTGCCGATGTCCCACGTCTTCGGCTTCCGGCTGGCGCTGCTCGCGCTCCTGCGCGGCGGACGCCTGATCCTGCTCGAGCGCTTCTCTCCTCTACGAGCGCTAGAGCTCGTCGAGGAGGAGCGGGTTACGGTGCTTCCGGCCGTTCCCGCGCACCTGCGGCTTCTGCGCGAGCACTACGATCCCGAGCGTCACGACGTCGGAAGCCTGCGGTGGGTGCTGGCGGCGGCGGCTGGGTTGCCGCGCGAACTGGCGGCGTGGGTGTACGAGGCGCTCGATGCGCGCATCATGTTCGTGTACGGCTGCAGCGAGGGCTTCACCACCCTGACCAACGATGCGGAGGACATTCTCGCCGGATCGGTCGGCAACAACGTGTTCCGCGGCCCTCCGGGGACCCCCGCCGCCGGCACCGTACGCATCATCGACCCGGACACGGGGGCCGCCCTATCCACAGGGGCGACCGGTGAGATCACCTACGGGTCGGTCATGCCGGTGGACTACTGGGACCATCCCCCCGTCGCCGTCGACGGCTGGTACCGCACGGGGGATCTCGGTCACATCGATGAACGCGGACGAGTTTACGTGACGGGGCGCATCAAGGAGCTGATCAACCGCGGCGGCTTGCACGTCTCGATCACGGAGGTCGAGACGGCCCTCCTCCGCCACCCGTCGGTCGGCGACGGTGCCGTCATCGCGACCCCCGACGCGGTGATGGGCGAGGCCGTCTGCGCCTGCATCGTCCCCGCGGCGGCGACTCCGCCTGAGCTCGGCGAGCTCCGGAGATTCCTCGCCGAGCATCTCGCGCGGCACAAGCTGCCCGACGAGCTGGCCATCCTCGAGACCATCCCGAGGACCGACATCGGCAAGGTCGACCGCCGCGCCCTGTCCGGACAGCTGCTGAGCGGGACCGTCCCGCGCCAGCGGGCGCGGGGATGAGGCCGGCTCGGCCCCGAATGCGGCCCGCTACGGTCCTCGCGCTCATCGCGATGGGGGTGCTCGCCGGCTGCGGATCGAGTGCCTCCACCCGAACAGCCATATCCACCCGCGCCTCCTTGGCCTCCGGATGCCGCGCGACCAATCCCGCTGACCAGACGGCGCGGACCGCCTCCTATGTGTTCCTCCTACACGTCGGCGGCGAGGAGAAGATGGTCATGCTCAGCCCCTCGGAGGCTCGAGCCAAGCACATTACCTCCGGCGAGCTGATGATCGGGGGAAGTATGTCCCCCGGGATGTCGCCTAGCGGCATGAGCGGGCACACGACGATGCGCCATCTCGAAGTGCACATCTGCCACCGCGCGAGCGGCACGGTAGTGACGGGCGCCATGCCTGCGATCACCGTCATCCCCGCGGCTGGCGGCCCACCCCGGCTCCTCCCCGTGGCGGTGATGCAGGGGGTGACCGCCGGCGCCGGCGATCTGCACTATGGCAACAACGTGGCCCTGCGTGCCAATGCCATCTACACGGTCACCGTCCGTCTCGGCGCCGACCGGGTGGCCTTCAAGTACACGGCCCCGCGGGGCATGTAGCGTCCGGCTGAGTTCTCAGCGCGACAAGGCGCGCACGATCGACTCCGCCACGGCGCGGGGATCCTCGAGGGGACCCAGGTGGGCGAGGGTAGGGTGCTGCTCGCAGCGGACCTGCGGGAGTCGCGCCGCGATCGCCGCCTCCCGGTCGGGCGGGAAGGCTTCCGAACGGCCCCCTCGCGCGAGCGTGACCGGACAGCGCACGCGAGCGAGATGTATGAAGCAGTCGTGCGCTGTGGCCATCTCGTAAACGAGGGCCTCATTCTCGGGGCTGCACTTGAGGCGTACACCTCCCTCGGGCACGTCCTCGAAGCCATGCTCGACGTAGGACCGGATGGCGGCTGGGTCCATCTCCGAGAGCGGCGGCTTGGTGGCGTAACGACGTTCCGCCTCGAGCCGAGACGAGAAAACGGCGCGCCGGCGGCGTGTGCTGTCGGCCAGCCAGCTGTCTCGATCCCGCCCCAGGGGCGGCTCAGCGGCGACGATGATCGGCTCGTAGCAGTACAGCCCGGCGAACGTCCCCGGCCGCTCCTGCTCGGCGAGCAGGAGCGCCGTCGCTCCGCTGGAGTGACCAGCGCCGAAGGGGCGCTGCAACGCCATGCCGTCCACCACCGCCAGCACGTCGGCGGCGAAGCCGGCCCAGTCGAAGTCCAGACCGCTGGGCGGCGCCGAGTCGCCGTGGCCGCGCAGATCGGGCGCCAGGCACGAGAACCGAGGGGCGAGGACATCGGCCACCGGTCTCCACGCGAGTCCATGAAAGCCCGTGGCATGAGCCAAGACCATCGGCGGCCCCGTCCCCCTCATTTCGTGAACCGCGATCCGGACCCCGTCGGAGGCCACTACAGATTTCATCGATCCTCGCTCAGCACAGCTCGGCTCCGGTATTGTCGATCGTAGTGGTCGTACCAGCGTCTTCGGAGAGGGCCGTGGTCGAGGCGGGAGACAGTGTGTCGGGCGTTGACGTGCCCGATGCTATCCGCACGCAAGGATTGACCAAGACCTATCCGGGCTCGATCACCGCGGTCGACAACCTCGACATGACGGTGCGCGCGGGTGAGATCTTCGGTCTCCTGGGCCCCAACGGCGCCGGGAAGACCACCACTGTCGGAATGCTCACGACGCGGATCGTGCCTACCGCCGGGACCGCGAGCGTGGGGGGAGTCGATGTGGTCGCGAACCCGGCGCGCGGGAAGGAGGCGTGCGGGGTCGTGTCACAGGGCAACACGCTCGATCGCGGGCTGAGTGTCCGTGACAACCTGTTCTTCCACGGTCGCTACTTCGGCATGAGTCGCCGGGAGGCGCGCGCCGCCGCCGACCGGTGGCTGGAAACGTTCCGGCTCGCGCATCGGGCCAAGGCCCCGGTTGAGACGCTGTCGGGCGGGATGGCGAGACGACTGATGGTGGCGCGGGCGGTACTCCACGGTCCGCGTGTGCTCTTCCTCGACGAGCCGACCGCCGGACTCGATCCTCAGAGCCGGTTGGGACTGTGGGACGCGGTCATGGAAATGCACGCGGCCGGCCAGACCGTCCTGCTCACTACCCATTACATGGAAGAGGCCGACCAGTTCTGCGATCGCGTCGCGGTGATGGATCACGGGCGCATCCTTGCCCTCGACACGCCCGAGAACCTGAAGGCCTCCCCGACCCGCGGCGCGACGATCACGTTGAAGGCCGACGGTGACCGCGCCAGGCTCGTGCGCCTGGTCGCCGGGCTCGAGGGTGTCACGGTGGGGACGCCGCACGAGGGCTCGTTGCACGTGCACCTGGCCAGCGCCGATGGGTCGCTTCCCAAGGTCATCGCCACCGCTGACCGCTGTGGGTTCGCGCTCGCCGGCGTGTCCGTCGACGAGGCGACGCTCGAGACGGTGTTCATCAACCTGACGGGCAGGGCGCTCCGCGAATGACCGTGCTCGAGGAGACCCTACCCACCAAGGCGGCCGCCCGACGGTCCCCGCGCGCGACCACCTTCCTGGCCTTCCGCGCCTTTATCGCCCGCGACCTTACCGTGCTCGACTCGAACCTTCAGCGCTTCGTCCCCAGCGCGGTGATGCAGCCGCTGCTCCTCGTGTTCGTGTTCACCTACCTGTTTCCGGCCATCGGCATGACCGTGGGCGGGAGTGCCGGCGGGCAACGCTTCTCGACCACGCTGCTCCCCGGTGTGCTTGCCCAGTCCATCCTCTTCGTCGGCATCTTCAGCGTAGGCATGAATCTGATCCTCGAGTTGGACGCCGACGAGCTCGAGGACCGCGTGCTCGCCCCCGTGCCGATCGCCACCGTCGCGGTGGCGAAGATCTTCTCCGGTGCCTGCCAGGCGTTCGTCGCCGCGCTCATCGTCTTCCCGGTAGCCGCCTTCCTGCCCTCCACCGGCATCTATCTGTTCGCCGACTGGCCGGTGCTCGTCACCGTCTTGCCGCTGGCATGCATCACCGCTGCGTCGCTCGGCCTCGCGCTCGGCGTCGTCTTCGACCCCCGTTCGGGTCCGTGGCTGTTCAGCGTGGTCGCCCTTCCTCTCGCCTTCTTCGGCGCCGTCTTCTACACCTGGGACAGCCTCGTCCCGGTTCCCGTCATCCACTACGGCGTGCTGGCGAACCCGCTCGTGTACATGAGCGAGGGACTTCGGGCCGCGACCGTCGCGGGCATCCCGCACATGTCGCTGACGGCCGTGTACGGGGCCCTCGCCGGCTTCACTACCCTATTCACCGTCGTCGGTGTGCGCGGATTCCGCCGGCGCGTGGTCAACTGAGAGGCAACATCAAGCATGGTGCGCCTCAGCGTAGTCGTCCTCGTGGCCCTGGCCGGCGCCATCGCCGCGCTCGTCGACTTCAGCCTGCCCGGGCGCCAGGGATGCGAGCTCACCGGTCAGCAGAGCCCGTCCTACCAAGCCCGCTTCGTCGAGCCTGTCAGTGTCACCCAGACGAGCCATGAGATCATGGTGACGCGCGACGGAAGCCCGGTGGCGCGCACCGGTCTGTGCATCAATACCGAGATGATCGGCATGTCCGGGATGGGTTACAGCAATAAGGCGCGCCAGGTCGGGCCCGGCCGCTTCAAGGTCAACTTTCAGTTCGGAATGGCGGGCACGTACACCGGCAACGTCGTGGTCGACGAGCACGGCAACCAGATCTCGATCCCGGTGAAGACGAAGGTCACCCAGCCGGGCCCTTGACCAGCTCCGAACGGCGAAGAGCGCTCATTGTCGGCGCGGGGCCGGCGGGGCTGAGCTGCGCGCTCGCCCTCCACGCGCTCGGCGTGCCCGCGGCGGTGCTCGAAGCCGAGCCCGAGGACAGGCTCCGCCCCGGCAGCCGCGCCATCTACGTGCATCGAGCCTCACTGGAGCTCTTGGAGCGGACGTGCCCGGGACTCGGGCACACGATCGCGGCCCACGGCCTGGTGTGGCCGGCGAAGCGCACCTTCTGGCGCGGTCGTGAGGTCTTCGCTCGGAGCTACCCTCCGCCCGTCCCGGATCGGCTGCCGCCGTTCGCGAGCCTCCCTCAGACGGTGATCGAGCGCGAGCTCACGGCGGCGTGCAAGGCGGCCGGCGTCGAGCTCGTACGGGGGGCACAGACCGAGTCCGTCGCCGTCAGCGATGAGGCGGTGGAGGTCACCACCTCGGCCGACGCGCGCTGGAGCGCGGACTACGTGGTGGGCGCCGACGGAGCGCACTCCGCCGTCCGGCGCGAGATCGGTATCCCGCTGGAGGGGAGCCGGTCGGAGAACGCGTTCGTGGTCGTCGACGCCGAGATGAACCCTTCGTCACCCCAGTGCTCGAGGCCCGTCCGGCTCGCGGCGGTCGACATCAGCGCCCGCGGAGAGAGCCGCTGTGCGAGCGTGCCCGCCGCCGAGCCCACACCCGTAGAGCCCGGTCTCGTGGTCACGGGCGCACGTCGGACACCGGGACGTCTACGGTGTCGCGGAGTGGTCCGGCTGCGAGGAAGACTGGGGCAAAATGCTCGGTGATGCGCATCACCGGATGGCCGCCGACGATCACGCGATAGGTGCGGAACGGCAGCATCTGGTCGCTCTGCGCCCCCAGCGCCGGGCCGCGCGGACCCGCTAGCGATCGTCCGCTGCGCAGCAGCTCCCTGAAGGTCTCGACACGATCGCGGATGAGGAGACGGCCAATCGGCTCCGTCGTCTCGACGAGGCCCTCCCGGAGACTGGGCGGGAGCCGGTCGAGAACGATGTCCGACTCGGCGTAGATGTAGTTGCGCCCGGTGCGGCAGCCTTGGAGAAGGGTCGAGCGCCGCAGCACGCCCTCGCCGCCGGCGAGCTCGAGATCGACGTCGGTCGCCGCCTCCTGAGTGATCGCCTGCACGAGTCCCGCCGTGCGGATACGCTCGTCGAAGCAGTTCTCGAGGATCCGTACCACCGTGGCGTCGGTGTTGAAGATGAGGCGCTGGACCATCTGCCGGGCGCTATCGCCCGAGCCGTTTCCGCCAGCCGGTGACATCGCGTCATTGACACCGGCTGCTTCTAACCTCTGGCTCATATTTGCGCTCCCTCATCCTGGACCACGAGATTCCGGAGCGTGAAGAGTAGCGGCCCGGCGCGTAGAGAGGATCGAACTAGATGTGATATGCATCTAGTTCCAGGTGCCGATTACGTGTAGTCTCGTGGTTCGGGTGGACAGTCGCGCCATGCAGGGTGCGCCAGCGTTGCGACTGAGCTGATGAAATGATGGGAGGGTTGGAAAACGTGTAGCGATCCGACGTAGAGACCTTAGGGGTAGGGTTCGCGGCGCGCTCGTCGTGCCGTTCACGGTAAGCGCTGCGGCGCCTGACAGAGGGAGAAAGCATCATGTTTGGACCGCTTAGGCGGAACAGAAGGATGGCAGGAGCAGGTTTACTGACGGCCGCTCTGGTCTGCGTCGCGGCGTCGGCCACCGTCGCGCTCGGCGACTCGCACGGACGAGGGGCGACTTTCGCCGCCTTGAGCTGCGGCGCTCAGGTGACGACGAGCGTCACCCTCACCGCCGACATCGGGCCTTGTCCGCCGTCGACGGACGGAATCGACATCGTGGCCAGTGGGATCAGGGTCAATCTGAACGGTCACTCGATCACCGGCACGAACTCGACGAACAACACCACGAGCGAGCCTGTCGGCATCGGCCTCATGAATGTCCACGACGTCACGCTCACCGGCCCAGGGACGGTGCAGAACTTCGACGCGGGCGTGTCGGTCAACGGAGGCTACGGCAACACGATCAAGAACCTGACGGCGCAGAACAACGTCGCGCACGTCCTGTTCTCGGGCGGTGTCGATCCCACCAATCTGGAGGCGACGCCGTGTGACTACGGCGACGGCGTCCTCACCGACAACTCAAACAACAACCTGATCCAGAACGTCACCGCCACGGGCAATGGCCCGTTCGACGGCATCGCACTGGTCGACGCCTCGAACTACAACAAGGTGGTCGGCAGCAAGTCGTACAACAAC
>DASZMD010000316.1:0-4315 GCA_035551955.1 Solirubrobacteraceae bacterium | reverse complement strand
GCGCTCGGGATCACCGTCGATGGCGACTTCGGCCCGGCCACCAGGGCCGCCGTGGTGCGCTTCCAGCGCGCGCACGGTCTCAAGGCCGACGGCGTCGTCGGGGCCGGCACGCGCGCCGCGCTCGGCCTCGGCCCCGGGCCGACGCTCCGCGAGTCGGGGAGCACGACGACCACCGCCACCGCGCCGACGACGACCGGCACCACCGGCAGCCAGCCCACCACCGCCAGCCCGGCCCCGTCGGCGAGCGTGTCGGCGGAGCTCGCGGCCATGGTGGCGGCAGGAAACACGATTGCCACCAGGCCGTACGTCTACGGCGGCGGTCACGGCTCGTTCAACTCGGTCGGCTATGACTGCTCGGGCTCGGTGTCCTACGTGCTCCACGCCGCGGGGCTGCTGAGCTCGCCCGAGGATTCGGGCACGCTGGAGAGCTACGGCGCTTCCGGTCCGGGTCGCTACGTGACCATCTACGCCAATGCCGGCCACGCCTTCATGGTCATCAACGGCCGGCGCTTCGACACGATCGCGCTTCAGGAGACCGGCACGCGCTGGAGCTCGACGATCGGGTCGACGGGCGGCTACGTCGTGCGTCACCCGGTCGGGCTCTAACGGGCGGCGGCGGCTCGCCTACAGGTCGGCGAGCCGCCGCAGCAGCTCCAGCGCCCGCTGAAGGACTTCCTGGTCCTCGCCCGAGAGATCCTCGGCGATGGCGCCCGCCAGCCAGCCCTCGCGCTTGCGCCGGTCCTCGGCCAGGGTCGCCAACCCCAGCTCGGTGAGCTCGACGAGGACGCGGCGGCCGTCCGAGGGATCGGGGCGCCGGGCGATCAGGCCGAGCGCCTCGAGGTCGACGACGGTCTGGGCCATCGACTGCGGCCTGACGCGCTCGGCGGTGGCGAGCTCGCCGATCGAGCTCGTGCCCTGACGGTCGAGGCGGCCGAGGACGGCGCCCTGGGAGATCGAGAAGCGATGCTCGGCGCGGAGCCGGCGCATGAGCTGGCCGAGGACGACGCGGAGCTCGCTGGCCAGGAGGTTGGTGTCGATTGCCGTGTCCGTGGGCGGGATTGTAGTCCGGTCGACAGGCAAACTGTTCAGCCTCCCTGTATAGTCTTCTCAGGTGGCACTCAGCAACGGTATACCCACGCCCGCGAACGGTGGCGGACCGCCGGTGTCGGGCGATCCCCGGGGCGACCGCTACAAGTGGATCGCCCTCTCCAACTGCACCCTCGGCATTCTCCTCGCCACCCTCGACGCGTCGATCACCCTGATCGCGATGCCCGCGATCTTCCGCGGCATCCATCTCGACCCGCTCGTCTCCCAGAACAGCTTCTACCTGCTGTGGATGATCCTGGGGTTCCTCGTCGTCTCGAGCGTCCTCATCGTCAGCCTCGGCCGCCTGGGCGACATGTTCGGCCGGGTCCGGATCTACAACCTCGGCTTCGTCATCTACACGGCCGCCTCCCTCCTGCTCACCATCGACTGGCTGACGGGACGCGCGGGCGCGACCTTCCTGATCTTCTTCCGGATCGTGCAGGGGGTCGGCGCCGCCTGCCTGCTCGCCAACTCGGCGGCGATCATCACCGATGCCTTCCCCGCCAATCAGCGCGGGATGGCCCTCGGCATCAACAACATCGTCGGCGTCAGCGGCATGTTCGTAGGGCTCGTGCTCGGCGGCCTGCTCGCCCCCATCAGCTGGCGGATGGTGTTCCTGATCTCCGTGCCGGTGGGGCTGTTCGGCACCGTGTGGGCCTATCTCAAGCTCGAGGAGCGCTCGACTCCGCGCCGGACCTCGATCGACTGGGCGGGCAACCTGACCTTCGCGCTCGGGCTCATCCTGATCATGATCTCGGTGACCTACGGCATCCGCCCCTACGGGCGCTCGGCGACCGGTTGGGGGAGCCCGACGGTGATCGTGCTGCTCTCCGCCGGCGCGGCCAGTCTCCTCGCCTTCGCGCTGATCGAGCGGCGGGTGGCTAACCCGATGTTCAGCCTGCCCCTGTTCCGCATCCGGGCCTTCACCTTCGGGACGCTGTCGACCTTCCTCTCGGCCGTGGCCCGCGGCGGCCTGATGTTCATCCTCATCATCTGGCTGCAGGGGATCTGGCTCCCCCAGCACGGCTACGACTTCGTCCAGACCCCGCTGTGGGCGGGCATCTACATGCTGCCGCTGATCCTGGGCATGCTCCTGGCGGGACCGACCTCGGGCTACCTGTCCGACCGCTTCGGGGCGCGCTGGTTCGCCACCGGCGGGATGCTCGGCGCCGCCCTCAGCTTCGTGCTCCTGACCCTGCTGCCGATCAACTTCCCCTACGCCCTTTTCGCCCTCGTGCTCTTCCTCAACGGAGTCTCGATGGGCCTCTTCGCCTCCCCCAACCGGGCGGCGGTGATGAACAGCCTTCCGCCCGGGGACCGCGGCGCCGGCGGGGGGATGAACCAGACCTTCCAGAATTCCGCCCAGGTCCTGTCGGTCGGGATCTTCTTCACCCTGATGGTCCTCGGACTCGCGAGCACGCTCCCTCACACGCTGGCGAGTGGGCTCCAGGCGCACGGCGTGCCGGCGGCGACGGCCCAGCACGTGGCGCACCTGCCACCCGTCTCGATCCTCTTCGCCGCCTTCCTGGGCTACAACCCGATGCAGCATCTCATCGGGCCGACCGTGCTCCATCACCTCTCGGCCCACAGCCAGGCGGTCCTCACCGGGCGCGCCTTCTTCCCCCACCTGATCTCCGCCCCCTTCCGCACCGGCCTGCACGAGGCGTTCGCCTTCGCGGTCGTTGCCTGCCTGGTCGCCGCCGCGGCCTCGCTCATGCGCGGTGGCATGTCTCACGCCGCGGCCGAGACGCCGAAGACCGACCCACCCAAACCACTGATGAGAAAGGAAAAGGTCACGTCATGAAAGTCCAGTGGTACGGCCAGTCGACCTTCCACGTCGCCGCGCCCGAGGCGTCGGTCACCATCGACCCGTTCGCGGACATGTCCGAGCTGACGGGCAGCCGGGGGATGCAGTGGGACTACCCGGCGATCGCCGGCCTCGAGCCGACGCTGCTCCTCGTCACCCACGAGCACGTCGACCACAACGGCGTCGAAGCCGTCAGCAACGATCCCCCCATCCTGCGCTCGACGGCGGGACGGCTGGAATCTCCCGTCGGCGAGGTCATCGCCATCGCCTCCGAGCACGACGAGAGCGCGGGCACCGAGCGCGGACCCAACACCATCTTCGTGTTCGAGCTCGACGGTACCCGCGTCGCCCACTTCGGCGATTTCGGGCAGCGCGAGCTGCGCGACGAGCAGGCGGCGCTCCTCGGCGACATCGATCTCATGTTCATCCCCGTGGGGGGCGGCCCGACCATCGGTGCCGAGCAGGCCGCGGAGATCGTCGCCCGTCTGCAGCCGCGCTGGGTCGTGCCCATGCACTACCGCACCCCGCGCATCGGCTTCCTCGAGACCGCCGACGGCTTCCTCGAGCGCTCACCGCGCGTCGAGCGCACGCCCGAGCCCGCCTTCGACACCTCCGAGCTTCCGGAGGCCGACGGCCCGCTCGTCGTCGTCCCGGCGGTGCCCTAGCGGAGGTACTGCTCGAGCCCTGCGTCCAGCGCCTTGGCCAGCCCCTGGCGCCCGCGCGCGCTGACCTGGATGGCCGCGTCTGAGCCGTTGCGCATGTTTCCCAGCTCGACGAAGATCTTTGGGCGGGTCGAGAGGTTGAGCCCGGCGAGGTCGGTGCGCACGCTGTAGCCGCCGGGACCCACGTAGTTGGAGATCGGGAGCACCCGCGAGGCCGCGAGCGCGTGATCGACGGAGTGCGCGAGGCGCAGCGACGCCGAGTAGATCGGGGCCGTGTCGCCCACGTCGGGCGCGTAGAGAACCGAGAAGCCGCGGTCGCCCGCCGGCGCCCCGTCGGCGTGGATGGCGATGACGGCGTTGGCGTGGGCATTGTTGCCGATCGCGGCGCGGACGTTGACGCACGGGCCGACGCCGGTGTCGGTGTGGCGGGTGAGGACGACGCGCGCGCCCTGGGCGAGCAGGAGCCGCTCCAGGCGCAGGGTCACGTCGAAGTTGAAGGTCGCCTCGGGATAGCCGGCGTTGGTCGCGGTTCCCGTCGTGTCGCACGCCTTGACCTGCCCGCGTCCCGCGGGGACGGGGCGATTGATGATGCCGGGGTGGAGGTAGTTGTCGCCGTTGTGTCCGGGATCAATGACCACCGTCTTGCCCGCCAGCGGCTGGGTGGCGGCGCGGGCGTGCGTGGGACGGCGACGGATCACCGAGCGCCGGGCAGGCGGTGCCGGGGCCAACGCGATCGTCGCCGCCGCCGTCTCGCGCACGG
>DASZMD010000315.1:0-2159 GCA_035551955.1 Solirubrobacteraceae bacterium | reverse complement strand
GTGGTGGGTGTCTCGCTCGTCCTCTGCGTCAACATGACGCACAGCGCGCTTCCGTGGGCGTACTTCTCGCTCCCCACCCGCGCCTGGGAGCTCGCCATCGGCGCCCTCATCGCCGTCAATGTCGCGCGCCTCGGTCGCCTGCCCACCGGCCTCGCCGCGATCATGACGTGGGCCGGGGTGGCGGCCATGATCGGAGCCGCGCTCGTGTACACGGACAGCACCGTCTTCCCCGGCATCGCCGCCGCCGTGCCCGTGCTCGGGTGCGCCGCGGTCATCGCCGGCGGCTGTGCCCGCCCCGCCTTCGGCGCCGAGCGCGTGCTGCGCAACGGCGTCGCCCAGAGCCTCGGCCGCCTCTCCTATGGCTGGTACCTGTGGCACTGGCCGATCCTCATCATCGCCGAGGAGAAGGTCGGGCACAGCCTGAGCACGACCACCAACCTCGCCCTCATCGCCGCCGCCCTGCTCATCAGCCGCATCACCTACTCGCTCGTCGAGGAGCCCGTGCGCAAGCTCCCCTCGCTGTCGGAGCGGTCCTGGCGCGGGATCGCCCTCGGCCTGGCCCTGACCGGGATATCGGTGTCCGTCGCCCTCGCCGCCATCGCCACCCTCCCGAGCAGCGTCGGGCACGGCCGCGCCGTCGTCGTACGCGCGGTGCACGGCGTGAACGCCGAGCAGGCCATCGAGCGCGTGGTCGCCGCCTCGGTCAACACCAGCGCGGTGCCCCGCAACCTCACCCCGGCGCTCGGCAAAGCCACGGCCGACCTCCCGGCCTCCCAGCACGACGGATGCCTTGCCGGGATCCTGGCCACCGCCCCCTCGCCGAAGCCCTGCTTCTTCGGCGACGTCCACGCCAAGACGACGATCGTCCTCTACGGCGACTCCCACGCCGACCAGTGGCTGCCCGCCTTCAGCGCCCTCGGCCACCGGCACCACTGGCGGATCCTCGACCTCACCAAGGCGTCGTGCCCGCCCGGCTTCACCGGCATCTACGACCTCACCCTCAAGCGCACCTACACCGAGTGCGACCTGTGGCATCAGGCCGCGTTGCGCCGGATCGCCGCCGTGCATCCCAAGCTCGTGGTGATGTCCGAGGCGGTGTCGACGGGCGGGCTGCGCGGCGCCGACGGCGTGTGGGTGAACGCGGCGACCACGGCCGTCGGGGGACTCCGCGGCCAGGGGATCGCCACCCTCTTCCTCAGCGACACCCCGCGGACGAAGATCGAGGGGCCGGCCTGCGTGGCCGCGCACCTGGGCGACGCCACCCAGTGTGAGCTCAACCAGAGCTACTCGTACTATTTCCCCGCCCGCCGAGCCGCGGTGATGGGCGCCGCCCGCGCCGCCGGGGCTCACGCGCTCGACGTCAACCCGCTCTTCTGCAGCCAGGGCAAGTGCATGGCAGTGATCGGCAACTTCCTCGTCTACCGCGACAGCTCGCACATCACGGCGACCTACGCGCGCTGGCTGGCGCCCGCGCTCCTCGCTCCCATCAAGCGGGCGCTGGGGACGCGGGGCTAAGGCGCTCGCGCCCAGGACAGCGCTGCCGAAATCGTCGACACCGCCTCGGCCTCCGGCCGTGGCGGTCGTCGTACCACGATGACCGGCAGTTCGCGCTCGCGGGCGGCGTCGAGCTTGGCCTCGGTGTGGTGCCCGCCGCTGTCCTTGGTCACCACCACGTCGAGGCGATGGTCGTCGATCAGGGTGAGCTCGCCGACGAGCGTGTAGGGGCCGCGGTCGAGGATGAGCTCGTGGCGGGCCGGGAGGGGCGGATCGGGCCGCTCCACGCAGCGAATGAGAAACCACGCCGCGCCGACCCCGGCGAAGGCGCCGAGACCCTGGCGGCCGGTGGTCAGGAAGGCGCGCTCGCCGAGCTCGGGGATGGCGGTCGCGGCCACCTCGAGGCTCTTGGCCCAGTGCCAGCGATCACCTGGGCGCTCGCTCCACCCCGGGCGCTCGAGCCGGAGTAGGGGCACTCCGGCCGCGGGACAGGCGGTGGCCGCCGAGGCGGAGATCCGCTCGGCGAAGGGATGGGTTGCGTCCACGACTGCGACGATGCCGTGATCGTGAAGCCAGCCAGCGAGAGCCTCGGGTCCGCCGAAGCCCCCCACCCGGACCTCGCCGGGCGGGAGCCGCGGCCGGCCGACGCGCCCGGCCAGGGAGGA
>DASZMD010000314.1:0-7009 GCA_035551955.1 Solirubrobacteraceae bacterium | reverse complement strand
CGACGAGGTCGAGCTGCTCTACATCGATGATCGGCCCGGCGGCCTGCAGCTCCCCAGCGCCGTCGACCTGGAGGTGACCGAGACGGAGCCCGGGCTCCGCGGCGATACCGCCTCCGGCGGCGGAAGCAAGCCGGCGACCCTGGAGACCGGGACCACCGTGCAGGTGCCGCTGTTCGTGAACGTCGGCGACCGGGTTCGCGTGGACACCCGCACCGGCAAGTACGTCTCCCGGGCCTAGCCGACTGCGGCACGGCCCCCCGGGCGGCCGCCCCTGGATTCGGCGGGCCGCTGCTGCGGAGGCGGCGGTCCGATGCCCCTCCCCGGCGCTGTCACGCCTCCCTGCCGCCCTTGCCCTGATTTCGGCGTGCAGATCGTGCTAAATCGCGGACCGGCAGGACAGTCTGTCACCAGGCGCACGCTCAGCCCTGAAAACGCGACAAATCAGCCTGCGCCCCCCTGATTTGGCACGATCTGCACAGCCGGGCCCCCGGATTTCGCCCGCGGCCCCTGTCCTCTCAACCTTGGTGGCTCGATGCCCGGGCACGGGGCCGGGATCCGGGAGCCGAGCAGACGCAAACGACTCGAGGAACGGGCTGGGTGGCCGGATCATCCATCCCACCGCCGCGGGCTCACCACGGCGTGCGAGCGTCTATTCGCCGCTGCCGCTGCCGCTGCCGCTGCCGCTGCCGCTGCCGCTGCCACGGTCGCGGAAGACCTCCGCCAGCGCCACCGCCGTCGCGACCCCCGCGTTGAGGCTCTCCAGGCCGCGCCGTCCGCCCGGGATCCGGACGAGCGTGTCGCATTCGTGCTTGGTCCGCTGGCGCAGCCCCTCTCCCTCGGCGCCGACCACGAGCACGGTCTTGGTATCGAATTCGGTCTCGGCCAGCGTCCGGTCCCCCCGCTCGTCCAGGCCGTAGATCCAGAACCCCAGCCCTTTGAGGATCTCGAGGCTGCGGGCCAGGTTGGTGATGCGATAGATGTTGACGAGCTCGGCCCCGCCAACCGCGACCCGCGCCACCAGCGGCGACACCTCGGCTGCTCGGTTTTTGAGGATGAGCGCGGCGTCGACGCCGAAGAAGGCGGCGCTGCGCAGGATCGTGCCGAGGTTCTGGGGGTCGGAGATCTGATCGAGGCCGAGGACGACGTTCGCATCCCGCAGCTCGTCGAGGTCCGCCTCGGTGCGGATCCGCCGCGGCTTGGTCAGGACGACGATCCCCTGGTGCTTGTCCTCGTCGCTGACGCCCCCGACGCGGCGGAACTCGGGCCAGGGAAGCAGTTCCGGCTCGATTCCGGCGCCGCGGGCGAGCTCGATCAGGTCGCGGTGGTAGGACTCCTTACCCGCCATGACCAGCCGCTTGACCGACTCCGGACGCGTCAGGAGCACCGCGCGGACGGAGTGCTTGCCGAATATCTTGTCCATCGCGACCGACGCTATCGTTCGCGGCCTGACCGCCCCTCGGTGGCGGTCGGCGCCGGCCCGGGGGCAAGCGGCCGTTTTCCTTGGCACTCGCAGCACCAGAGTGCCAAATTGCCCTTGATTCGCTGAATGCGTGAGCTATAGTCGGCCACGCCTCTGGCACTCCGATGCAGCGAGTGCCAAGGATCTACATTCGCAACTTCAACCGGAGGTCGGATCACATGAAGCTCAAGCCCCTCGGCGATCGCCTGATCGTACGGGCCATCGAGGAGGAGGAGACCACCGCGAGTGGCATCGTCCTCCCCGATACCGCCAAGGAGAAGCCCCAGAAGGGCAAGGTCCTCGCCGTCGGCGACGGCAAGATCAGCGAGGAGTCCGGCAAGCGCGTTCCGCTGGACGTGTCGGAGGGCGACGAGGTCCTCTACTCCAAGTACGGCGGAACCGAGATCAAGGTCGACGGCGAAGAGCTGCTCGTCCTGCGCGAGTCCGACGTTCTGGCGAAGATTCAGTAGCACTTAACTTTTCAGGAGAACCAAACACACATGGCTCATAAGGAACTGAAGTACAACTCGGAGGCCCGCAAGGCTCTTGAGCTGGGCGTCGACGCGGTCGCGAACGCGGTCAAGGTCACGCTCGGCCCCAAGGGCCGCTACGTGGTCCTCGACAAGAAGTTCGGTGCGCCGACGATCACCAACGACGGCGTCACCATCGCCCGCGAGATCGAGGTTCAGGACGTGTTCCAGAACCAGGGCGCTCAGCTCGTCCGCGAGGTCGCGACCTCGACCAACGACGTGGCCGGCGACGGCACCACGACGGCGACGGTGCTTGCACAGTCGATCGTGCGTGAGGGCCTGCGCAACGTAGCCGCCGGGGCCAACCCGCTGTCGCTCAAGCGCGGCATCGAGCTCGCCGTCGAGATGGTCGTCAAGAACATCGAGAACCAGTCCAAGGAGATCTCCGGCAAGGATCAGATCGCCCGCGTGGCGACGATCTCCGCCGGTGATGAGGAGATCGGCGATGTGATCGCCGACGCCATCGACAAGGTGGGCAAGGACGGCGTGGTCAACGTCGAAGAGGGTCAAACCTTCGGCATGGACCTCGAGTTCACCGAGGGCATGCAGTTCGACAAGGGCTACATCTCGCCCTACATGGTCACCGACCAGGAGCGCATGGAGGCCGTCCTCGAGGACCCCTACATCCTCATCGCCAACCAGAAGATCGGCTCCGTTCGTGATGTGCTTCCCGTGCTCGAGCAGACGATTCAGTCGGGCAAGCCCTTGCTCATCATCGCCGAGGACGTCGAGGGCGAGTCGCTCGCGACCCTGGTGGTGAACAAGCTCCGTGGCACCTTCACCGGCGTCGCGGTCAAGGCGCCGGGCTTCGGCGATCGTCGCAAGCGCATGCTCGAGGACATCGCCGTCCTCACCGGCGGCGAGGTGATCACCGAGGAGATGGGCCTCAAGCTCGAGAACACGCAGCTCTCGCAGCTCGGTCGCGCCCGTCGCGTCGTGGTCAGCAAGGACACCACGACGATCGTCGACGGTGCCGGTGACAGCGACGCCATCAAGGGTCGGATCAACCAGATCAAGACCGAGATCGAGAGCACCGATTCCGACTTCGACCGCGAGAAGCTCCAGGAGCGTCTGGCCAAGCTCTCGGGCGGCGTCGCCGTGGTCAAGGTCGGCGCGGCCACCGAGACCGAGATGCGGGAGAAGAAGCACCGTGTCGAGGACGCGCTCCAGGCGACACGTGCGGCGCTCGAGGAGGGCATCGTCCCGGGTGGCGGCGTGGCGCTGCTGACGTCGTCAGCCGCGATCAAGCTCGACACCATCGCGCTCGACGACGAGAAGACCGGCGCCAAGATCGTGCTGCGCGCGCTCGAGGAGCCGCTCCGGCAGATCGCCGAGAACGCGGGCCTGGAAGGCTCGGTCGTCGTCAACGACGTCCGCAAGGCGAAGAAGGGATGGGGCCTGAACGCCGCCACGGGCGACATCGTCGACCTCGTGGCCGCGGGCATCATCGACCCGGCCATGGTCACGCGCTCGGCGCTCCAGAACGCCGCTTCGATCGCCAAGAACATCCTCACCACCGAGGCCATCGTGGCCGAGATCCCCGAGAAGGGTGGCGACTCCCTCCCCGGCGGCGGCATGCCCGACATGGGCGGGATGATGTAGTCAAGCGTTCTCTGAACGCAGGAGCTGTGAAAGGGCCCGGCGCATTGCGCCGGGCCCTTTGTCTTGCCGGAAGGTTTCGGCCCTTCTCGGCGTCGTTAACCTGTAGAACGAGGATCTACCGGAAATGAAGCCAACAGCCGCGGACAACGAAGAAATGGGCCGACGCGACCTGGCCGATCTGGCCATGCTCGCCGACGGCACGCTGCCCGCCTCCCGGCGCGCCGATGTCGAGGCCCGGATCGCGGCCTTCCCCGGAGGCCCGGAGCTGCTCGAGCGCGAGCGGCGGGCGCTGGGCGCGCTGCGGCGAGCGACCCAGGTGCACGCGCCCATCTCGCTGCGCGAGCGGATCGAGGCCGACCGGGTGAGGGCTGGTCGGGCGCCGCACCGGCGCCGTGTCCGGCTCGGCTCGGGGCTGGTGGCCGGACTCGCGGTGCTCGCCCTGGTGCTCGTGCTTGCCCTGCCCGGAGGCGCCCCCGGCTCGCCGTCGGTCAGCCAGGCGGCATCGGTGGCGCTCCGCGGCCCGCTGGCGCCGGCGCCCCTCGCCCGCGGAGGGGCGAGGACGATGCTCGCCCGCGACGTTGACGAGGTGTACTTCCCCAACTGGGCGCGGATCGGCTGGACGGCGACGGGCGAGCGCGTGGACCGGCTCGACGGCCACGTGCTCGACACGATCTACTATCGCGGCTACGGCCGGAGCGTCGCGTACACCATCGTCGGGGGCTCGGCCCTCGCGCCGCCCCGCGGCGCGGCTCTCAGCACCCTGAACAACACCCAGCTGCGCTCGCTCGGGCTCGGCAATCACATCGTCGTCACCTGGCGGCGGGGCGGCCACACGTGCATCCTCTCCGGGGCTCACGTGTCGACCAGGGTCCTCCTCCAGCTCGCCTCGGGCGAGAGCCGCTAGACCCGCTAGTCCCCGCTGCGATCGATCTGAGCGGCGATGCGCTGGCGCGCCCGGTGCAGGCGGGTGGTGATCGTCGCCTCGCGCACTCCCAGCGCGCGCGCCGCCTCCCCGTAGGAGAGGCCGGCGATGTCGATCGCCACCAGCGCGTCGCGGAAGTCGTCGGGAAGCTCGGAGATGGCCGAGAAGAGCTCCTGGGTCTCGATCACCGCCTCGGGCGCGGCCGCCGACGGGTCGGCCACGAGATCGAGGTCGTCGGGCAGCGGAGTGGTGCGCAGGCGGCGGGCGGCGGTCCGGCGCTGGCTGATGAAGGTGTTGCGCAGGACGCGCAGCAGATAGCCGAGATCATCCTCGGAGCGGAGCAGGCGCGGCTTGCGCAGGACCTGAGCGAAGGTGTCCTGGACGAGGTCCTCGGCATCCTCGCGTGAGCCGCACAGGGCCCAGGCGGCGCGGTACAGGCGGTCTACGTGGTCGCCCAGCGCGGCCGGATCGAGTTGCCGTCCGGTAGCCATCACGCTGCGGATCCCGTGTCGCTCGCCGGCGATCAGGCCGGGACGTCCGAGAGCGCCCGTGGCCCGGGCCCGACGTACTTGGCGGTGGGGCGGATCAGGCGGCCTTCGCGCTTCTGCTCGAGGATGTGCGCCGACCAGCCGGCCGTGCGGGCGCAGGTGAACATGGGCGTGAAGAGCTCGGGCGGGATGTCGGCGAAGTCGAGGACGACGGCGGACCAGAACTCGACGTTGGTGGCGAGAACGCGATCGGGCTTGCGCGCGTGGAGCTCGGCCAGCGCGGCCTGCTCGAGCGCCTCGGCGACCTCGACCCGGGGGGCGCCGAGACGCTGAGCGGTGCGCCGCAGGACGCGCGCCCGCGGGTCCTCGGCGCGGTAGACGCGGTGGCCGAAGCCCATCAGGCGCTCGCCGCGGTCGAGCACGGCCTTGACGTAGGTCTCGGCGTCGCCCATCTCCTCGACCTCGTCGAGCATCTTCAGGACGCGGGCGGGGGCGCCTCCGTGCAGCGGGCCCGACAGCGCGCCCACGGCCCCGGACAGGGCCGCGGCGACGTCGGCGCCCGTCGAGGCGATCACGCGGGCGGTGAAGGTCGAGGCGTTCATCCCGTGCTCGGCGGCGGAGATCCAGTAGGCGTCGATGGCCTCGACGTGGCGCGGATCCGCCTCGCCGCGCCAGCGGATGAGGAAGCGCTCGGCGATCCGCGTGGCCTTGTCGACCTCGCGCTGGGGTACCGGTGGCTTGCCGATCCCGCGGGCCGACTGGGCGACGAAGGACAGCGCCATCACCGATGCCCGCGCCAGGTCGTCGCGCGCCGCCTCGTCGGAGATGTCGATGAGCTGGCCGAGGCCCCATTGGGGCGCGAGCATGGCCAGCGCCGCCTGGACGTCGACGCGATGATCGCCCGAGCGCACGTAGAGGGGGTGCGGCTCGGCGGGCGGGAGTCCGGGGAGAAGGTGGCCGTCCACGAGCAGTCCCCACACCTGCCCGAAGGGCACCGTGCCCACGAGCTCCTCGATATCTACGCCGCGGTAGCGCAGCGCCCCTCCCTCCCGGTCGGGCTCGGCGATCTCCGTGGCAAAGGCGACTACGCCCTCGAGGCCGGACTGAACTTCTGTCGTAACGCTCATGTGGCCTCCGCGGCAAGCAGGTGGTGGCTTAGGTGCCAATTGTGGCGAGGACAGGGTATGGCAGGCCCGTAGCCTAAGGGGGCCCTAAGCTGTCGCGCGTGTCCGAGCTCCTGTTCCGCTCCGCCGGCGAGCTCGCCAGGCTCGTGCGTGCCGGGGAGGTGAGCGCTCGCGAGCTCGTCGCCGCCTCGCTCGCGCGCATCGACGAGACCCAGCCGGCGCTCAACGCCTTCACGCACGTCGCGCACGAGTCCGCCCTCGCCGCCGCCGAGCTTATCGAGCCCGGCGATCCCCGCCCCTTCGCCGGCGTTCCCATCGCGATCAAGGACAACCGGCCGGTGGCCGGCATGCCTCTGACCATGTGCAGCGATCTGTTCGGCGACTTTACGCCGGGCCACGACTCGTTCTCGGTGCGGCGCCTGCGCGACGCGGGCTTCGTGATCGTGGGCAAGACGACGCTGCCGGAGATGGGCATCCTGCCCACCACCGAGCCCCGGCGCTTCGGTCCCACCCGCAATCCGTGGGCGCCCGACCGCACGCCGGGAGGGTCGAGCGGAGGCTCTGCAGCCGCCGTCGCCGCGGGCCTCGTGCCCGTCGGCCACGGCAACGACGGCGGGGGGTCGATCCGCATCCCCGCGGCGTGCTGCGGGCTGGTAGGACTCAAGCCCGCGCGCGGGCGCGTGTCGGCCGGACCCGACGCCGGCCAGAGCTTCCTCGTCGGCGACGGCGTCCTCACCCGGACGGTGGCCGACACCGTCGCCCTCCTCGACGTCCTGGCGGGGTACGAGCCGGGCGACGCGAACTGGGCGCCGCCGCCGCCCGCGCCCTTCGCCGAGCTCGTGGCGCAACCTCCCCAGCGCATGCGCATCGGCCTCGCACTCAAT
>DASZMD010000313.1:0-2118 GCA_035551955.1 Solirubrobacteraceae bacterium | reverse complement strand
CCGAACTTGAAGGTGTTGCCGCGGTTCCAGGAGGCGTCGAACTCCTTGCCGTTCTTCCAGGACACGCCGACGTAGTGGACCTCGACGACCTGGCCGGGGACGGCCTCGTCGCCCTCGCCGACGGTGATGTCCTCGAGCTCGAGCTGGTAGGAGGGGGCCTGGTCGGAGGGGACTTCGACGACGGGCCTTTCGATCTCAGCCATCGCCCGGAGGCTATAGATCGCGGGGCGTGCGCGCGGCGCGGCCGCGGGCGTCGATGGCCGCCCCGCCGAGCCCGGCCGGCCCGCCCCGCCGAGCCCGACCGCCGAGCCCGTCGCACATGCGTAATCTTCAATTAGTGAATCGAAATTCAGGAGCCAATTAAATGTCATCCGAAGCGCTGGTATTCGATGCGATCCGGACCCCTCGCGGTAGAGGTAAGGTCAACGGATCGCTACACGCCACCAAGCCGGTCGATCTGGTGGTGGGGCTGATGCATGAAACGCTCAGCCGGCACGGCGACCTCGACCCGCAGCGGGTCGACGACGTGGTCCTCGGCGTGGTCACGCCGATCGGTGATCAGGGCATGGACATCGCCAAGACCGCGGCGATCAAGGCCGGGCTGCCGAACACGGTGGCCGGCGTACAGCTCAACCGCTTCTGTGCCTCGGGCCTCGAGGCCGTGAACATCGCCGCACAGAAGGTCGCCTCGGGCTGGGAGGACCTGGTCTGGGCGGGCGGCGTCGAATCGATGTCGCGTGTTCCCATGGGGTCCGACGGCGGCGCTTGGGCGCTCGACCCCGAGACCAACTACGACACCGCCTTCGTCCCCCAGGGCATCAGCGCCGACCTGATCGCCACCGTCGAGGGCTTCACCCGCGACGACGTCGACGCCTACGCCGCCCGCTCTCAGGAGCGCGCCGCCACGGCGCAAAAAGAGGGCCGGTTTACCAACTCGGTGGTCCCAGTGCTGGACATCAACGAGCACGTCGTCCTCGACACCGACGAGTTCATCCGCCCCGGCACCACGGTGGAGACGCTGGGCAAGCTCAAGCCCTCCTTCCAGGTGATGGGCGAGATGGGCGGCTTCGACGCCGTAGCGCTCCAGAAGTACCACTGGGTCGAGCGGATCGAGCACGTCCACACCCCCGGTAACTCCTCGGGGATCGTCGACGGCGCCTCGCTCGTCGTGGTCGGCAACGAGAAGATCGGCAGCGAGCTCGGCCTCACCCCCCGCGCGAGGATCCTCGCCACCGCGGTGTCGGGCGCCGACCCGACGATCATGCTCACCGCTCCCGCGCCCGCGAGCCGCAAGGCCCTGGCCAAGGCGGGCCTGACCATCGACGACATCGACCTCGTGGAGATGAACGAGGCGTTCGCGGCCGTGGTCCTGCGCTTCGTCAAGGACATGGATCTCGACATCGACAAGGTCAACGTCAACGGCGGCGCCATCGCCATGGGCCACCCGCTCGGCGCCACCGGTGCGATGATCCTCGGCACCCTGATCGACGAGCTCGAGCGCCAGAACAAGCGCTATGGCCTCGCGACGCTGTGCGTCGGCGGCGGCATGGGCATCGCGACCGTCGTCGAGCGCGTCTGACGCGCCCACGCGGCCACTTCAAGGAGACCAGAACACATGACTGAGAAGAGCACGATCCGCTGGGATCGGGACGACGACGACGTGGTGATCCTCACCCTCGACGATCCCAACCAGTCGGCCAACACCATGAACGCCGCCTACGCCGAGTCGATGAACGCCACCGTCGACCGGCTCGAGGCCGAAAAGGACGAGATCACCGGGGTGATCATCACCTCGGCCAAGAAGACGTTCTTCGCCGGCGGCGATCTCAACGACCTAAAGGCATTCACCCCCGAGCAGTCGGAGGAGATCGCCCGCGTCGTGCGCGAGGGGAAGGCCCAGCTCAGACGCCTGGAGACGCTCGGCAAACCCGTGGTGGCGGCGGTCAACGGCGCCGCCCTGGGCGGCGGGCTCGAGATCGCCCTCGCCACTCACCACAGGATCCTTGTCGATGACCCGAAGGTCCAGCTCGGCTTCCCCGAGGTCCAGCTCGGCCTGCTCCCCGGCGCGGGCGGCGTGACCCGGAGCGTACGCATGCTCGGGATCGCCAACGCCCTGCT
>DASZMD010000312.1:0-3179 GCA_035551955.1 Solirubrobacteraceae bacterium | reverse complement strand
GTCGAGTGATGGCGGGACCAGGATTCGAACCTGGGAAGGCAGAGCCACGTGGTTTACAGCCACGCCCCTTTGACCGCTCGGGAATCCCGCCGCGCGGCGTGGAAGTGTAGCTCGCCGGGAGTTCGGCGCCGGCGAGGGGCGCAGCCGGCTAACCCGCGTCTCTGAGCCGCTGGGCCTCGGGCAGGGCCTCGAGCTTCTTCAGCGTGTGGTTCTCGATCTGGCGGATGCGCTCGCGGGTGACGTTGAAGGCGCGACCGACTTCTTCGAGGGTGTAGGGACGCTCGCCGGTGAGGCCGAAGCGGAGCTCGATGACCTCGCGCTCGCGCTCGGGCAACGCCGCCAAGGCGCGGCGGAGGTTCTCGCGCCGCAGGTGTTCTGAGGCAAGCTCGAAGGGCGACTCGGCCGTCTGGTCCTGGACGAAGTCGCCGAGCTCGGAGTCTTCCTCCTCGCCGATCGGCTTCTCGAGGGAGACCGGCTGCTGGGCCATGCGGAGGATGTCGCGGACCTCGCGCGAGGTGGTCTCGAGCTCGACGGCGATCTCCTCGGGAGTGGGCTCGCGGCCGAGCTGCTGGATGAGCTGGCGCTCGACGTGGACGACCTTGTTGAGCTTGTCGACCATGTGGACGGGGATCCTGATCGTGCGGCCCTTGTCGGCGATGGCGCGGGTGACGGCCTGGCGGATCCACCAGGTGGCGTAGGTCGAGAACTTGTAGCCGCGGCGATAGTCGAACTTCTCGACGGCGCGGATGAGGCCGAGCGAGCCTTCCTGAATGAGGTCGAGGAAGGTGAGGCCGCGGCCCAGGTAGCTCTTGGCGATGGAGACGACGAGGCGCAGGTTCGCCTCGATCATCTGCTGCTTGGCGCCCATGTCGCCGCGCTCGATGCGCTGGGCCAGGGACACCTCCTGGTCGGCGGTGAGGAGGTGGACGCGGCCGATGGAGCGGAGGTAAAGCCGAAGCGAGTCGAGGCTCGGCTCGACGGTGAGATCGATCTCGGTGCGCTTTCCCGGCTCGGTGCGCGGCTCGACGGCGTGCACCACCGACGCCTCGACCCGGCCGCTCTCGGATGTGGCGGTGCGGCCGTCCTCCTCCTGGACGACGTCGATTCCCTGCTCGTCGAGGTAGGAGTGGAGCTCCTGGACCTGCTCCTTGCTGACGTCGACCTCTTCGAGGCAGGTGGTGATCTGATCGAAGGTCAGGAAGCCGCGCTCGTGGCCCTCGGCGATGAGTGGGCGCAGCTCATCGAGCTCGACGATCGGAGCTTCGTCACCCAGCAGTATGAGTCCTTTATCGCTCACTGTCCCCTGAGCTCCTTGGATACGTGCACCTAAGGCCGGCCTGGACTGGGACCGACCCCTCTCTCTCGAGCGGATTGATACCACAAACCGGGGGAGATCGATGCATCAAGCACGAAGTCGTCCACCGGCCGCGGCTCGCCCGCTTTACCCTTTACGGGACGATGCTCTCGAGCCGATCCTCTCAATCCTCCGAGATCGACGTCCAGGCGCAGCTGCCGGCCGTTCACCTCAGCCTCTCCCGCGTCGGCGTGACCGGGATCGAGAAGGTGATCCGGCTGCGCCAGAACGGGAACGAGCAGCTGTTCTCCGCGCGCTTCGAGTGCGTGGTCGATCTCGGGTCCAAGCAGAAGGGGGCCCACATGTCGCGCTTCGAGGAGGTCATCAACGAGGCGATCGGCGACGTCGTCCTCGGCGAGGTGGCGTTCAAGGCCGAGACGCTGGCCGAGCACATCGCCCAGCTCGTCCGCGCGCGCCAGGACGCCCGGCGAGCCGAGGTCAGCGTCGAGGCGCGCTTCCCCGAGCACAAGCCCGCGCCCGTCTCGGGCATCCATACGCAGGAGATCTACACCCTGCACGGCTCGGCGGTGGCCTCCGAGCTCGGCACGCGCCGCCTCACCGGGGTCACCGCTCAGGGCATCACCGCCTGCCCGTGCGCCCAGGAGCTCGTGGCCGGTGCCGCCCGGGAGCGCCTGGCCGCCGAGGGCTTCAACGCCGAGGAGATCGAGCGGATCATCGAGGCCGTGCCCGTCGCCACCCACAATCAGCGCGGCCTGGGAACGCTCCACATCGGCTGCCCGGAGTCGTGCGACGACGAGATCGACGCCGCCATCCTGCTCGAGATCGTGGAGCAGTCGATGTCCTCGGAGATCTACGAGCTGATGAAGCGCAGCGACGAGGCCGCGGTGGTGGAGAAGGCGCACCGCCGCCCGCGCTTCGTCGAGGACTGCGTCCGGGAGATGATCCGCGGTGTCGTCGAGGCGTTCCCCGGCCTCGACGACCGCGCCTTCGTCTCCGCCCACCAGCTCAACCTCGAGACGATCCATCAGCACAACGTGGTCGCCGAGCGCTTCGGGACCCTCGCGGAGATCCGCCGCGAGCTCGCCTCGGGGATCCCCGCGGCCGAGCACACGAGCCGCCGCGCCTGGCTCGACGGCGCGGGCTAGTGCCCGCCGCCTAGGCCCCGGCTCGGTCCGGGCGCGGGCGGTCGAGCTCTGAGATCCGCCGGCGCAGGCCGAAGAAATAGTCGGCGCCCGAGAACACGGTGATCGCCACGGTGACGTAGACGAGCGCGGTTACCCAGAAGGGGCGCCCGTTGACGGCGATCAGGGACATCACCGTGATCACCTGAACGATGGTCTTGAGCTTGCCGAGCGGTCCGGCGGCGAGCACGACGCCCTGCTGGGTGGCGCCCATGCGCAACGCGGTCACCGCGAACTCGCGGGCGATGATCACCATCGCGACCCACGCCTGCACCCGGTTCAGCGAGACCAGGGCGACGAGGGCGGCGATGATCAGGAGCTTGTCGGCGATCGGGTCCATGAGCTTCCCGAAGGTGGTGATCGAGTTGCGCGCGCGCGCGAGGTAACCATCGATCGCGTCGGTGAGCGAAGCGGCGGCGAAGACGATGGCCGCGAGCAGGTCACCGCCGTGGGTCTTGTCGAGGAGGGCGACAACGAGCACGGGGACGAGCAGGATGCGGATCACCGTGAGGACGTTGGGGACGTTCAGGGGGACCATGTCCGTCCTAACGCTAGCCGCATGGCGGGCCGTTCTCAACCGCCCGCCAGGTGGGTTACGGCTGCCGACGGTCGCCGTGCCGTAGGGTGGTGGTCATGCCCCTCGTACCCATGGTCATCGAGCGCACCGCCCGCGGTGAGCGCGA
>DASZMD010000311.1:0-9156 GCA_035551955.1 Solirubrobacteraceae bacterium | reverse complement strand
GCCACGGGCTGGACGTGGGCGGGGGCGATTCCGTAGGCGGCCTGGATCCCCAGCAGTCCCGACTGGCTGGCGGCGAACTGGGGTGGAGCGCCGATCGTCAGTCCGCTCTGGAGACGGCCGAGATCGGAGATCAGGCGCAGGTGGTGCTCGGCGCCGTAGGTGGAGAGCACGGCGATCGCGTCGGTGTCGGAGAACGGGGTCGGGCGCAGGAGGCGCAGGCCGTGGGCGACCGCGTAACGCTGGGCCGCCACGAAGGCGTCACGCTCGCTGTGGAAGATCTCGGAGTCGCCGGCCACGGCGCTGTTGAAGGTGCCCACGTACTCGGGGTACATGTCGAGCTGACCGCTCTGGAGCGCCTGGGTGGTGACTTGGGTGGAGCCGATGTTCTTGTTCAGCGTGACCGTGAAGCCCTGGGCGGCGAGGGCCTGGCCGTAGAGCTCGCCGAGGATGAACTGCTCGGTGAAGTTCTTGTCGCCGATGGTCACGGGCGGGCGCCCAGTGCCGGGCAGGAAGGTCGGCGCCGTGGTCGTGGCAGCGCTGTCCTTGGTCGTCTCGGGTGGCGCCGGGGTGCCGGCGCCGCACGCGGTCAGGGTCAGCGCGAGCAGGACGGCGAGCGCGCTGCCGAGGTGAGGCAGGCCGCGCCATCGCGCCCGCGATCGAGTGGGTCTTTCGCGTCGGCTTGGCATCGAAGGATCGTCAGGCCGCCTCCCCGCATGCCAGGACTGGCAGCAATATAGGGGACCGGCGGACGACACGGCGGACCTCAACGGACGGAAGGCCGGGAACGCTCGTGGCGCTCCCGGCCTCCGGGTCGTGGTGGTTGGGGTGGCGAGGCTTAGTGCAGCAGGCGAATCGTCTGGCAACCGTGGCTGCGCGCGTACCCGGCCGCGGCCGTGCGCACGTCGGCGGTGTTGTGGTGGCCCGTGCCGCAGCTGACCTTGGCGCCGTTGGAGGCGGCGAAGATCTTGTTGCGGCCTGGTCCCCCGAACACGTGGTCCCGGCCGAGACCGACGTCGATGCGGCTGTTGCCGCGTCCGCCGATCACCGTGTCGTTGCCGTTGCCGGCGGTGATCCAGTCGCTGCCCCGGCGTCCGTTGACGTAGTCGTTGCCGTTCCCGAGTCCGATGCGGGTGAAGCCCGGACCGCCGTACACGCGATCCTTGCCGTTGCCGTCGTAGATCGTCTGGTGGGAACCGTTGCCGTTGACGCAGTCATTCCCGCCCAGCGCGGCTACCCGCTCGAACGCCCCGAGGGCGAGGATGCGGTCAGACCGAGGCGTGCCGTACACCCGTCCGCCGCGTTTGGTGGCGACGAGGGCGAACTTCGGTCCCGGGCCGGTGGTGCACGGGAAGCCCGGGTACTTCTTGGCCACGACCGAGGTCGGGTACACCGTCCCGCCCGACGGGCCCTGGAAGGGCCGGCTGACGATGATCACGCCGCCGGGGGTGACGATCTCGCACAGCTGCGCGGAGATGTTCAGGGTCGACCCGGGCGGGCAGATCTCGAGCACGGGGGGAGAACCGGAGGTTCCCGCGCACGGGCTCGCGATCGACTGGGTGACCTTGGCTTCGCCGATGACGATGTCGGCGAGGTTCTGCAGGTGCACCTCGAGCACCGTCTCGGTGAGCGAATTCGCGGTCTGGACCTTCTGGTTGACGGCGATGAACGAGCCGCCGCCGAGGTCGATCGTCGTCGGCTGACCGGGCTGCACGGGATTGTTGACCCCGTTGACGCTGATCAGGTTCAGCGTCGAGCCGCCCTGGGGCACGAGCTGGCCGCCGACGCACGCATATGACGCCGTCGCCTGCACGGGTCCGACGATGACGATGTTCCCGTTCGGGCTGGGGATGGTCACGCCGTCGACGGCCGCGACCGCGGTCGCGCCCGGCGCCGTCGCGCCCGTGGTCGAGAACACCGAGTAGGTGAACGCGCCGACCGGACCCGCCACGACGGGCGCGCTACCCGTGGTGGGGACGGAAACGGTGCTGGCACCGGCCGTGTCGGTGACGCACGGGGTGGTGTTGGGGTTGGCGATCGTCGGTTCGGTGACGAGCGTGTTCAAGAGCGTGACCCGGGCGGTACTCGCCCGGCACCCGAACGGCGTGGTGGTGGCGGCGGCGGCGGAGCCCGCGAACGCGAGCACACCGATCCCCACACCCAGCAACGCCATGAGCCGGCTGGCGCTTCCTTGCATGACAGCCATAGAGAAAAACCCTCCAAGGGTCTAGGACGCCGGTAGACGCAGACCCCCCACCGGCGTCGCGCCCCACCGGATTGGTACCCCCCTATCGACGCCGGGAGCGAGGACCATGAGGGCTAGAGTCCGGCCGCCCGTTCCGCCTCGCCGTGCGCGGCGAGCTCGAGCTCGTCGTCGAGGGCCGCCAGCGGCTCAGAGCGACCGAGCGCGGTGGCGATCAGCCAGTCGGCGAACCACGCGTTCTTGGGCAGCAGAGGACCGTGCATGTAGGTGCCGATGACGTTCGCCTCGCGCGCGCCCTCGTGCTCGTCGCGCCCGTTGTTGCCGTGCCCGCGCAGGACGCGTCCCAGGGGCCGGGCCGACCCGCCGAGGTGGGTGCGGCCGCCGTGGTTCTCGAACCCGGCGAGGACGCGCCGCGAGCCGGGCTCGAGCTCGACCTCGATGGCGATGTTGCCGATCAGCCGCGGGCCCTCGGCGCGCACGGTGCGCAGGTCGAGGAGGCCCACTCCGGGGAGGTGCTCCTCACCGAGCTCGTAGGAGTGGCCGAGGAGCTGGTAGCCGCCGCACACGCCGAGAATCAGCGCGCCGCGCTCGGCGGCGGCGTGGAGGGCGTCGCGCTTGCCCTCGAGGTCGAAGGCGACGAGGCGCTGGTCGCGGTCCTGGCCGCCCCCGATGTAGAACAGGTCGGCTTCGTGAGGATCGAGGGGGTGGCCGAGGGTGCTCGCGTGGACCGAGAAGCCGATTCCGCGCCACGCGCACCGGCGCTCGAGCATGAGGATGTTGCCGCGGTCGGCGTAGATGTTCATCAGCTCCGGGTAGAGCGCGCACACCCGGAGCTTCTCGGGCGAGCCCTCAGGCACCGAGCATCACCACTTCGCTCCCCACGTAGTCGGCGGTCGCCGGGATGTGGTCGCGGGCCAGCGCCCGGAAGCCCGCGGCCTGGCCCTCGCGCTCGAGCTCGGCCGCCTCCACCCGATCGAGGGCGATCCGGTTCTCCTCCACGGCGTGGGCACCGTCGGGGGCGACGATCTCCCGGACGCGCTCGATCACGAACACGTCGCGCTGCTCGCGCACGGCGACCGGCCGGCTCGCGTAGACGACGCCGTCGAACTCGCGGATGTCGGGAAGCGGCGCCGGGGCGCCGTCAGTCGCCTCGTAGGTATCGACCACCTCGGTGAGCGCGGTGGCGAGGACCCCTCCGGGTATCAGGCACGCATGCGCGCAGCGCAGGAAGGCGACGCGCTCCGCGGCGCCCCCTAGGAGCTGGATCGCCTGCATGGGCACGAGGCAGAGTGAGAAGCGTCGCTCGAGGGTGAAGGAGCGGGCGTCGGCGAGGACGGTCGTGAGCGTGGTGCCCTGCGCGCGTTCGGCGAGCGCCCCGAGCAGCTCGGCGTCTCGGTCGAGCGCGGTCACGTCGTGTCCGAGCCGGGCCAGGTCCACCGACACCCGCCCGGTCCCGGCCCCGACCTCGAGGATGGGACCTGCGTGCTCGCGCGCCAGCTCCCGCCACAGGGGCAGGTCCTCGCGGTAGCTGCCGCATTCGAGGTCGTGCCAGATCACCTCGCTCGCGGTCATCCGACGCCGGCCCTCCAGAACGGCGGCGCGCTCCCGCGCGCCGCGAGCTCGTCGCGCAACTCGAGCAGCGCCGTGTAGGTCGGCAGCGCGAACACGTGGCCGCCCGGGGCGTCGGCGAGCGCCGCGTCGAGGGCCTCGGCGAGCCCGGGGACGACATGCAGCCGCTCGCCGGGCACGCCCGCGTACTTGAGGCGCAGCGCGAGCTCGGCCGCGCGCGTCCCCGCGCACGTAACCCGCCGCACCCGCCCGGCCAGGAGCTCGAAGTCGGCGTCCCACACCCACGAGATGTCGCGGCCGTCGGCAATCCGGTCGTTGAGGATCGCCAGCACGTCGAGCTCTTCCTCCTCGAGGGTCAGGGTACGAAGGATCTCGTTGGCGCCGGCGGGGTTCTTGACGAGGAGGATCGAGAGCTCGCTCGACCCGATGGGGATCGTCTCGGCGCGCCCGAAGGCGGCGGTGACCGCTTGGAGCCCGGCGACGATCTCGGGCAGGGGGATCTCGAGGGCAAGGCAGAGCGCGCACGCGGCGACGGCGTTGTAGACGTTGTAGAGCCCGGGGAGGGGGAGATCGACCTCGGCCGAGCCGGCCGGGGTGCGCAGCATGAAGGTGGCGCTGCGGGTGCCGTGCAGGCGGATGTGCTCGGCGCGTACGGCCGGGGTCGGACGCTCCTGGCCGCACGTCGGGCAGCGGTAGCGGCCCAGGTGCCCCAGGTAGATGGATTCGTACACGTAGGCACCGCCGCACCGGCGGCAGTGCTTGGAATCGGAGGCGTGCTGCATCTCGGGCACGGCCATCGCGTCGTCCTCGACGCCGAAGTAGAGGACGCCGGCCCGGGCGCGGCCGAGATCGGCGATCAGGGGGTCGTCGGCGTTGAGCACGAGGCGGGCGTCGCGCGCCGAGCCGGTGAGGACGCTCGCCCAGCGGTCGGCGATGGTGTCGAGCTCGCCGTAGCGGTCGAGCTGATCGCGGAACAGGTTCGCGAGCAGGATGGCGCGGGGGCCCAGCTGCTCGGTCATCGCCTCGAGCCAGAACTCGTCGACCTCGAAGAGACCGAGCTCGCCGTCGATCCGCCCGCCCGGGCGGGTGGCGGCGAGCAGGGTGGAGGCCACCCCTCCGGCCATGTTCGCCCCCGCGCGATTGTGGACCGTGCTCACCCCGGCGCGCTCGAGCACCGAGGCGATCATCGCCGTGGTCGTCGTCTTGCCGTTGGTGGCCGAGACGATCACGCTTCCGCGCGGAAGCCGCGCGGCGAGCTCGGAGATCGCCTCGGGCTCGAGGCGGATCAGGACCTTGCCGGGCAGGCTCGTCCCGCCGCCGCGTCCCGCCCGGCGTGCGAGCGCCCCGACGGCGCGGGCGGCCACGAGCTTGGGGCCGAGGGCGGTCATCGTGACGGCCGCGGGCCGGCGCCGTGGAGTCCTCGCGTCGGTGCCGCCTCGATCGGGACGATGACGCGCACCGCCCCGGGCAGGGCGCGGACGGTGACGGGAAGGTCGGCGATCGGATCTCCGTCGGCGTACATGGTGAAGGAGCGGCCGGCGCTCACCCGGACCTCGCGGGCACGCCGCACCGACACCTCGCGCGCGCGGACGTGCCCGCCCTTGAACACGGTGGGGAGGAGGCGCAGGAAGCGGAGCTTGGGCATCTCGGCGATGGTGAGGATGTCGAGCAGGCCGTCCTCGAGCGAGGCGTCAGGGGCGATGTACATGCCTCCCCCGTAGGCCTTGGAGTTGGCGAGAACGACGCTGTAGCCGACGACGGTGATCGCCTCCGCGCCGTCGAGCTCGAGCTCGAAGCGGGCGGGGCGCCACCCGGCGAGCCCGCGGAGGGCGGCGTAGACGTAGACAAGGTTGCCGCGCACGAGCCGGGTTTCGTTGGCGATCCGATTGCAGTCTGAGTCAAAGCCACAGCTGGCGATGGCCACGAACGCCCTGCCGTTCGCCTCGCCGAGGTCGAGCGTCCGCTCGCTGCCGGTGGTGAGGACCGCGCAGGCGGCGACGGGGTGGAGGGGGATGCCGAGGACGCGGGCGAAGTCGTTGCCCCGCCCGCCGGGGAGCACGGCGAGGACGCCCCCGGAGCGCCGGACCCCGTCGGCGACGGCGCCCACGAGGCCGTCACCGCCGAAGGCGACGGCGACCTCTCCGTTCGCCACCGCGGCGGTGGCGAGCTCGCGCGCGTGGTCGAGGCTGCGCGTGCGCTCTGCGCGATGGGGCGTTGCCGCCGCCTCGAGGGCGGCCTGGACCGCCGGCAGGGCCCGGCCCGCGCGCCCTCCTCCCGCCGAGGGGTTGACGATCAGAGCCATCCTCCGTTCCTGCGCCACGGCCCCTCAGCCGGCGAGCACGAGTTCGGCCAGGTCCTCGGCGATGGCGACGGGGGCGGGGTCCTCGGCGGCTTCGGCCTCGGCTCGGCTCGTCACCCCCGTGAGCACGATGGCGGCGTCGACGCCCGCCGCGGCCGCCCCCGTGAGGTCCGCGTCGAGGCGATCGCCCACCACCAGCGCGCGGCCGGGGCCGAGCCGGTCGAGCGCGGTGAGGAAAACCTGGGGGTCGGGCTTGCCGACGATCTCCGCCGTGCGCGAGGTGGCGTACTCGAGGGCGGCGAGGACCGCTCCCGTCCCCGGCCACGGACCGTCGGGCATGGGGTAAGTGCGGTCGCGGCCGGCGCCGATGAGCTCGGCACCGGCGAGGACGGCCTGCACCGCCTCGCGGAGCTCGCGAAAGTGGAGATCGTCGTGACCGGCGACGACGACCACCTCGGCGCGGGGGGCGAGGTCGGTGCCGTTGACGATCCGCATCCCTGCGTCCTCGACATGGCGGAAGACCGCTTCGGAGCCGATCACGTAGGCGGTGCCCCCGCGCGGATGCGCCTCGGCGAGAACGTGCTGGATGGCCCCGCCGACGGTCACCACCTCGGCGAGCGAGGCGCGGATCCCCAGCGACCAGAGCTTGCGCACGTAGTCCTCGCCCGAGCGCTGGGCGTCGTTGGTGATGAAGGCGATCTGCTTGTGGGCGGAGCGAAGCTCGGCCACCGCCTCGGGCGCCGAACGGGTGATCCGCTCGCCCACCCACACGCATCCGTCGAGGTCGAGGAGCACATGGTCGTAGCCGGCGAGAAGGGGGGAGAGGGCCATCGGCCTAGAACAGGGTCGTCTGCTCGCTCGGCACCGGCGGCGCCAGGCACTCGGGGCCGTCGTAACGGGCGTCATTGACGGCCGCCGAGACCGGGCGGAGCGCCGTCCGATCCGACGGGAGCGGCGTGAGCAGATCCTCGAGGTCGGCCCGCGGGGTGCCCGGATCGAGCCACGCCGACTCTGCGGCTGCCGGGAGGATCACCGGCATCCGGTCGTGGAGGGCGGCGAGCGCCTCGTTGGCCGGGACCGTGAGGATGGTGCACGAGCGCAGGGTGCCGCCGTCGGGGGCGTGCCAGATCGACCACAGGCCCGCGAAGGCGAACACCGCTCGGTCCGTGCAGGAGATGTAGAACGGCTGCTTGCGAGCGCGGCCCGCGAGCGCGCTTGGCGTAGGCCGCCACTCGTAGAAGCCGTCGGCGAGGATCAGGCAACGGTAGCGCTCGTACGCGCGCCGGTAGGCCGGCCGCTCGGCCACCGTCTCGGCGCGGGCGTTGATCATCTTCAGGCCCGTGTCCGGGCGCTCGGACCACGCGGGCACGAGCCCCCAGTGCAGCAGTTCGCCCCGCGGGATGCCCTCGCGGTCGACGGTGACGGCGAGGACGTCGTCGGCGGGGGCGACGTTGTAGCGCCGCCGCACCTCGATCGACTCACCGACCGGGAAGTGAGCGCGGACGTCGGCGGGCGTGGGGGTGGCGAGGGAGTACCGGCCGCACACGGTCAGGTCGAGGCGCGCCTCAGCGGGCGCGCGAGGCGGTCTGCTCGGCCCGCTCGGCCTGCGCCCGTCGCTGGCGGCGCCGGCCCAGGTAGGCGAGGACGCCGAGGACGACCAGGATGAGGACGAAGCCGTAGAAGATCGAGAGCTGCCACGAGGCTCCGCCGAAGGGCAGGGAGACGAGCTCGACGACCCCGAAGCCGAGCGCGAGCAGCCCGACGATGAGGAGGATGACGAACACGATCCCGCGCACGCGCATGAGCACGCCCGCGCTGGCAGGGGGCGCGATCACGCCCATGAACTTCAGCCCGAGCAGCTGCCGGCCGCTCGGCGGCTCGACCCCGAGCCGCTCGGCCGCCTGCTTGAGGTCGTCGGCGCGGCGCTCGGCGAGGGCGAGCGAGGCGTCGGCCATGCGCCGGAGCTGCAGGCGCTCCTGCGGACGGGCCGCCGCGAGGGCGCGCTGGAAGTGGGCACGCGCCGCCTTGGCGTCATAGCGCTCGGCGGCCCGCGCCCCGAGGATCGCCTGGGCGGCGGCCTTGAACCTGGTCTCGGCCTCGAGCTCCTCGTCGCTGCGGCCCTCGAGCTGCTGCATGGCCGCGAGCTGGCTGCGCTGCTCGACTCGCATCGTTCGCTGCTGCTTGGCCATCGCGGGGTGGAGTGTAGTTGCTCGTGGGGTGGTTCAGGGCATTCTCGGTCCACGGACGCTCATCTTCGGACGACGTCCGTCACGCGCGCCGCTGGGGCTGCCGATGGCCAGGGGGCGCCGCCCCGCCGAGCCGCTCATCAGCGTCGCGCCGGGACGACCCAGATCCGCTGCGCGCTCAGGCTCGTGCCCGGGTCGGTGGGGAGGGCGGGGGGCGCGCGGAAGACGTCGACGTGGCGTCCGATGATCGCGCCGCCAGTGTCCTGGGCGGTGAACCAGCCGCCATGGCCGTCGTGGCGGTAGGCGGGGATGTAGACGCGGCTGCCGAGGGGGATGACTTTCGGGTCGACGGCGATCGACTGGTAGTACTTGAGCGGGAGCGAGGGCCCGGGGGCGAACGAGACGCCGGGTAGGCGGACGTACTTGAGGCCCGGCCCGTTGGACCAGCCACCGAGCGCGAGGGGATAGGTGACCTGGCGGGCGCGATTGCGCCAGAAGCCGCCCGCGCGCCAGTAGGGCGGACCGCCCGACCACCCGCGCGCGCCCGGCGCGGTCGCCTTGCCCGCGCTCGTCACCCAGCCCCCGTTCCCCAGCGCGTTGATGTGGTAGAGCTGGCCGTCGAGCCCGATCCCCTCGCCTTGCATCGAGACCCCGAGGGCCGAGTAGAGCCAGTCGATCCGGTGCATGCCCGAGAGGCCGGGGACGCTGACGAGCTGGCCCACGAACCACGACTCGGGGACGGGCCAGTATTGGGTGACCTCGACGCGGCGCAACCACGAGCCCTTGCTCTTCTTCTTTTTCTTCGCCGGCGCTTTGGGCGTCGCCCCCGGGGTGGGATCAAGGCCGCCCGAGGGGGCGCTTCCCGTCGGGCCCAGACCCGCGCCTCCGCTCGCCCCGAGCGC
>DASZMD010000310.1:0-26283 GCA_035551955.1 Solirubrobacteraceae bacterium | reverse complement strand
CGCCGCCGCCGGCCCCGAGGCCGCCCTGCGCGTGCTCGAGCTCGACCCCGACTCCCGCGTGCCCGAGCGCCGCGCCGTACTGGCGCCCTTCGAGGGCTGAGCTATGGCCGGGCCTCGCCGTCTCGCCGTCCCCACCCGGGCCTCGGTCGCCCCCGCACCCGACGGCTGCCCGCTGACGATCGACGGTCGCGAGGTCGACGCCGTGCGCGAGTCGTGGCTGATCGAGGATCGCTGGTGGACCGACCGTCCCCTCCGCCGCCGGTACTGGGAGGTGGTCACGACCTGCGGGCGCAACGTCGTCGTCTTCCATGACCTGGTGGAGGGGCGGTGGTGGGCGCAGCGGTAGGGGTGGAGAGAGGCGCGGGCGGGGGGTGCCAGGCGGCGGGGGCGCCGGTGCCGCCCCGCCGCCCCATATGGGAACATATGTTCCCAGTCGACTTGAGTGGATACGAGTTCGAGCCATTCTTGTGGCTTGGAGGACTAGATGTCGTGCTAGCAGCAGTTGCAGCTTTGCCCCCGCCAGGCTTCGCGCGCCTCGCGGAGCGCGACACCCCCGATTCCGAGCGCAACGGCTGGATCGGCCCACCACCAGCCCGTGAGCGCGTTGGCGATCAGCCCGACCAGCAGGCCGCCGGACAGGTACGCACACAGCATCGTTTGGCGGCTCTCGCTGGTAGTCGCCGACGAACCGAGCGCGCGACCGAGGCGTCGCTTGGCCACAGCGAGCGGCGGCATCGTGAGCACCGTCACCGCTGCCAGACCGATGCCGACCCAGCTCACTCCGGGATGATGATCGCCCACGACATCTCGTACCGCCTGGGCGACCACGTAGATCGCCAGGAGCACGAAGGACGCGGCGATCAGCTGCTGGGCGCGGCGCTCCGCGCCATGCGATGCCGAGCGTTGTCCAGCCATCAGCCACAGGACGATCATGCCCGCCGCGGCCTCGATGAGGCTGTCAGCGCCGAAGCCAACGAGAGCGACCGAACTTGCAGCCACGCCGGCGCCGACCGCGACGCCTGCTTCAACGAAGTGCCAGGCGAGGCTGATTCGAGCCAGCAACCGGACGCGGCTTACGAGCCGTTCCCGTTCTGCGCCCTGCGACGTCCTCCCGACGCTTGGCAGCACTACGGGCAACGGCGTTCCGGTAGTCATCCCGGGAACGCTAGCCGATCTCTACTAGGAGCCGGAAAGGCGCGACGTTCGAGGCACCAGTGGCTCGTCCTGTGCGCGCCCAGTCCCGTTATCCGCGGCACGCGCATATCCACTCAAATCGAGTAAGGACATATGTTCGTGCCATATGTCGAACTGCACTGCCACTCCGCGTTCTCCTTCCTCGACGGGGCCTCGCTGCCCGATGAGCTCGTGCCGGCGGCGGTCGAGCTGGGCTACGAGGCGCTGGCGCTGACCGACCACAATTCCGTTTCCGGATCGATGGAGTTCGCCGTCTCGGCCCAGGGGCTCGGGCTGCGGGCGATTCATGGGGCGGAGGTCGATCTCGACGACGGCCGTCATCTCACCCTGCTGGTCGAGGACGCGACGGGGTGGAGGAGCCTGTGCCGCATCCTCACGCGCGCGCACTCGCACACGCGAGAGCGTCCCGGCCCGCCCTCGCAGGCCGGCGTGCCGCTCGCCGAGGTGCTCGAGCATTCAGGCGGCCTGGTGTGCCTGAGCGGATGCGCCCTGCGTGGGGTGCACGACGAGCCGACGCTTCTGCGCTTGCTGGAGGTGTTCGGGCGTGACCGGCTGCGGATCGAGCTCCAGCGACCGTTCCTGCGCGATGACCGCGCCCGGAATCGCGCGCTCGCGAGGGTGGCCGAGCGGCTCGGAGTGCCCTGTGTGGCGACGGGCAACGTGCACGCGCACGCGCGTTCGCGCGCGCCGCTCCAGGACGCGTTCGTGGCGGTGCGAGTGCACGCGACGCTCGACGCCTCAGAGCCCGAGCGGCGAGGCAACTTCAGTCATGTCCTCGCCTCCCCGTCGGCCATGGCCGCTCGCTTCTCCGAGCATCCCGAGGCGGTGGCGGAATCGGCTGTGCTGGCGGATCGGCTGCGCTTCGACCTCAGCGCCAACCTCGGCTACCGCTATCCGGGAGCCGAGGATGCCGACGCGATGCGCAAGCTCTCCGAGCTGTGCGGGGCACAGTTCGCGGATCGCTACGCCGATGCCGAAGCGGGCATCCGCGATCGTGCCGCGGTGCGCCTGGAGGAGGAATTGCGCCTGATCGACGCGCTCGCGCTGCCCGGTTTCTTCCTCCTCCATCACGACCTCCTCGAGCTCGCGCGGGAGGTGGCGGTGGAGGTGAGAGGGCCCGATACCGCCCGCGCGCTCCTGCCCCCGGGCCGGGGTCGCGGCTCGAGCGTGTCCTCGATCGTCTGCTACCTGACCGGCCTCTCCCACGTCGACCCGATCGCCAACGAGCTGCTGATCGGGCGCTTCCTGAACGAGGAGCTGACCGCGCTTCCCGACATCGATCTCGATTTCCCGCGCGACGTGCGCGAGCGGCTGATCCCGCGCGTGCACGAACGCTACGGGCACGACCGGTCCGCGCTCGTGGCCGCCTTCCCGACCTACCGCGCCCGGGGCGCGATCCGCGAGCTGGGGAAGGTGCTGGGCCTCCCACCCGGGGAGATCGAACGGGTCGCGCGCGGGAGCGAGGGGTGGGACGCGCGCGAGGTGGGGAGGGACATCGAGAACGCCTTCGCCGTGCCGGGGTCCGAGCGGAATCGGCCCGAGGAGGCCGCCTCTCCCCGCTCCACCGGTCGCTGGGCCTGGCTCGCGCGCCTCTCGGCCGAGGCCCAGGGACTTCCCCGCCACCTCTCACAGCACTCGGGGGGGATGATCGTCGCCACCCGTCCGCTCGTCGACTGCTGCCCGATCGTGCCCGCAGCGATGGAGGGCCGGCAGATCGTCCAGTGGGACAAGGACTCCTGCGCCGACGCGGGCTTCCTCAAGATCGACCTGCTGGGACTGGGGATGCTGTCGGCGGTCGAGCGCACCGTCGAGCTGATCGCCCGCACGCGGGATGAGCGAGTCGACCTCTCGAGGATCCCCTACGACGATCCGGCCACCTACGAGTGCATCCAGAACGCCGATACCACCGGGGTCTTCCAGATCGAGAGTCGCGCGCAGATGCAGTCCCTGCGCCGCACCCGCCCCGAGAGCCTCGAGGACATCACCATCCAGGTGGCGATCGTCCGCCCGGGCCCGATCCAGGGGGGAGCGGTCAACCCCTACATCGAGCGCCGCCAGCGCCTGCGCGCGGATCCCGACTACGAGATCCCCTACCTCCATCCCTCCCTCGAGCTGGCGCTGCGCGAGACGCTCGGGACGATTATCTTCCAGGACCAGGTGCTCGAGGTCGCGATCGCCTTCGCGGGCTTCTCGCCGGGCGAGGCGGAGGGGCTGCGGCGAGCGATGAGCCGCAAGCGCTCTGACGCCGCCATCCGCGCCCATCACGACCGCTTCATCGCCGGGGCGCAGCGCACGCATGGGGTCGATGAGGCGACCGCCGAGGAGGTGTTCGCGATGGTCCGGGGGTTCTCGGGCTTCGGCTTCCCCAAGGCCCACGGGGCGGCCTTCGGTCTGCTCGCCTACCAGTCGACGTGGCTGCGCGTCCACTACGGCCCCGAGCTCCTGTGCTCGCTGATGAACGAGCAGCCGATGGGCTTCTACCCGCCCGACGCGCTCGTCCACGAGGCACAGCGACGGGGGATCACCGTTCTGCCCCCCGACGTCAACGAGAGCGAGGTCGAATGCGACATCGATTCCCGCGGGCGGGTCCGGATCGGCCTCGGCTACGTCCGGAGCGTGCGCCGCCAGGAGGTGGAGGAGATCGTCGCCGCCCGCCGCGCGGCCGGCCCCTTCTCCACCCTTTCCGACCTTGCCTCCCGCGCCAGCGCCGGGGCGTCCTCGCTGGAGCTGCTGGCGTGGTCCGGAGCTGTGGACTCGGTGGTGTCGGCTGGCGGTGGAGTCGGCTGCGCCGACTCCATTGCGAGTTTTGCTGGCGCAAAACTCGCGGGGGGTGGTGGAGTCGGCGGTGCCGATGTTCGGGATGCCGAGCGTCGGGCTGCTGGTGCCGCGCGGCGGATTGCGCTGTGGCAGCTTGGGGTGGCGACCCCGGGGCGGAGCGTGCCGGGGGGGACCCAGCTGGCGCTTCCCCTCGACCTACCGGCCCCGCCCGCGCTGCGCACGCTCTCGCCGTGGGAGTCGATGCTCGCCGACTACGGGACGACGGGGCTGACGACGCATTCTCACCCTCTGGCCCTGCTGCGCGAGCGATTGCCCGCTGATGTCGTGTCGAGCCGGGACCTGGAGACGCGCGCCCATGGAACGCGGGTGAGAACCGCCGGCCTGGTCGTCGCCCGGCAGCGCCCGGGGACGGCCAACGGGATCGTCTTCGTCCTGCTCGAAGACGAGTACGGGACGATCAACCTGATCGTCCCCCCGCCTGTCTACGAGCGCCATCGTCTGACGGTGAGGACCGATCCGCTCGTGATCGTCGAGGGAAAACTCGAGCGCTTGGTGGCGGCGGGCGGGGCCATCAACGTCTTCGTGCAGCGGATCGTGCCGATCTCGACCCCCGACCGACCCCTCGCCGAGGTCAAGGACTTCTCGCTGCTCGACGAGCGCGAGCGGCGGCGGATCGCCGAGGAGGCCGCAGCGGCCGCCGCGTCCACGGGCGCCGGGGCGGACGCCGGTGCCGAGGCGGACGACTTCCGCGCCGTCGCGCCGCCGGTGATGAGCTTCGCGTCCGGCCGCAGGCGATAGGTCACCGCTCGGCCCGATCGCCAGGCGCGCGGACTACTCATTCCGCGCCTCGGCGCGATAAGGTGCCCGCCCACCGTGCTTGGCGTCGCACTGCTCATTGTGTTCTGGGCCATCCTGGGGCTCGGTACCTTCTTCATCGCCATGAGTGGCGGGCTGCGGGGTGCGCGCGACACCCTGCAGAGCAAATCGCGGAGCGGAGGCCGCCCGGTCACGCTCGTGCTGCTCATCCTCTACGCCGGCTTTGGCCTCGCGATCCCGATCACCCTGCTCACCGGGAACCACGCGAACGCGAGCAGCCAGTTCGACGGAGTCAAGCTCAACGCCTCCGACAAGCGCGGCCGGATTCTCTTCGGGCAGCACTGCGCGACCTGCCACACCCTTTCCGCGGCCAACGCCACCGGCAAGGTGGGCCCCAACCTCGACGTCTTGCAGCCCCCGAAGGCGCTCGTCCTCTCGACGATCCAGAACGGCATGAGCATCGGACGCGGCACCATGCCCCAGGGCCTCGTCGCCGGCAGGGACGCCAACGACGTGGCCAATTTCGTCAGCACCGTAGCCGGCAAATAGCCCCGCCGGCCGGGCGTTTGGGGAGTGCCGGCGCATGCCGCCGGAGGGTCCGCTCGACGGGCGACGATCCGTCCGTGGTCATTGGTAGGATGCCCGCCCTGTACCGCTGAATTCCCGGTGACAGAGTGCCAGGCGCGAGTGCGCCGAGGCACCAGTCGGCGGGAGGCGGGGGACCCACGTTGTTGGGGCTAGTCGTGCATCTGTACGTAGCGCCGCTCTTTCGGTGCGAGCCCGTCAGCTAACCCCGTAAGCCCGAGAAAGAGGACGGCGAGATGCCATACGCAGAGGGACCACAGCGCGTGCCTGAGGGATCGGGCCGGCGACCCAGCACCCAGCCGCCGACGCGGCGTACGGTGACCATTCGCGGCCAGGTGGCCGATCGGCGCAGCCCGAGGATGGTCGAGATCGACCGGCGCCGCCCGCCACGGCGGGCCCGCGACCGGGCGATGAGCCGGCCTGATCGGGTGGCCCTGTGGGCCGTCCTGCTCTGTCTGTTACTGGTGGTCGTCGCCGCCACGAGCGCCCACGCCGCCGTCCGGGCGCACACCTTGCACGCCCGGCACGCCGCCGTGCTCGTGTCCGCTCGCCTTCGCTGACCAAGCTCAGGACCACGTTGCCGGCGCCCTCCTGGCGCTTGCACGTGCACTCATTAGGCCTATCAGACCTTGTGCTGATCGAGCGTTTATTGGCCTACGTATAAGGAAAGTACTCGTCCATCTGCCGCTTCTCAGCTGCTCCCCGGATGCGAGCCGAAGAAGCGTCGAAGAATGGCCGTTCGGCCGCTTGTGCGAACGCTCAGCGCTCTATATACTTATCAACCGTAAGCAAGTGACAAAAGAATAGGAATGGTCACCATCAGGTGGCTATTCGCCTCTACCGGTGGTCAACGATGAAGACTCAGATGAGCAGATTTCAAATCCACGACGATCTGACCGCCCCGGAAGGATCGGTGCCGGTGTTGCGCGGAGCCTTGGCGACCGGCGGTCAGCTGCCGAACTTCCTTGGTGTCCTTGCGGGTTCGCCGGCCACGCTCCGCGCCTACGCGCGGTTCCGGTCCGAGCTCCGTCACGGAAAGCTCAATCTCGCCACCCTCGAGCGCATCGCGCTCGCCGTGGCCGAGCACTACCACTCGGAGCCGGGTATCGCCATGCACTCGCGTACGGCGCGAACCGTCGGTCTCGGCCTCGACGAAGTGGCGCTCGCACGCCAGTTCAGCTCGAAGGACCCGAGTCAGCAGGCGCTCCTCAGGTATCTCCAGGCGCTCGTTCAGAACGACGGCAAGCCGCCGATGCACCTGCACGAGGAGGCCCGCGAGGCCGGGTGGGACGACGAGCAGATCCTCGAGGCGATCGCCGCCCTGGCGCTCGAGGCGTTCACCGCGATGGTCAATGTCGCGGGTGAGGTTCCGGTCGACGGCTCAAGTGAGGCGTCGCGGGCCCTCAAAGCCGCGTAAGCTGGGCATATGAGCATCCGCGGACATCGGGCTCACCGGGACCATGACGCGGGGTCCTCCGGGTGTTGCCCGTTCTATCACGAGGCGATCGAGCTCGTGGGGCGCCGCTGGACGGGAGCGATCCTCCGCGTCCTCATGGACGGCCCCCTGCGCTTCTCGGAAGTCGCCCAAGCAGTGCCCGAGCTCTCGGATCGGCTCCTCTCCGAGCGGATGAAGGAGCTCGAGTCGCGAGGCATCGTCGAGCGCACCGTCAGGCCCGGCCCGCCGCTGCGGGTCGAGTACGAGCTCTCGGTCATGGGCCGCGAACTCGAGCCGGCTCTGTCCGAGCTCGAGCGCTGGGCCCGGCGCTGGCTCCGGCCGCACCGGCACGCCGGGGTGTAGAGCGCGGGCCGGATCACGGCCCGACTTACTCCTCAGGGCAGTCCTGCCGAGCGCTTCCCTCCCCGGTTGCGCCAGGTCATGCGTGCGCCGGCCAGGCGCAGCGAGGCCGGATCGATGGCGGTGCCCGAGTCGAGCAGTGAGCTCTTGCCGCTCGTGAAGCGGTGCACCTCATAGGTCGTCGGGCGATGCGAGATGATCGAAGCGTCGCTGGAGATCCAGCCCACGGCGCCGTCGCCGCGAACGACGAGCGAATTGACCGACACGTAGGACTCGGGTCCGCGGGGAAGGGTGGCGGCGGTGAGGTCCGCCAGCCGGCGTCCACTCATCAGGTTGCGCACCACGACGACGGAAGAGCCGGTGTCGACCCCGCAGGTCTCGAGCCCATAGACGACGAGCGCGCGGGCGACGGTGACCGGGGCGACGCGGCCGGGAGCGACATTGCACACACTCGCGCCGCCAAGCCTCTGGCGTGCGCCGCTGGCCTTGACACAGCCGTAGACCGCCCCGTGCCAGGAGAACGCCTGGACGGTGCCGTCGGCCGCGAGGGCCCGCGCCCCCGCGGGCAGGCATGCGGCCGAGGAGGGAGCGCCGGAGGCGGCGACGGCGAGCACCACCACCACCGTGCTTGCGAGCAACGCGGAAGCGATGACCTTGCTCAGGCGACGCATGACCGTGGTCACCGTACGACTCCGCCCGGGCGGGCGCAAGCCCGTGCCGCGGCCCGCCGGTAAGGTTCGCGCCTCGCTACAAGCCGGCTGACCCCGATCAGGAGTTCCAGGATGGCAGACGCCCCGCTCACACCCGATGACGTCATGGCCCTCGCCAAAGAGCATGAGATCCGCTTCATCCGGCTCTGGTTCACGGACATCCTCGGCCAGCTGAAGTCGTTTTCGATCAACGCGACCGAGCTCGCCGACGCGTTCGAGGGCGGGATGGGATTCGACGGCTCGTCGATCACGGGATTCAATGCCATCGAGGAGTCGGACATGCTCGCCATGCCCGACGCGGCCACCTTCTCCCGGCTTCCCTGGAGCCCGTCGGAGTCCGGCGTGGCCCGGATGTTCTGCGACATCCTCACGCCCGAGCGCACGCCGTATGAGGGTGATCCGCGTCATGTCCTCAGGCGCGCGGTCGAACGCGCTTCGGCGATGGGGTTCGATCACTTCTACGTCGGCCCCGAGCTCGAGTACTTCTACTTCCGTGACGCGAAGTCGACCGAGGTGCTCGACGAGGGCGGCTACTTCGACCTCACGACCCTCGACGCGGGATCTGATCTGCGGCGCGAGACGGTAATAGCCCTCGAGCAGTTCGGCATCCACACCGAGTACACCCATCACGAGGTGGGGCCGAGCCAGCACGAGATCGACATGCGCTACGCCGACGCGCTGAAGATGGCCGATGACTGCATGACCTATCGGATCACGGTCAAGGAGTTCGCCCTCAAGTACGGCTACCACGCGACCTTCATGCCCAAGCCCCTTTTCGGAGAGAACGGGTCGGGCATGCACACCCACCAGTCGCTGTTCAGAGGCGGGCGCAACGCCTTCTTCGACGCCGACGATCCCTACTACCTGTCCGACGTCGGCAAGGCCTTCATCGCCGGTCAGCTCCGCCATGCGCGCGAGATCTCCTCGATCTTCGCCCAGTGGGTCAACTCCTACAAGCGCCTCGTTCCCGGCTACGAGGCGCCCGTGTACGTCGCGTGGTCGCGGCGTAACCGCTCGGCGCTGGTCCGCGTTCCCATGTACCACCCGGGAAGCGAGAAGGCGACGCGGATGGAGCTTCGCTGCCCAGACCCGGCGTGCAATCCCTACCTCACCTTCGCGGTGCTCCTCCAGGCGGGCCTCGAGGGGATCGAGCACGGCTACGAGCTCCCCGACGCGATGGAGAAGAACCTCTACCACCTCTCACCCGACGAGCGCAAGCGACTCGGCATCGAGCAGCTCCCCGAGACGCTCGGGGAGGCGATCGAGCTGACGGCGGAGTCGGAGCTCGTCCTGCGCACGCTCGGCGAGCACATGTTCAACCGCTACATCGAGATCAAGCGCCAGGAATGGGACGACTACCGGGTGCAGGTCACCCCGTGGGAGCTCGAGCGCTACCTCCCCGTGCTCTAGGGACTCTCCTGGCCGAGCGCCGCGGCCAGCTCCTCGGCGTTGACCACCGGCGCCTGGCACACGAAGTGCTCGCACACGTACGCGGCCGCGTGTCCCTCGACGACGTCGCGGCCCTCCAGCAAGGGCACGCCGTCGGCTCCGCCCGCGAGCACGAGATGCGGGCGGAACTCGCCGCGCACCACGCGCTCGAGCGCTCGCGCCTCCTCGCCGGAGCCGGCGATGGCGACCTCCTTGACCGGGGACAGGTAGAAGTCGGCGGCGCGCAGCAGGTGGCCGAACCCCTGCGGATGCTTGACCGCGATCGGGTAGAGCAGGCGCAGCACCCCGACCGCGTGTTGCTCGTAGGCGTGCTCGCCCGAGAGCAGTGCCAGGCGGAGGAGGCCGAAGGCGGCGGCGGCGTTGCCCGAGGGGATAGGCGCGTCGTCGATGTCCTTGCGGCGCGCGGCGAGCCGCTCGTGATCGTCGGCGGTGGTGAAGAAGCCGCCGTGCTCGTCATCGGCGAAGTGCTCGGTCATCTCGTCGGCCAGCGCCACCGCCTCGCGGTACCAGCGCGGATCGAAGGTCGCCTCGTAGAGGGTGAGCAGCGCCTCGAGCAGGAAGCCGTGATCCTCGAGGTAGGCGCGCAACCGCCCGCGGCCGTCCTTCCACGTACGCAGCAGGCGCCCTTCGTCGTCGCGGAGGTCGCGCATGATGAACTCGGCGCAGGCGACGGCGGCCTGCCGGTAGTCGTCGCGATCGAGCGCCGCTCCGGCGTCGGCCAGAGCGGAGACCATGAGTGCGTTCCATGAGGTCAGACGCTTGTCGTCGAGGCCCGGGCGGACACGTTCGGCGCGTGCCTCGTAGAGGCGGCGCCGGATCTCGGCGAGCTCCGCCGGTCGCGGGCCTCGGGCCTCGAGGATGTTCGCCCCTTCGAAGTTGCCCCGCTCGCTGGCCCCGAAGTAGGCGATCGCCGGCTCGGCGAGGTCGGCGCCGAGGGTGTCGCGCAGCTGCTCGAGCGTCCACACGTAGAACTTGCCCTCGACCCCCTCGGAGTCGGCGTCGAGAGCCGAGCAGAACCCGCCCTCGGGGCCGCGCATCTCACGCAGCGCCCAGTCGAGCGTCTCGCAGCACACCTCGCGCATGCGCTCCTCGCCCGACACCTGCCAGCCGTGGAGGTAGGCGCGCGCGAGCAGGGCGTTGTCGTAGAGCATCTTCTCGAAGTGGGGGACGGTCCAGGTGGCGTCGACGGCGTAGCGCGCGAAGCCGCCGCCGGCCTGGTCGTAGATCCCGCCGGCGGCCATCGCCCGCAGGGTGCCGAGTGACATCTCGCGCTCGCCACGGCTCAGGAGCAGGTCGATCGTCGACGCCGGGGGGAATTTGGGGGCGCCCCCGAAACCGCCGTGGCGCGGGTCGTAAGAGCGCCGCAGGGCGGTGACGGCCTCGGCGAGCTCGTGCTCGACGATCGGTTCGCTCGAGGGCTGCAGGCGGGTGGTGGCCTGCAGGGAGCGCACGACTTGAGCGCTCTGCTCGCGGATCTGGTCGCGGTGCTTCTCCCACGCGTCGGCGACGCCGAGGAGGACCATGCGCCAGCTCGGCATTCCCTGGCGCGGCTCGGGTGGGAAGTAGGTGCCGGCGTAGAAGGGGAGCTGCTCGGGAGTGATGAAGGCGTTCAGCGGCCAGCCCCCGTGGCCGGTCATCGACTGCACGGCATCCATGTAGATGGCGTCGACGTCGGGCCGCTCCTCGCGGTCGACCTTGATGCACACGAAGAGCTCGTTCATCAGTGCCGCGATCTCGGGATCCTCGAAGGACTCGCGCTCCATGACGTGGCACCAATGGCACGCCGAGTATCCGATGGAGACGAGCAGCGGGCGATCCTCGGCGCGCGCGCGCGCGAGCGCCTCCTCGCCCCAGGGGTGCCAGTCGACGGGGTTGTTTCGGTGCTGGAGCAGGTAAGGGGAAGTCTCGTTGGCGAGCTGGTTTGGCATGCTCTGGAGGCTACCCGGCGGTCGGGGACGGCGACCCGCCGTGAAGACGGTAAGTCCGATCGGCGCGCAGCGCCTCGAAGCCGGCCGAGAACAGCCGCGAAGGAGAGAACTTGTCCGACCACCGTGAGTCAGTCACCGCCCCAGACGCACCCGCCGCGATCGGTCCCTATGTGCACGCCGTGCGCGCCGGTGGCCTGCTCTTCTGCTCGGGCCAGATCCCCCTCGACCCGCGCACCGGTGAGCTCGTCATGGGCGGTCCGGCCGAGCAGGCCGGACGGTGCTTGGAGAACCTGGCGGCGGTGTGCGCGGCGGCGGGCGCCCGACTCGGAGACGCGGTGCGCGTGACGGTGTACCTGACCGATATGAGGTCCTTCTCCGAGGTCAACGAGGTGTACGCCTCCTTCTTCGAGACCGACCCTCCGGCGCGGGTGGCCATCGGGGTCGCCGCCCTGCCGCGCGGCGCCCAGGTCGAGATCGACGCGGTGGTGGCGCTTGGAGGCTGACCCCTCCTCACCTTCACTGGCCGCCATCCGGCGCGCGGCGTCGCAGGGCGCGGGCGTGATCCGCGAGACTCCGGTCCTGAGCTCGCGCACCCTGGGTGAGCGGTGCGGGGCGACGATCGCGCTCAAGGCCGAGAACCTCCAGCGGACCGGCTCGTTCAAGCTTCGGGGGGCACTCGCCAAGATCGCCGCCCTGGGCGACGGATGCGCTACCGGCGTCGTGACCGGGAGCGCCGGTAACCACGCACAGGCGGTCGCCTACGCCGCCCGCGCCCGCGGCATCCCCTGCGAGGTGTACATGCCCGAGACCGCGCCGAGCGCCAAGACCGAGGCGGCGGCTCAGCTCGGCGCTCGCGTCAGCTTCGTGGGCGACTCGGTCGAGGAGTGCCTGGCGGCCGCGCGCGACCGCGCCGCCGAGAGCGGCCTGGCCTTCGTGCACCCCTTCGACGACCCCGACGTGATCGCGGGTCAGGGGACGCTCGGGCTCGAGCTCCTCGCTCAGATCGACGACCTCGCCCTGGTCATCGTTCCCGTCGGTGGCGGCGGCTTGGCGAGCGGCATCGCCATCGCGGTCAAGTCACAGCGGCCCGACGTGCGCATCGTCGGCGTCCAGGTCGAGTCGTGCGCCCCCTACCCGGCATCGCTCGCCGCCGGCCGGCCCGTCGACGTCGCCACCGGGATCACCATCGCCGACGGCATCGCCGTCAAACGGCCGGGAGGGCTGCCGCTGGCGCTGCTCTCCCGCTGGGTCGACGACGTGGTCGTCGTCTCCGAGGACGAGGTGGCCGAGGCGATGGTCTTCCTCCTCGAACGGGCGAAGCTCGTCGTCGAGGGCGCGGGCGCGGTCGGGGTGGCCGCCTTGCTCGGCGGTCGCGTGCCGGGCGCGGACTCGGGAACGACGGCGGTCGTCCTGTCGGGCGGGAACGTCGATGCCGGGCTGCTGGCGCAGGTGGCCCGGCGCCACGAGACGCAGTCGGGGCGACGGGTCGTGCTCCTCACTCGCATCCCCGACCGGCCCGGCGCGCTCGCGCGCCTGCTCTCGCTGATGGCCGGCGCGGGAGCGAACCTCGTCGACGTCCAGCACGTGCGCGAGGGGTTCGATCTCCACGTGCGCGAGACCGCGGTGCAAACCGTGCTCGAGACCCGCGGCAAGGCTCACGCCGACGAGGTCCTCAAGGCCATCCGCGACTCTGGCTACGAGCCGCGGGTCGTGAGTTAATTTAGCTGCAGCGCGCCAGCAGCTGGTCGATGCCCTCGTCGATTCCTCCCGCGATCAGCTCGGCGTCGTCGGCCAGCTCCGCCTGCGCGTAGACCCCGAAGCACGCCTGCCCCCCGACGGTGGTCATGCCGATAGAGATCCCGTGCCCGTCGGACAGGGGGACGACCGGGTAGGCACGTGTGACCTCGCATCCCATCAGGTACAGCGGTACCTGGGGGCCGGGGATGTTCGAGATCGTGACGTTGGAAACCTGCGGGCTCGCCAGCGCCCGCGAGGCAAGGCGGCGCAGGGAACGGGGCGCGTAGCCGAGCGCGTCGAGCACCGCGCCCGAGCCCTCGGGCTCGCGGGCGCGCTTGCGCTGGCGCATGGCGACGTGGACCTCGCGCAGCCGCCACACCGGGTCGGTCTCCTCGCACGGGAGGACGAGGAAGAGGAAGGCGATGCCGTTGCCCCACGCCTCGTCCGAGCGCGCGTGCGCGCCGTTTTCGATGCTGACCGGGACCATTGCCTTGACGTCGTGAAGCGCCTCCTGGCGGTCCTCGAGCAGCCCGCGCAGAGCACCGGCGCTCGTGCTCAGGAGCACGTCGTTGACCGTGGTCCCGAACCGCCGCCGGATGACCTTCAGGTCCTCGAGCGGACGGGCGCGGCAGGCAAGGTGGCGCGCCGCCGCCATCGGCCCGTTGAGCCGGCTCGGCGGCGCCGGGGGCAGGAGCGTGTGGGCGGTGGCCAGCGCGGCGCGCCGTGCCTGACCGGGGAGGTCGAGGAGCCGTCTCGGCTCGCGGGCCCACCCGAGGGGGAGGCGGGCCAGGTCGCGCGCCTGCTCGAGGTGGTGGCCGACGGCGCCGCCGACGAGCTCGAGCGGGCTCGGGCTCGACGCCGGCGTCCAGCCGTCGGGGGGATCGCTCACGGGCTGCTCGGCCACGTCGAGCAGGAGGCCCATGAGCTCGACGGCGGCGAGGCCGTCGACGAGGCAGTGATGGGCCTTCCCGACCACGGCGATGTGGCCGTCGGCGAGGCGCTCGGCGATCCACAGCTCCCATAGGGCGCGGTCGTGGTCGAGGGGGGCGGACATGATCTCATCCACCAGTTGGCCGAAGTCGTGCCCGCGGGCGCGCCGCACGTGGAGGGCGATGTCGAAGTCGGGATCGTCCACCCAGACGGGATCGTCGAGACCGAGGGGGACATCGGCCAGCTTCTGGCGGTAGCGAGGGGCGCGGCCGAGGCGGCTCTCGATGTGGTCGCGGATGGCCTCGAAGCTCGGCCGGGGACCCTCGGCGGGCGGCGCGAACAGGGCGGCCCAGCCCACATGCATCGGCGCGTGCTCGGACTCGAGCGCGAGGAAGGCGGCGTCCAGTGGCGAAAGGCGAGGGCGGACAGCGGCGGCCATGCCGCTTGTACGGAATCCCGCGCGCGGGCGGATCAACCGCCGCCGCCGGCTAGCGGACGCGGGCGTTCTGGTAGGCGCGGGCCTCGTCGACCAAAGCCCCGATCACCCGGCTCGTCTCGTCGACCTCGGGGTGCCACTGAACGCCGAGGGCGAAGCGGCGGTCGGGCGCCTCGAGGGCCTCGGGGAGATCGTCGAGCGCCGACCACCCGGTGACCTCGAGTCCCTCGCCGATCTCCTCGACCGCCTGGTGGTGGTGGGACTTCGTGCTGTGGACGTCCTCACCGGCGGCACGGGCGACCAGCGATCCCGGGGTCAGCCGGACGTCGTGCTCTGAGTCCACGAACGAGCCCGGGTTACGGCGGTGATTGCCATGCCCGACCCGGTCGGGGACGTGCTGGAGCAACGTCCCGCCCAGAGCCACGTTGATGACCTGCATCCCGCGGCAGATTCCCAGGATGGGGAGGTCGAGCTCGAGGGCCCGGCGCACGAGGGCGATCTCCGTGTCGTCGCGCTCACGCGCGGTGCCGAGCTCGGTCTCCTCGTGGCGCTCGGCGCCGTAGACGGCGGGGTCGATGTCGACGCCGCCCGCGAGGATCAGCCCGTCGAGGCGCCCGAGCACTTGATCGGGGTCCTCGATCAGCTCGGGGTCGGGCGGGATCATGAGCGGCAGTCCGCCGGCGCGCTGGATCGCGGTCAGGTAGTTGAAGGGGAGGAGCGCGGCCTGCTGGTCCCAAATTCCCCAGCTGGCCTGGTTGAGTCCGGCGCAGATGCCGATGGCGGGACGGAAGTCGGGCATGCCCTCAGCGTAGCGGGGAGCGCCGGAGCTCAGCCCGCCTGATCTTCCCGCTCGACGTCTTGGGGAGCTCATCGGTGAAGTCGACGATCCGCGGGTATTTGTAGGGGGCGGTCTCGCGGCGGACGTGCTCCTGGAGCTCGGCCGCGAGCTCTGCTCCGGGGGCGAACCCGTTCTGGAGGACGACGACCGCTCGGACCACCGCGCCCCGCTCATCGTCCGGCGCGGCCACGACGGCGGCCTCGGCGACCGCGGCGTGCGAGACGAGCGCCGACTCGACCTCGAAGGGGCCGATCCGGTAGCCGGCCGAGATGATCACGTCGTCGGTCCGCCCCTCGAAGTACAGGAATCCGTCCTCGTCCTCGCGCACCCGGTCGCCGGTGCGCCACGGCGCGCCCGGGGCCGGCGGATCCTCGCCCAGGTTGTGGAGGAAGAAGGTCGGGTCGGTGGCGGGATCGGCGAGCACGAGCTCGCCGTCCTCGACGCTGAGGGCGACGCCGGGCAGCGGCCGTCCCATCGAGCCCGGCCGGACGGGGTCGCCCGGCAGCGCCCCGGTGAGCTGCCCGGTCTCGGTCTGCCCGTAGCCGTCGCGGATGTCGAGGCCGAGGCCCTCCTGGAAGACGCGCAGGACCTCCGGGTTGAGCGCCTCGCCGGCGGCGACGAGGGCGCGCAGCCGGGGGAGCGGCGAGAGCTCGGCGCGCTTGGCGATGACCCGATACTCGGTGGGCGCCATGCAGAGGATGTTGACCTCCTCCCGGGCGAGGATCTCGAGACGCTCGGACGGGTCGAAGCGGGCGTCGTGGAGTAGGGCGGCGGCGCCGCGGAGCCACGGAGCGATGAAGGCGTTGCGGGCCGACTTCGACCACCCGCTCGCCGCCGTGCACCACACGAGCTCACCGGGCCGAGCGTCGAGCCAGTGGGTGGCCTGGAGCTGCTGGCCGGGCAGGTAGCGCTGGCCGTGGAGGACCCCCTTGGGCTCCCCCGCGGTCCCGCTCGTGAAGGTGATGAGGCACGGGTCGGTGCTCGCGAGGGACACCGCGGGGGCCGGCGGTCCGGCGAACAGAGCCTCGTCGGGCACGGTGAGGATCGGGCACTCGGATCCCGCCGCGTGCACCTCGGTGAGATTGCGTTCGTCGGTGACGATCACCTGCGGATCGGCAATCTCGAGGCGCAGACGCAGGTCGTTGGCGCGGAGCTGCTCGTTGCAGGGCAGGACCACCGCGCCGAGGCGAAAGCACGCCACCATGGTCAGGACCCACTCGGGTCGGCTGCCGATCAGGGTCAGCACCACGTCGCCGCGACCGATGCCGCGGGCGGTGAGGGCGCCGGCGAGTGCGGCGCTCCGTCGCGCGACCTCGCCGAACGACCACTCGCGCCGGCCGCCGTCCCGGGCGAGCTCGACCAGCGCCAGCCGCTGCGCCGGGGCGGCATCGACCACGTCGCGGGCGAAGTTCATGCGCGGGCGGGCAGGACGACGATCAGCGGGCGGTCGTCTTGAGGGACAGGTTCATGGCGTCGCGCGCGATGTCGGTGAGCTTGAGCCTGAAGGTGAGCTTGACCGGCTTATGACGCTTGCCGTGCTTGCTGGGCTTGACCTCGGTTACCAGGTGCTTGCTCGCCGACAGCTCGGGGCTCACGATCGTCACCCGAAGGCTCGTCTGGGCGCTCGCGACGGTGACGGTGAGCACGCCGTGGCGGACGGCGGCGGCGTACTTCGCCGGTCGCCGGTTCGCACCCGTGATCACGATGTGGCGGGCGAGGTCCTGCTTGCGGCTCGAGAACGTCAAGCCCTTGGGGAGGGTGACGGCAACCGACACGAGCGAGGGCGCGAGCGTACCCCTGGTGAGCGTGAACGCGAGTTTCGGCTTGGCCCTGGCCACGCCGGTGATCGACCCCCGCGACCCCTGGGGCGGGGAGGGGACGGTTATCACCCGGCTGGTGATCGCCGCGGGGTCGGCGATGCAGTAGGCGCTCTGCCCGGTGAAGGGGCCAAAGATCGAGCACGAGTCGGTGTCGGTGACCGTGAGGGTGACCGTGTACCTCCCGCGCGCATGGAAGATGTGGGTCACCAGCGGACCCGTCTGCCGCGTACCGTCACTGAACTGCCAGGCGTAGGTGGCGATGGGCGCGCTGCCCGGGGTCGACCCTTGGCCGCTGAACACCGCCGCGGGCGCGATCGGCGACACGGTCGCCGCCTCCGCCGCGGTGGGACCCTGGTCCGGTGACACGACGAGCTCGTACGCTCCCGAGCCGCTGCTCGACCCGCTGAGCACGGCGTCGCCCTGAGCGGTGAGCATTCCGCCCGCGCCGATCGCGAAAGCCGAGATCGAACCGAGCGCGAAGTTCGCGACATAGAGGTACTGCCCGCTCGGTGCCACGGCCGCCCCGAAGGGCTGCGCGCTCGTGGCCGTCCCGCTCAGCGGCCCGGTCGTGCCGGCCGCGGTGAGGGCGCCGCCGGCTCCGATCGAGAACGTCGACACCGAGCCCTCGTTCTCGTTGGTGACGTACAGGTTCGCTCCGTTGGGTGCGATGGCGATCCCCTCGGGTCCAGAGGCGATGGTGGTGCCGGTGGGCACCGGTGCACCTTGGACGACGAGAGCGCCGCCCGCTCCGATCGCGAAGGTGGATACCGTTCCGTCGGCGTGGTTGACGACGTAGAGGTCCTGACCGTTGGGGGAGATGGCGACGTTCTCAGGCTCGGAGCCGTTGCCGCTTCCGGTGCTGATGGGGCCGCCCTGCGGGCTCAGCATGCCGCCGGCGCCGATCGAGAAGGTGGACACCGTCCCCCCGGTGTAGTTGGTGACATAGAGGTTCTCACCGTTGGGTGCCACCGCCAGCCATCCCGGGCCCGCGGATCCGCTCGTGATGCCGGTCCCCTGCTGAGTGAGGACCCCGCCGGCGCCGATGGTGAACACCGACACCGTGCTGGACAAGTAGTTGGCGACATAGACATTCTCGCCATTGGGTGACACTGCCACACCGTACGGTTGGGAGTTGGTGGTGCTGTTGCTGTTACCGCTGAGCACGGGTGGGCCCACCTGGGTCAGCGTTCCTCCCGCGCCGATCGAAAACGTCGACACCGTTCCCTGATTCTCGTTGGCGACGTACAGAGTCTGTCCGTTGGTGGAGATGGCCACTCCGGCGGGTTGCGACCCCGTGCTCGTGATCCCCGTGCCCAGCTGCGCAGGGAGACCCACGGAGTCGACCGAGAACGCCGACACCGCACCCTGGGTCCAGTCCGACGCGTAGAGATTCCCGGCCGCCGACGCCGCAGGTGGCGTGCCGAGCGCGGCGGCGGCGAGCACGCCCCCCAGTCCCAGGGCGACCGCGCGGATCGCCCTCCCGGCTCGTGGCATCCCTGCGGCACCGATCGCGTCGGCGCCAGGTCTATTTCGAAAGAGGGTCATCGAGGATCCCGAGCAACGAATCCACCTCGGGCAGGATCTGGGCGCTCGCGAAGCTTAGAACGGCGGGCGGCCAGGAAGCCTTCCGGGGATGGACAGGGGCCTCGGCTACTTCGCCACCGGCCACGGCATCGACCCCGCCGCGCTCGCTCAACTGGCGGAAGAGCACCGCCATTGTTGGCTTTTCTTCCCCGAACCCACGCACATCCCGGCGAGCCGGGAGAGTCGTTGAGGCCGGCTCGAGCGCGTGCTCTGCTGGCTCCCCTGCTCGCGCCGGGCGCGCGTCGCGGGGAGAGGGCATCATGGCCGACGCGCTCGCGACCTAAGCTCCGCCGGTGGAGACGAGCGAGGCTCGCGAGCTACTGACGGCGGCGCGCGTGGCGCGCCTGGCCACCGTCGACCCCACCGGGCGCCCTCACCTGATCCCGATCTGCTTCGCGGTGTCCGGCGAGACGATCTATAACGCCGTCGACCACAAGCCCAAGCGCACGACCCGACTCCGGCGGCTGCGCAACGTGGCCGCCAACCCGCGGGTGGCCGTGCTCGCCGACCACTATGAGGACGAGGACTGGAGCGCACTGTGGTGGGTGCGCGCCGACGGCGTCGGCCGCATCCTCGAGCCGGAGTCGAGCGAAGCCCGACATGCCGTCGAGCTCCTGGGCAGCCGCTACGCGCCCTACCGCGACGCGCCGCCCTCCGGCGAGGTCCTCGCCGTCGACGTCGAGCGCTGGTCGGGGTGGCGCGGTGGCTAAGCTGGCCGGTAGCGCCTAGATTCGACCCGGGAGAGACCATGCTGTTCGGACAGGAGCACGTCGATCGTTACCGCGAGACCGACGGAGAAGAAGGCCACGACTGGCAGGGCACCTCGGTGCTCATCCTCACCACCACCGGCCGCCGCTCCGGGAACGAGCGGAGCACGCCGCTCATCTACGGCACGAGCGGTGACGCTTACCTCGTCGTCGCCTCCAAGGGCGGGGCGCCCGAGCATCCCGCCTGGTACCTCAACCTCTCGGAGAACCCGGAGGTCGAGGTTCAGGTCAAGGGCGACCGATTCGGGGCACGCGCTCGGACGGCGACGCCCGAGGAGAGGGCAGAGCTGTGGTCCACGATGACCGAGCAGTGGCCCGCCTACGACGAGTACCAGACCAAGACCGACCGGGAGATCCCGGTCGTCGTGCTCGAGCGCCCCTGAGCGCGCCCGGCCGGGGCTCCGGCCGCCACGCTAGCTTCCCGCCGTCATGAACGACGACTGGTCATCGCGGCGACTGCACTTCGTCGGCGCCGGCGGCGCCGGCATGAGCGGCCTGGCGCTCGTGTCCCAGGCCCTCGGCGCCCAGGTGACGGGATCTGACCGCGCGGACTCTCCCTACGCTCAGCGCCTTCGGGAGCACGGGATCGAGCCCACGATCGGGCACGCGGCGGGGAACGTGCCGGCCGGGGCCGAGGTTGTGTACTCGACCGCCATCGCCGCCGACAATCCCGAGCGCCGGGCCGCCCGCGGTCGCGAGCTCCACCGCGCCGAGCTGCTCGGCGAGATCACGCGCCTGCGGCGCTGCATTGCCGTGACCGGCACTCACGGCAAGACGACCACAGCGGCGATGATCGTCCACGCCCTCCGCGGCGCCGGGCTCGATCCGTCCTATCTGGTCGGAGGCGAGCTGGGGGACACGGGCGTGAACGCCGCCTGGGGGACGGGGGAGTGGGTGGTGGTCGAGGCCGATGAGTCCGACCGCTCGCTGCTCAAGCTCGATCCCGACGTCGCCGTCCTCACCAACGCCGAGCTCGACCATCACGCGACCTACGCCTCGCGCCTCGACCTGGAGGCGACCCTGTCGGAGTTCATGCACGGCGCCGAGCACGCCGTGGTCTGGGATCGGCCGGCGCTGCGTGCCCTGTGCCCGGCCGGAGCGGTGGCCTACGACGCCCCCTCGCCCGTGCTCGGCCCGGGCGGGTCGCGGTTTCCCTGGCACGGGATCGACGTCCTGCTCGGCGTCCCCGGGGCCCACAACGCCGTCAACGCCGCCGGCGCCCTCGAGGCGTCGGCGCTCGCCGGCGCCGATCCGGCCGTCGCCGCCGCCACCCTGGCGGACTTCCGTGGCGCCCGGCGCCGGTTCGAGCGGATGGGCGACACGGCGAGCGGCGCCGTCGTCTACGACGACTACGCCCACCATCCCACCGAGGTGGCGGCGATGGTCGCCCTGGCGCGTACGCTCGCGCCCACCCGGGTCGTCGCCGTCTTCCAGCCCCACCTGTACTCACGCACCCGCGCCCTGGCCGGTCGCTTCGGCGCCGCCCTGGCCGGCGCCGACCTGGCGGTCGTGCTCGACGTCTATCCCGCGCGCGAGCGCGCCGAGGACTTCCCCGGCGTCAGCGGGCGGCTCATCGCCGCCGCGGCGGCCGATTCCGGAGGCCGTCTCGCCTGGATGCCCGACTTCGCCGCCGCCGAGCACTTCCTGCGCGCGACCCTGAGGGCAGGGGACCTCTGCCTGGTCATGGGGGCCGGGAACGTCGACGCACTGGCCCGGGCGCTGGTGGCCGCCGGCGGCGGGCGGGACGGAGCGGCGAGCCCGGACTGATGTCCATCGGTCCGGACGCTTCGGACCGAGGGACAGCGATTCTGGCGGGGGCGCCGGCAGCCGCCCGGCGCACTTGCCTCCCGCAGGTGCGCCAATGCCGGTCGGCGCCAGCCGACGCCACGTCTACCCTGCGCATCATGCCCTCGGGGCCCTACGCCACCGCCCCGCCCTCAGGCGTCGAGCACGACTATCCCCTGGCCCGCCTGACCACCGTTCGCACCGGCGGCCGGGCCGAGCTCTTCGCGCGCCCCGGCACCCTCGGCCAGCTCGAGGAGCTGGTCCGCTGGGCCGCCGCCGAGGATGTCGAGGTAGGGGTCGTGGGCTCGGGGTCGAACCTGTTGGTAGCGGATGCCGGGGTCCGTGGACTCGTCGTGAAACTAGACAAGGACCTTGCCCAGATCGAGCTTGACGGCACGCGCATCAGCTGCGGCGGTGGCGCGCGCCTTCCCAAGGTGGCCGCGCGAGCGGCACAGGCCGGACTGACGGGCATCGAGTTCGGCATCAATATCCCCGGCACGGTCGGCGGCGCCGTGAGGATGAACGCCAATGCGTATCGCGGCGAGCTCGCGAGCGTGCTCGAGTGGGTCGACGTGGTCACCGCCTCGGGGACCGAGCGGCGGGTGCCCGATCAGCTCGGCTTCGCCTACCGGCGCTCGAACCTGGGGACGGGCGAGATTGTGGCGCGGGCCTCGTTCGCGCTGGCGCCGGCCGAGACCGCGGCCGTGAAGGCGACGCTCGCCGACATGCGGGCCCGGCGCAAGGCGGCCCAGCCCTCGGGGATCAAGACCTTCGGCTCGACGTTCAAGAACCCCGACGACCCCTGCGCCGAGGGCCGCACCGCGGGTCAGCTCCTGGAGGCCGCCGGATGCCGCGGGCTGCGCGTGGGCGGCGCGAGCTTCTCCGCCAAGCACGCCAACTTCGTCGAAAACCACGGCGATGCCACCACCGCCGACGTGGTGGCGCTCATGGCCGAGGGGCGCCGGCGCGTCGAGGAGCGCTTCGGGATCCGCCTCGAGGCCGAGGTCCAGGCCCTCGGACCGGTCCCTCTGCCCGACGATTGGAGGACCGGATGAGCGCGATCACCCGGGTTCGCCTGCCGCGGCTGTCCGCCCGCCGCCCCGGCCCGTTCCGGCTCCGTCGCCCCCGGCCGCGCACGCTGCTCGGACTCGTGCTCGTGTTGCTCATCCTCGCCGGGGGCTGGCTGTGGCTGCGCAGTTCCTCGCTCGTGTCCGTCGACCGGGTGTCCGTGACCGGCCTGCAGGGACCGAGCGCCCGCCAGATCCGGGAGGCGCTGCAGAGCGCGGCCCGCAACATGACGACGCTCGACGTGAACATGTCCGCGCTGCGGACGGCGGTCGCGCCCTTCCCCGTGGTCAAGAGCCTCAGCGTCACCACCCAGTTCCCCCACGGTATGCGCATCCATGTCCTCGAGCAGGTGCCCGTGGGAGCGGTGACCGTGGGCGGGCGGAAGATCGCGGTGGCCGCGACCGGCCTCCTCCTGCCCTCGGTCAACGTCTCGGGGCTGCCGTCGATCCCCGTGAGCGTGCCGCCCGGCGGCGCTCGGGTGACGGGGGCCGCGGGCCACGCGGTCGCCCTCCTGGCGGCGGCGCCCGGGTGGCTTCGCGGCCGCGTCACCCAGGTCTCGACCACGGCGGCCAACGGGCTCGTCGCCACCCTTCGCAACGGCCCGCAGATCTACTTCGGCGACACCGGCATGCTGCGCGCGAAGTGGAAGGCGGTGGCCGCCGTCCTCGCCGATCCGAGCTCCCAGGGCGCCGCCTACATCGACGTCACGGTGCCGCAGCGGCCCGCCGCGGGCGGCGTCACGGGGGCGGCCACCTCGACCCAGCCGACGTCCCTGGGCGCGACGACGACCCCGGCGACGGGCGCGACGCCGCTCGTCGGCGCCACCGGCAACAGCGGCACGACGGGCAACACGGGCGCGACGGGCGCCACCGGCAATACGGGGGCGACGGGCAACACGGGCCCCGCTTCTCCCGCCGCCACGACCACGGTCGGACCCTAACTCTCCAGTAGAGCTTGAGGGTAGTAAGATGGCAACTCTCGGCACGTCGTCGAGACTTGGGCGTTTTGCAACGAACGTTGCGAACCGGGTGCCTACGTTGACTTCCTTCAACTGCAGGCCATAACGTGCAAAACTCCCGCAACGAGCGATGCGCCTAAAAACGTTCAACGTTACCTCGAGGGTCGGACGGTCCATTATGGAAAGCGGCAGTTACCTGGCAGTCATCAAAGTCGTCGGAGTTGGCGGCGGCGGAACAAATGCGGTCAACCGGATGGTCGACGCGGGCCTGCACGGCGTCGAGTTCATCTCGGCGAACACCGATGCCCAGGCCCTCGCGATGTGCGAAGCCGACATCAAGCTCAACATCGGTCATGACCTGACCAAGGGCCTCGGCGCGGGCGCCAATCCCGACGTCGGGCAGGGCGCGGCGGCCGAGTCACGGGACGAGATCAAGGAGGCGCTCAAGGGTGCTGACATGGTGTTCGTCACCGCGGGAGAAGGCGGCGGGACCGGAACCGGCGCTGCTCCCGTGATCGCCGACATCGCCAAGAACGAGATCGGCGCCCTCACCGTGGGCGTCGTCACGCGGCCCTTCTCCTTCGAGGGCACCCAGCGCGCGCGTCAGGCCGAGGAGGGCATCCAGCGCCTGCGCGAGCACGTCGACACGATGATCGTGATCCCCAACGAGAAGCTGCTCGCCACCGTCGAGCGGCGTACCACGATCATCGACGCCTTCCGCGCCGCCGACAACGTGCTGCGCCAGGGCGTCCAGGGCATCACCGACCTCATCACCATCCCCGGCTTGATCAACCTCGACTTCGCCGACGTGCGCACGATCATGCGCGACGCCGGCACCGCGCTCATGGGGATCGGCTCCGCCGGGGGCGAGAATCGCGCCACCGAGGCGGCCAAGATGGCCATCTCCTCGCCGCTCCTCGAGGAGTCGGTCGAGGGCGCGACGGGCATCCTTCTCAACATCACCGGCGGTCACGACCTCGGCCTCTTCGAAGTCAACGAGGCGGCCGAGATCGTCGCCAGCGCCGCCGACAGCAACTCCAACATCATCTTCGGAGCAGTCATCGACGACACCCTGGGTGAGGACGTGCGCGTGACCGTCATCGCCACCGGGTTCGATCACGGCCACATCCTCCCGAGCGCGGCGCGCGAGACGATCCGCCGCGCCCCCCGCGACCGCGAGGTCACGCTCGATTCGCGCCAGCGGAACTCGCTCGAGATCCGCGACGACGACATCGACATCCCGTCGTTCCTGAAGAACCGGTGAAGCCGCCTTCGGCGGCTCCATTGGCAGTTCGGCTGCGCCGAACTGCGCCGCCCGCGGGCCGCCGGCCCCAGCGCCACCACTGGCCTCCGCCAGCGCGTGTACTAGCCTGCAGGTGAGTGCCCTCGACCGCCGAGACCGCCCTCCGTCGCACGCCGCTCTTCGAGCGTCACGCTGACGCGGGCGCGAAGCTCGTTCCCTTTGCGGGGTGGCAGATGCCCGTCCAGTATCAGGGCATCCGCGACGAGCATCTCGCGGTGCGGCGGGAGGTCGGCGTCTTCGATGTGTCGCATATGGGGCAGGTCCAGACCCGGGGGCCGGAGGTCGGGCGTTTCCTTCAGCGCGTGCTCTCCAACGACATCCGGCGGATCCCCGAAGGGGGCGCCCAGTACGGCCTCCTGTGCCGCGACGACGGCGGGATCCTCGATGACGTCTTCACCTACCGGCTGGCCGACTGCGAATTCCTCACCGTCACCAACGCCGCCAACCATGAGCGCGACCTGGCGTGGATGCAGGAGCGAGCCGCCGAGTTCGACGTCGACGTGATCGACTGCGCCCCCGAGTTCGCCATGCTCGCCGTGCAGGGACCCAAGGCACGGGAACTGGTGAGGGGCCTGGCCGACGGGCCACTCCCGCCGCGCATGCACTGCTGTCAGCGGGACGTCGCCGGCGCGCCCATGCTCGTGTGCGGAACGGGCTACACCGGCGAGGACGGCGTCGAGCTCCTGCTCGATCCCGAGCATGCGCCCCAGGTCTGGGACGCTCTGGTGGCGGCCGGGGCGAAACCCTGCGGTCTCGGAGCGCGCGACACGCTCCGTCTCGAGGTGTGCTTCCACCTCTACGGCAACGATATGGACGAGAACCGCAATCCGATCGAAGCCGGGCTCGGCTGGTGCTGCCGGGAGCAGACCGGTTTCATCGGTTCCGAGGCCGTCGCGGCCGCGCGGGCCGCCGGCACCCCGGAGAAGCTCGTCGCCTTCAAGGTCGAGGGGCAGGGCATTCCCCGTCCCGGAAACGCGATCCACGGTGGTGGCGTCGTCACCAGCGGTACCTTCTCGCCCTGCCTGGAGCGGGGAATCGGAATGGGATACGTACCGTCTGAGCGCGCCGAGCCGGGCACCGAGCTCGAGCTCGACGTGCGTGGCACCAAGCGCCCGGCACTGATCGAACGCAAGCCCCTCTACCACGCGAAGGGACAATGAACCGAATGTCCGACGCCAGCTATCCCGACGATCTCCTGTACCACCCCGAGCACGACTGGGCGCGGGTGCAGGACGGCGTCGCGACCTTCGGGATCACCTGGTATGCCCAGGACGCGCTCGGCGAGGTGGTGTTCTTCGAGCCGCCCAGCGTCGGCACCGCCGTGTCCAAGGACGAGCCCTACACCGAGGTCGAGTCGGTCAAGGCCGTCTCTGACGTGGTCGCGCCCTTGTCGGGTGAGATCGTCGAGGTGAACACGGCGCTCGCCGAGAACCCGGAGACGATCAACGACGAGCCCTATGGCGAGGGGTGGCTGGTCAAGGTCAAGCTTTCCGATCCCGCCGAGGTGAGCTCGCTCCTCGAGGCCTCCGCCTACAAGGCGACGCTCGGATGAGCAGCTATGTATCGGCCACCGAGGCGGACCGCCGCGAGATGCTGGCGGAGATCGGCGTCGGCTCGATCGAGGATCTCTTCGCCGACATCCCCCAGAGCCTGCGGCTCGAGGGCACGCCCAGCGATCGCGCCCTGGGTGAGGGACGAAGCGAGCAGGAGGTCTACGAGGAGCTGCGCGCCCTGGCCGCACGCAACGTCTCCACCGAGGACGAGATCTCATTCCTCGGGGCGGGCATGTACGACCACTACGT
>DASZMD010000309.1:0-12525 GCA_035551955.1 Solirubrobacteraceae bacterium | reverse complement strand
ACCCAACGCCAGCAACTCGGCGTCGAAGAAGCAAGCGCAGCCGCAGCGAGCGTGTTCCTGGACGGAGCGCGACCGCGATGACGTGAAAACGCCAAACCCGACCCTGAACCCCCTCTCCTAGGAGGGCGCGCACATGACACTCGAGCGGGCACGGGGCCACGACGGTTGGCGCGCCCGTCGCCCCGACCTCTCTCAGCCATCGCAAGCAGCGCGATCAAGAAATTCCGCGTCAGCGCCACGCTACGAAAGACCGATGAGCCGCCGTCCTGGGGCCTCGGCAGTCGCAACTCCCACTTCTACAGGCCAAAATGCAGAAGTGCTCACAGACGCGGCCAGCGCAATCGCAGTGGGCAAGGGGCGGCGCTGCACGTCGCGGTCGCAGTCAGGTGGCCCTCAGCCGACCGGGGACCGCGAACGTAACCGCCCGCCGGTGGCGCCTGAGCTCGGGAAACAAACTCGAGCTGAGGGTCAAGAGATGACACCTGCTCTGCACACGGAAGGTGCGTCGCGACCTAGTGTCGGCACGCGTCCCGGATCGTGCGGAAAGCGAGCATTTGTCGATTCGCGTGCTAGCACCGTCGCTGCTAACGATCAGGCCGAAGCAGAAGTCCGCGGCGCTGAGAGCTGGCTACTCCAACGTCGCCCAGGCGGCACTCTCGGCGAGGCTCCTGCTCTCAGCACGATCCGGCAGCGACCGCTCGGTTTCAACGATGCCCGTGCCGTGGGAAAGGAGGTCTGCGCTAACAGAGCGGCGTCGACCTGCTCATCGCCAATAGGGGGTCAGCTGTCATCGGCCATCGCGGTCCGATCACGCAGTCATCCACTGCCAGCCGTAAGCCGCCCGCTCAGCGATCCGTGGACTGCATCCGACGGAACTGATCGGCCCGGATTATGCGGAGCCCAGCGAGTCCGTCGTAGCGGTCCGGCAACGGAGACGACGGCGACCTCGGCATAACTCGGCGCTCGGGATAAGAAGACGAAGTCCTGATCACCGAGGGGGACCTGATCAACAAGACGGCCGCGGAGCTGCGGACCCTGCACTTCCGCCGCGACCGGGAGTTCCTGCAGGACTAACCGGCCGCGCCTCCACTGTCACCACAGGCACGCATATCCGAGAGGCAGCCCGAGATGGAGTCCCGGTCAGCGGAGTGGCGCACCGGGACGAGCGAGCCCACCGCCGCGTGAGCGGCGGATGAAATACAGGATGACCGAGGAGCACGCCACGGAGATGATGAGCCCGGGCAGGCGATGCGCCCACAGCAGCCAGACGATGACGCCGGCGATGAAGTTGCCCGCGAGGCCTAGCAGGATCGTCTGAAAGACGGTCATCGGGTCGGGGCCCGGCAGCGCCAACCGCGCGAGGGCGCCGACGAAGAGGCCGGAGACGGCCAGCAGGATCAGGTAAGCAAGAAGACCCACGATGCCTACCTGAGGATAGGGCGTGGAGCATCTCGGTCCGTCTCCGGCTGGCGCGAGCTGGGCCGCGGCTCCGACCGGGCACGAGGGTCCACCTCGCCCCGTCCACCCACGGATGCCGACGGCGTCATTCACCGGAAGCGCGCTTGCGCTTCTCGCACGCCGGTCGAAGCGCTCCCAACTCCAGCCCACGCCATCTCGGCCTCGGCTGTCAGACAACAACCAATCAACCCGACTCAACGGGAGGAAGCTACATGTCTCACGGCATTACCAACAACGACCAGATCTTCTCGGTCCGCAAGGCCCCGTGGCACGGCCTTGGGGTCGTGCTCGACGCGTACCCCGCCTCGATCGACGAGGCGCTCGAGAAGGCCGGGCTTCACTGGCGCGTCACCCACGGCGACGTGCTGGTCGTCAGGACCCCGGAGTGGACGGATGACTTCGGGACCAAGCACCCGCCCGAGCTGATTCCGGCGAAGGGGTAGAAGGCCAACGTCCGCGAGGACACGGGAGAGGTGCTCGGGATCGTCTCCGACGAATACGAGGTCGTCCCGAACGAGGACGCGTTCCGCTTCCTCGACGCGCTGATCGCATCCGACATGCATTTCGAGACCGCCGGCAGCCTGTGGGGCGGGCGGCGGTCTCGTGCCTGGCGCGCCTGCCCGAGTACGTCGAGCTCGGCGGCGACCTCTCGGCCACCTACGTCTACGTGGCCAACAGCCACGACGGGTCGATGGCCGTGACCGCGGCGGTGACGCCGATTCGGATCGTGTGCGCGAACACGCTCGGCGCCGCGCTCCGGGGCGCCGAGCACGGGGTGCACGCCAACCGCACGTTCCGCTTTCGCCACACCGGCGACCTCGGGGCGAAGTTCGCCGAGGCCAGGCAGGTGCTGGGGATGACGGTCAACTATCAGGCGCAGTTCAGGGCGCTAGCCGATCGGCTCGCCGGGGAGCGAATCACAACCGACCGGTTCGAGCGCTCCGTCCTGCGGCATCTGTGGACCACCGACCAGGAGATGGGCAGGGTCGCGCGTGCCAACCGCGAGCGGACGATCGAGCACGTGCTCGACATCTTTGCGGGGTGCGGGATCGCGGGCGACACGACGGGCAACAGCCCGGGCAGCAAGTGGGTGGCGTTCAACGCCGTCGCCGAGAGCAGCTCGACTACGGGCGGCGCTACACCGCGAGGACCAACCAGGTGCAACCCTCGTTCGAGGACACTGCGCTGAAGCAGAAGGCGCTCGAGCTCGTGCTGGCAGCGTAAGCCCGAGTTCGGCGCCACCGCGGACAGGCGGATCTCGGCCACAGCGAGAGCGGAGATGCAGCCCGTTCGTTCTCCCACCCGGCCCAGCCGGGCGGGAGAACGTCGAGCGCGAGACTTCTTTCGTCGCTAGCTAACGGACAATCTGAACGTGGCAGGCGGACCGCTGATCGGCCGGTGCCGCGACCACACTCCAAGCGCGCGAGCCGCGACCGATGTACCTCGCAACCACGGCAGTCTGCTCGGGGCCACCCTGCACCGCCGGCGCGTGACCGGACCACTCCCCTGAGAAGCGGCCGAGCGAGCGAGCCGATATGCGGGTTCTTTTCGTCGTTAAGGGGCAGCTCGGCAGAGCCGCTCGATGCCCCGACGCCATGCGTTCGCCGACAGCGTGCAGCTCGATGTCTGACTTTCCGAGAAGCACCCCTAGTGCACATCCGATAACGACTATCCCGGAGATGTCCGTCCTGAACCTCAGCTGATCGGCGCCCTTCTGGATGCGATCCGTGATCGACTGAGCTGACCAGGACTGGAATGCGCGCCGACGCGCCGGACGTACGAGGCAGCAGCGCTCGACGCGCTTTCGACCACCTCGTGCGGCGCCGGTCCGCTGGCCCGTTCGGTCGAGCCCTCCGGCGACTTTGCGAGAAATCGTCAGACCCCTCGCTCGTCCGGTGACAATTGCACTGGAATGCGCGTCACCGGCCGCCTTTTGTCCCATAACGCCGTAGGAGATCCTGCGATCGCCTCGCTTGGTCGGCGTACGGCCCCACTGAGGGACGCATGGATTCTGATGATCCGTTGGGCTTCGCCGCCGCAGCATTGCGACTCGCCGACAAGCTGCTTCCCGGCTTGGCTGTACGCAAGGTCGATCTGCGCTACTACCCCATGATCTCCGCCGGGCTCCTCGCGATCGACGATGCCGACACCGAGGAGCAGCGCCGGCGTCGCTTGCTCGTGTGGGAAAAGCTTTGGGCGCTGGCCCGAGCGAGCAGCGGCCAGGGTCGGGGTGTTCTTAGAGTCAACGGAGCCGGTCGCCATCTCGCCTCGAGACAGCCTGCGCGCCTCAATGGTCAATACGTTCTTCTCCAGCGTCAGGTGTTCACGGGCGCTCTGGGCTCGTAGTGCACCTCGCTCGAGGCGCTCGCGCTCAAGCGAACCGGCAGCCTGTTGCTGACGACGCAGGCCGCATCCTCGGCAAGGCCGCGTTCAAGGCAGCTGCCCCCGGATACCACGCAAACCTACTCGCCGCGGTGCGCGACAGCATCCGACACTACATCCTCACCTTCGACTTGTGGTGCAGGAGCTCGGTGATGATGCTCTCGGTGAAGCCCTTGCAGGCATGCTTAGCTCCGCAGTACGGCGCCTGGAGCGGGATTCCGCGATAGGACATTGCCGAGCACACCTGGACGATCGACCCCGGTCGCGCGCCTGCATGCGCTTGAGTGCGGCCCTCGTCCCCCACACCATCCCGAGGTACGTCACCTCGGTCGAGCGCCTGAACTCGTCGAGTTCGATGTCCATGAACTCGACGTACACCGTCACCATGGCGTCGTTCACCCACACGTCGATGGGCCCCGAAGGCCTCCTCCACCGACGCCGCCGCCGCCTCGACCTGATCGGGATCGGCCCACGTCGAGCGCCAGCACAAGGGCCTTGCCCCCGGCCGCCTCCACCTCACGCGCGGCGGCCTCGAGTCCCTGGAGACCGCGGGCGATGAGCCCGATGTGGGCGCCGCCGGCCGCGAACTTGCGCGCAGCCGCACGTCCTACGCCTCCCGATGCTCCGGTGATGACGACGACCTCGGATTGCTTCGCCATGCTCTCTACCTTCCCTGTTCGTAGGCCCCTTCATGCCTACCCTTGGCACGTCATTCAAACCGCCTGGCGCCCGATGGCCGCTATCCAACGCGCCGCTCTTCCCGGTCAGCCAGCAGCCGCTCCGCCTCGACCACGGCCAGCAGCCGCCTCACCTGGCGGCCGCAGTTCACCACCGCGAGTCGCCGGCCAAACTTGGCGCCCTCGTCGTAGGCGTTCACGAGCAGGCCGAGCGCCACCCCGTCCATGAATTCGACCTCGCTGAGGTCGAGGATGACATCGGCGTCTCCATCGTGCATGAGCTCGGTCAGCATGTGCGCGAGCGCGGGGGCGGCGGCGAGATCGAGCTCTCCCGCGAGCGCCACGACGGTAACGGGGTCATCGCTCGTGCGTGAACGCGCGGTCCTAGCCACTGTCACTCGGACCCCGCCCTTTGGCGCCCGCCTGCGCTTGCGACGAGTGCCACGCAACCCCACACGGCGCACGACGGCGGCGTCCGATGCCGCCGTCGTGCGCGGGGGGAGGAGAGTGCGGTGCTTTGATCGTTGCCGTCGAACATCCGCACGGCGACACCGTACCCGCGGGCCTGCCCGGCACGCCAGGTCGGTTCGGTGACTAACAATCCGTTCCTCCGGCCAGCTCGCGGCCGGCTGCTGCGAACATCGCCAGGGCCACGGGCTCGAGGCGCTCCTGGGCGCGGCCCAGATACCCGCGCGCGCGCCGCATGTGGGTGATCAGGGCCGGAACCTTGAGCCCGCGGTCGATAGCCGCCTGGGCGCGAAGGGTGAGGGCCACGAGCGCCTCAGCCGGCTCGCCGGAAAGGACGAAGGCCGGCTGTGCCGACCGCGCCCGGGCCAGCCGGTGCAGAGCGCATCGCCGCTGCGGAGGGATGTCCGAGCTGGCCAGAAAGCCGGCCATGCCGAGCTCCCGATGCAGCGAGCCAAGGCGCCGGCGTTCCTCGGTAGTGTCCGCCCGCATCCGAAGCGCCTCGCATCTGGTGCGGGCTTCCTCGAGCAGGAGGTAGGCCCGCTCGTCCTCGGGCCGGTGGACTTCGGCGCCGCGCGTTCCGGGACGCTGGCGGCGGCGCGAGAACACGTTACGGAGCACGTCGAAAGACGTACCCGGGACGCAGACGGCCACCGTGAGCGGTGTTCGGCGGGTGACGGCGACCCACGCGCGCCCCGCACGCGCGTCGCCGGCGGTCGAAAGTGTCAACTTGTTTGATCGAAGTGACCATGCTCTCGAGTCGCGCATGACCGCCCGAGACTGCCATCGTCCGTTGACGAACGCTGCGGCCACGGTGATACACCCTGGCGGAAAGCAATAGGAATCGGCAGACCAAAGCGACCGCGAAGGTAGGTATCAGATGTCAACTCATAATCCCGTCGCCCGTATCGACCAGTCCGGTCCCTTGGCAAGCGGGGCTACGGCCTCCACGCAGGCCCGGAGAGAAGGCGAGCACGTCCTGAAGCCCGGGTTTCGGTGGCGCGGAGAGCTCATCAGCCTGAACCTGTTCACGCTTCTCCTCGGAGGGTGGCTTATCGCCTCACCCTGGGCCCTTGACTACGCCGGCACCGCAGCCAGGATCAATGCTTGGGCCTGCGGTGGTGCCATCTGCATCCTCACGCTTGTCAGCGCAGTGGGATTGGCCAAGGACTTCCTGAGGTGGTTCAACGCTCTCATCGGCGTCTGGCTGATCGTTACGGTGGTGACCATCGCCAACGGGACGGCCGCAAAGTGGAATGACCTCGTCATCGGCTTCCTGGCCTTCCTGGCGTCATCGGCGCTGTGGGAGATGGTGCCGCACATGCGAGGGTCCGCTACCGACTGACTGGCGGTTTCCGTCCGGCGGTTCCGGCGATCCTGGTGGCGCCGGAAGCGCGAGTAAGGCCATCGAACATCGGAGAGGAAGGAGATCATGCGCTGGCTCTCAGGACATAAACGACGAGGCTCCGCAGCTGACCGGACTGGTGGCGCTCATGGCCCTGCTTTTCGCGGCCGGGGGCATGGGCATGGCGTACGTCGCCGGCTTTGACGCCGTGTGGGAGCGCATTCTGCACGCGCAATGGTGGTGGCTCGCGGTCTCCTTCACGGGTGTCGTGGCGGCCTTCTTCGGCGACGCGCTCGCCTACCGCGGGATCAAGACCGCCGCCGGCGGCGACCCACTTTCGCCGAAGGCGCTCCTCGCCGTGGTCACCGCCGGCTTCGGCGGCTTCTTCGCCCAGGGGGGCACGGCGCTGGATGAATTCGCGATGCGCTCGACGGGCGCCGACGAGCACGAGGCCAAGGCCCGCGTGGCGTCGCTGGCCGGCTTCGAGCATGGAGTGCTGGCCCTGATTCCTGTGTCCCGCGGCGATCATCGCCTGGGCTCGGGGAGACATCTTCCCCCGCTCGGACCTGACCCGCCCGTGGGCGATCATTCCACCCATCGGCTTCGTCCTCGGCTTCTGGCTCGCCGAGCGCTACCGCGACCGCCTGCGCGACAAGGACGGCTGGCGGGGCCGGATCGGCCTCGCCTTCGACTCCTTCCATATCGTCCACGAGATCATGGGTCACCCCCGACGGTACGGCGCCGCCGTCCTGGGGATGCTGCTCTACTGGCTCGGCGACATGTCCGCCCTGTGGGCGGCCACCGCCGCCTTCGGCTTCCACATGGGCTACCTGGCGGTGATCGTGTGCCTGGGCACAGGCATGGTCTTCACCCGGCGCACAGCGCCGCTCGGCGGTGCGGGGCTGATGCTGGTCGCGCTCACCGCCACGCTGTGGTACGGCGCCGCCGTCCCTTTCTCCATCGCCACGCTGGGCGTGACCGTATACCGGATCCTCACTCTGTGGGCCCCGCTGCCGGCGGGCTTCGCCGTCCTTCCCACCCTCCGCGCCCTCGGGGAAGCGGCCGCCGACACGCCGGGTCAGGGTACGAGAACGACCAAGGGCGAGCCCGCGCTCCAGCACTGAGCGCTCCGTGCCCATAGGCATCGGCCTGAAGGCGCGCGTGTGGTACGCAGGCGTACAGCGCACGGGGTCCGGAGCTCGAGACGGGGCACCCTCAACTCCGACAGCGACGAGAGGATGACAAGATGTCAGAGCGACCCGGCACACCGAATCGAGAGCCCGTCGAGCGCGCGCCGGACGAGCACGAGCGTGGCCGCGCGGAGGAAGCTGACACGGGCGAGGACGCGAGCAGCATCGCCGAGCCCACCGAGGAGGAGCGGACGAGCGTCGACGAGCCGGCCGGCGGCGAGGCCAGCCTGGACCAGCCCTAGCGGCACTCGAGAAACGGGCCGCGAGCGGACTGTGGCTGGTTCTCCTGCCCGATGTCAGGAAAGCAGCTACCGGTGCGAACCAGCGATCTCGACGCTCCTCGATCGAACGACCCGGAGGGGCTGCCCGCAGGCGCGCCGCCCAAGTGCGAGCGCCTGCACGCCCTCTGCCACTCGGTGCTGACCCAAAACTGGCGCGAGGGCGCGCGGGGCGACACGCCCTACGCCTACACCGCCCCCAGCCCCGGTCGCTATTCGTGGCAGTGGTACTGGGATTCCTGCTTCACGGCCATGGCCTGGCGGCGGTTCTCCGCCTCCCGGGCGCGGGCTGAGCTCACCAGCCTGCTCGCGGCCGAGACCGAAAGCGGGTTCATCGGCCACACCATCTTCTGGGAGCGGCCCGTGGACCGCCTTCGCTCGCTCTTCTACAACGTCAGCTCGCGCTCTGACCTGATGACGCGCACGATCCAGCCGCCGCTGCTGGCCTGGGCGTGGCGAGTGGCGGTGGGAGATCCGCGCGAGGTCCCGGGAATCGGACGCCACCACGACTGGGTCGAACGGGAGCGGGACCTTGACGGTGACGGCCTCATCTGGATCGTGCAGCCGGACGAGTCCGGGCTCGACTCCTCGCCGAAGTTCGACTCGGTGTGGGGGTGGAGGGCAGACGGGCTGCCCGGCTTCCCGCTCCTGGTCCGGCGCAACCGCCGGCTCGGGTTCCACATCGACCGGATCCAGGATGCGGGCCTGCCCGTGGTGTGCGGAACCGCGACCAACGTCCTCCACAACCTCTCGCGCCTCGCCCTCGGGCGCCCCTCGATCACCGAAAACCTGGTCGATCGCCTTTACGACGAGCGCAGCGGGCTCTTTCACCAGCTCGTGCGCTCGTCCCGCGCGCGCCCGCCCGACGGGCGCCACCGCATCGTGACCTGGGCGGCTCTGTCTCCGCTCGCGCTTCCCGACCTGCCCGAATCCATCGGGCGGCGCCTGGTGGAGGAGCATCTTCTCAACCCCCGGGAGTTCTGGCTCCCGATTCCGCCCCCTTCGGTGGCGAGGTCCGAGGACACCTTCTCCGGCAACGACCGGTGGCTGTTCCTGCGCCGCTACTGGCGGGGGCCGACGTGGATCAACGCAGCCTGGCTCCTGTGGATCGGCCTCGTACGCCTCGGCTACGACGCCCAGGCGGACGAGATGGCAAGTCGGATCGTCCAGGCCGTGCTCGCGAGCGGGCTGCGCGAGTACTACCACCCGGACACGGGAGCAGGCATGGGAGCGCGCCACTTCGCGTGGTCGGCCCTCGCCCTCGAGCTCGCCGATCCCGATCCCGGCGCGGGTACGAGCTACCTGTGAGCTCCGCGCCGGCCCTGAGCCAGCCGATCGGCGCCATGCGTCGACGCTTCCTGGGCGTGATCGGGGGCCAGGTGCGGGCCCGCGTCGTGGTCCTCCTCGCCTGCTTCCTCGCCCTCGACAACGCCGACGTGGGAATGATCGGGGCCATCGCCGGGAAGCTCGAGAAGGCCCTGTCGCTCTCGAACACGGAGCTCGGCCTGCTCGCGGCGATCCCCTCCCTCGTGGCCGCGGCGGCGACGGTGCCGCTCGGCGTCTTCACCGATCGCATCAACCGGGTCCGCCTCATCGCGGCGAGCACGGCGCTGTGGAGCGTGGCCATGGTCCTGAGCGCTCTGGCGCACTCGTTCCTGGCTCTCCTTCTCACCCGGATGGCGCTGGGAGCGGCGGCTGCGGCCGCCGGTCCGGCCGTCGCCTCGCTCGTCGGCGACTTCTTCGCTCCCCGTGAGCGCGCTCGCATGTACGGGATGATCCTCAGCGGCGAGCTCCTCGGGGCTGGGTTCGGCTATGTGGTAAGCGGTGAGATCGCCTCCACCCTCGGCTGGCGCGCGGCCTTCCTCGTGCTCGCCGTCCCGAGCCTCGCGATCGGAGTCGCGCTCTGGCGCCTGCTCCCAGAGCCCGCCCGCGGCGGACGCGGCGTCCTGCGACCGGGAGCGACCACCTTCGTTCGCGGGGAAAGTGCCTCCTCGCCGCCCGCGGCCGAGGCCGGGGAGGACGCACCCGAGCGAAGCCTCGTGCAGAGAAAGGTCGACGAGAGCGACATCGCCCCCGACGAGGCGCTCATGCTGCGCCAGGATCCCGCGCACATGGACCTGTGGTCGGCCACGAAAGCGGTTCTGAGGGTGAGAAGCAACGTGATCCTCATCATCTCCTCGGCCCTCGGCTACTTCTATCTCACCGGCGTCGAAACATTCGGACTCGTCTTCTTCCAGGCCCGCTACCACCTCTCGCAGTCGGTCGCCACCCTGCTTCTCGGCCTGCTGGGCCTCGGCGCCCTCGTCGGGGTGGTAGCCGGCGGACGCCTGGCCGATGGCCTGGTGGCACACGGCCGGATCACGGGCCGGATCCTCGTCGGGGCCGCGAGCTCGATCGCGGCCGCGGCCCTCTTTCTCCCCGCCCTACTCGTGCGCTCACTCCCTTTCGCGCTGCCGCTCTACGTGATTGCGGCGACCGCCTTCTCGGCCCGCGAGCCCGCGCTCGACGCCGCCCGGCTCGACATCCTCCACCACCGCCTGTGGGGCCGGGCCGAGGCCGTCCGGACGGTGCTGCGGCGTGTCATGGTCGCCACGGCGCCGCTCGTGTTCGGCTTTGTCGCCGACGAGCTCGGGTCAAGACGTGCGGCCAGCTCGAGCCAGCACGGGTTCGGGGCCGGGGCAAGCGCGTCGGGACTCCACGCCACCTTCCTCATCCTCATCGTCACTCTCCTCGCGGGCGGCATCATCACCCTCAGGGCTACGGCGACATATCCCCGCGACGTGGCCAGCGCCGTGGCCTCCGAGGAGGCCCATGTCGCCTGCTAGCGAGACCAAGGAGGGCGCGAGCCGGGGCTCGGAGCGTCCCCTGCGAGCGCAGGAGCGGACGCGGCTGGCGATCCTGGCCTTGCCCACCACGGCGCTGGCGCTCGCCATCACCATGGTCTCGACCTACCTGGGCACGGTCACCCGCCGCTTCACCCACCAGACGGCGATCATCGGGCTCATCATCGGCAACGAGGGGATCATGGCCCTGTGGATCCCCCTCCTGGTCGGAGCGTGGTCCGATCGACTGCGGACCCGGATCGGCGGGCGCCTCCCCTTCGTGGTCGCCGGCGCTCTGCCCGCCGCCGCCGCTCTCGTCCTCATGGGCTTTCTCGGCTCGCTTGCCGCCGTGGCCATCGCCGCGGCCGCCTTCTTCGCCTTCTACTTCGTGGCCTACGAGCCCTACCGCGCGCTGTATCCCGATCTCGTCGACGACGAGGAGGTCGCGGGTCGGGCCCAGAGCACGCAGGCGGCGGCGCGTGGTCTCGGCACCGCCCTCGCGCTCCTGGGCGGGGGGCTCCTCCTCAGCGTGGCCCGGCCGCTTCCCTTCGTCGTGGCCGCCTTCATCCTTCTCCTCGCCATCGCCGCCTTCGTGCTCCTCCTCCTGCGCCGCGGACTCGCCGAGCAGCGCCGCGATGCCACGAAGGCGAGCGAGCAGGCGGGGCACCTCGTGCGCCTCCTCACCGATAGCGTGGCCCTGCGCAGCTACCTCATCGCCAACGCCCTGTGGGAGATGGCCCTGTCCGCGCTCAAGGCTTTCATCGTCCTCTATCTCACGGTGGGCCTGGGCTACAAGCTCTCGGTCGCGTCGCTGCTCATCGGCGGGGTGGCGCTCGTCATCCTCCTCGGGGCGATCGCGGCGGGCAAGGCCGGCGACCGCTTCGGGCGCCTGCGCGTCCTGAACTGGGCCCTCCTCGCCTACGGGTGCGGCTATCTCGTGCTCATCTTCACCACCAGCCGCCCCCTGATCGGAGCGGCGATCCCCTTCGTCGCCCTCGGCGGCGGCACGGTTATGACGCTCGCCTTCGCCGTCCTCATGCCCCTGATGCCCGAAGACGAGCACGGCGCCCTGACCGGCTTCTACAGCCTCTCGCGCGGCATCGGCATCGTCCTCGGTCCCGTTCTCGCCGGCGTCCTCATCAGCGTGACCCAGCCGGGCCCGTTCGCCTCCAGCCGCGGATTTCAGGCCATGTGGATCGTATGCGCCACGGGCGCCTTCGCGAGCCTGCCCTTCGTCCGCCGGCTCAGGCGCGAGGAGGAGGAGTGAATCCGTGCCGCGCGCGCGGGCCTCAGCGCTGCTCGGCCAGGATCGCCGCGGCGCTGATGAGGGCGAGGTGGGTCAGGGCCTGGGGGAAGTTGCCGCGCAGGGCATGGGTGCCGGGCTCCATCTCCTCGCTGTAGAGCCCCACGTCTGAGGCCAGCGAGACGATCCCGTCCATGATCTCAGCCGCTTCATCGGCCCGTCCCGCCATCGCGAGCGCCTCCACCATCCAGAACGAGCAGGCCAGGAAGGCGTTCTCCACCTCCTGCATGCCGCTGTAGCGGAAGAGTAGAGCGGGCCTTCGGCGTGAAGCTCGGCGTGTATGGCGTCGATGGTGCCGTTCAGGCGGGGGCCCCTTCGGGTCGCCGTACCCGCGGCGAGCGGCGAGGAGCACGCCGCAGTCGAGCATCTCGCTGCCCGCCTTCATCACGTAGCTCCCGCGCCTCTCCGACCACAGCTCGTTCTCGATGAAGGCGCAGATCCGGTGGCGCTCGGAGCGCCAGCGAGCTACGTGCCGGGCGGGCGCCTGGCCCTGCTCGACGAGGTCGAGGAGACGCTCGAGTGCGGTCCAGCACCCGATCTTGGACGTCGCGTAGTGGGCGTAGTCGGCGAGCTCCCACAGCCCGGCGTCCGCGTGCCCCCAGATC
>DASZMD010000308.1:0-2409 GCA_035551955.1 Solirubrobacteraceae bacterium | reverse complement strand
GATCAGGCAGGCCTCCGGCGTCTCGCCTTCCTCGACCTTGCCGCCGGGAAATTCCCAAAGGCCGGCAAGCTCTTTGCCCGGCGGCCTCTGGGCGATGAGGATGCGGCCGTCGACGTCGATCAGGGCGCAGGCGGCGACGAGCAGGGTTTTCAAGATCCTCCCCCGTTTACGAGAGAGGCTACTCGGACATGTTCGCCCCAAACAACGATCGTCATGGCCGGGCTTGTCCCGGCCACCCATTTGGCGCTGCCGTGTGGGTGGCCGTGCTGAGCACGGCCAATGCAGTGCGCTTCAGCCGCGGTTGAAGCGCCGGAGCCTGGCCATGCCTGGCATGGCCACCCGTTCTTTCGCGCTCAATGGATCCCCGGGACTGACGCCCGGGGATGACGGTGGGGAAAGAGGAAGGCGCTGAGCGAATATGCCATAACCTCCGGGGGGTGATGGAGGGGGCGGCCCCCCTCCCGGCGTTGGCTGCTTCGTGCCTCTGCTTCGCAGTCGGCCGTACTCCCCCCGCTTCGCACTAGGCGATTCACACATCTTGCGGTGCCCTGCGCAGGGTCCATCCTTCGGCGAGGGATCGGAAGTATTGGAGGCCATGGCGGAAGGTGATCGGCCCTGGCGGCTTGGAGTTCGGGTAGCCGTCCCAGCCGCCGAGCTTGGCGATGGCCCAGCCGGCCCAGGCGAGGGAGCCGGGCGGGTGCGGGTTCTTCTGCAAGGCGGTCTTGCCCTCCAGCTGCGGGACGAGCGCCTCGAGGGTCTCGATCTCGGCAGGGGTGAAGGCGACCTCCGCCATCTGGCCGGACTTGCCGTCCCGGGCCTGGACCAGCTGCATGATGATCGCGGCGGCGCGCACCGCGATGGCGGTGAGCTTGATGAGCCGCTCGGCGCTTTCCAGTTGGCTGTCCTCCAGCCTCAGGCCCTGCTGCTTGAGGGTGCGGAAGAACTGCTCGATGATCCAGCGCATCCGGTACCAACCGACCACGCGCCAGGCCATCATCGGGTCCTCGACCAGATGAGTGGTCAGGAGCCGCCAGTGAACCGGCTCGGCGCCTGGCGGCGGGTCCATCTCGCTGACCTCGACGAGGCTCACCCGGACGGTCTTGGGCAGGCCCTTCTCGCGCGTGCTCTTGGGCCGCTTGAGCGTGACCTGGCCATAGCGGACCAGGAGATGGGCCTTGCGCGCCGGACGGCCGGTGCGCTCGCGCAGATCCTCGATGACGGCCATGCCCGCCGCCGTCAGGGTCGCGGTCGACAGCGCGCCGCCTTCCTCGATCGGCCGATCGTGCATGGCCCGGGTCAGGACATGGAAATTTCCCTCCGGGGTGCGCGCCCACTTGGCGTAGATGTCGCTCTCCCGGTCGCTGACCTCGGTCACCAGCGCCGCTTCGGCCAGCACCGGCTTGGCCGCCTCGGCGGTGTTGAGCCAGCGCTCGGACTCCTTGTCCGACAGGTCCCGCTTGGCGTGAGGCGTCTCCACCCGGCCCGCCCGCGTCCAGATGCGTCCCGCCAGCGGCCCCAGGAACGCGCCCGTCTCGGCATCCACTCCCAGGATGGGGTGCAGGAGCACGCCGCGGCCGCCCCCCTTGCCGATCTCGCCCAAGCCCCGCCGCCTTGTGGCGGTGGTCTTGAAGTTGATCTCGCTGGTGTCCTGGATCGCCAGCACGTGACGGCCGGCGCACGCCTTCGAAGCGCCCCAGCCCCAGCCGTCGATCAGAGCCTGCGCCGTCACCTTCTCGTTCGCCAAGAACCGGTTGAAGCCGACGATCAGGCTGCGGGCGCCCCGCGCCAGCCGACGAAGGCAGCAACTCTCATGCGCCACCATCCGACAAAGCAGATCGCCGCCCCGATTGTCGAGACGCTCGTCGCCAAAGGCGCCCAAAGAAAAATCAACCGCCGTCATCGCCATCCTCCGAATCAAGATGGCGAAGGAATCAGAACCCTGGATCGGCGGCCAATCACGCCGGAGTCATTCAACGCCCCGGAGATGTGTGCATCCCCTAGTGCGAAGCGGGGGGGAGTACGGCCGAAGGCCGGGAGGGGGGCCGCCCCCTCCACCACTTCGTGGTCCTCCCTCCCCCGTGAACGGGGGAGGATTGGGCATGGCCACCCCCAAAGAACGCCAAATGGGGTTCGCGCCAAATGGGTCCCCGGCACAAGGCCGGGGATGACGGATGTGTTGATTGATGAGCCGGGCGCCAGCCGCACGCCGGCGCTCCGAGATTTACCTCACCCCGCCAGGGCCGCGCGCATCTTCTCGCGCAGCACGTCGATGGGCGCCAGGCCCTGGTCGGTGCGGATGTGCCAGTAGGTCCAGCCGTTGCACGCCGGCTGGCTCTGGATCATCGCCCCCACCTTGTGGATCGAGCCGGTGAGCTCGCCCGCCGGCACGCTCGCCACCAGGCTGCCGTC
>DASZMD010000307.1:0-4525 GCA_035551955.1 Solirubrobacteraceae bacterium | reverse complement strand
GAGCTCCGTGCCAAGCTCGCCTCCGACACGGGAGAGAACATCGTCATCCGCCGCTTCGCGCGCTTTGCCATCGGCGCCTGAGCAGCCGGAGGGCCCGGCCGCGTTCCGGCGCGTCCTGATCAAGCTCTCGGGCGAGGCACTGATGGGGGATCTCGAATACGGCACCGACCGTGATCGCGTCCTCGAAGTCGCCCAGCAGGTGGCCGCCGTGCAGCGGCGCGGGATCGAGGTCGCGATCGTGGTCGGGGGCGGGAACATCTATCGCGGCCTGGCCGGCGCGGCGGCGGGGATGGACCGCGCCACCGGCGACTACATGGGCATGCTCGCGACGGTGCTCAACGCCCTCGCGCTCCAGGACGCGCTCGAGAAGGAGGGCGTGGCGACCCGGGTGCAGTCGGCGATCACCATCTCCGAGGTCGCCGAGCCCTACATCCGCCGCCGCGCCATGCGCCACCTCGAGAAGGGGAGGATCGTCATCTTCGCCGCCGGGACCGGCAACCCGTTCTTCACCACCGATACTGCGGCGGCGCTGCGGGCGGTCGAGATCCACGCCGAGGTGATCCTGATGGCCAAGAACGGCGTCCAGGGCGTCTACACGGCCGACCCGGCGCTCGATCCCACCGCCGAGTTCATTCCCGAGATCACCCACAAGGACGCGCTCACCCGCGGGCTCCAGGTGATGGACTCCACCGCCCTCGCGCTGTGCATGGACAACAACCTGCCCATCGTCGTCTTCAACATGGGTGACGACACGAGCATCGGCAAGATAGTGTCCGGCGAGCGCGTAGGCACCCTGGTGCGGACATGACGATCATCGACGATTTCATAGTGGACGGCCGTGACCGGATGGCCAAGTCGGTCGACGCGATCAGGCACGAATTCAGCTCCGTGCGGACGGGACGCGCCAGCCCGGCGCTGCTCGACCGGATCATGGTCGAGTACTACGGGGCCTCGACTCCGCTCCGGCAGCTGGCCACCATCTCCGCCCCGGAAGCTCGCCTGCTCGCCGTCCAGCCCTACGACAAGAGCTCGATCAAGGCGATCGAGCGCGCCATCCTCGAGTCCGACGTCGGCCTGACCCCTTCCAACGACGGCAACATGATCCGCCTCAGCATCCCCGAGCTGACCGAGGAGCGTCGCCGCCAGCTCGTCAAGGTGGTGCGCCACATCGCCGAGGAGGGCCGTGTCGCGATCCGCAACATTCGCCGTGACGTGATGCACGACCTCCGCGAGCTCCGCGACGCCGGCGAGGCCGGATCCGACGAAGAGCACCGCGCCGAGGCCGAGCTCCAGAAGGTGACCGACGCCAAGATCGCCGAGCTCGACGAGCTCCTGGCGCACAAGGAAGCAGAGATCCTCGAGGTCTAGCGTGGCCGACGCTCGGAGCGGTCTCGCGGGGGATGAAGCGCGCAAGGCGGCCGGTGACGGCGACGGCGGCCGGGCTCGTTACGTCGCCATCATCACCGACGGTAACGGGCGCTGGGCGCAGCGGCGCGGCCTCCCCGTGCTCGCCGGGCACGAGGCGGGCGCGGACACCGTCAAGGCGCGCCTGCGCGACGCGGTCAGCCTCGGAGTGGAGGAGCTCACCGTCTACTCGTTCTCGACCGAGAACTGGAGCCGCTCCGACGACGAGGTGGCGGGGATCATGGAAATGTTCGCGCGGCGGATCGACGGCGAGACGCCCGAGCTCCACGACGAGGGAGTGCGCATGCGCTTCATCGGCCGGCGCACCCCACCCGTCTCGCCCGATCTCGTCGATCGCATGGAGTGGGCCGAGAGCCTGACCCGCGACAACGCCCGCATCACCCTGTTCGTCGCCTTCAACTACGGGGGCCGGGCGGAGATCATCGATGCAGCGCGAACCTTTAACGGCAGCACCGAGGATGAGTTCCGCGCCCACCTCTACGCGCCCGACATGCATGACCCCGACCTGATCATCCGCACCAGCGGCGAACAGCGCATCTCGAACTACCTGCTCTGGCAGGGGGCGTACTCGGAGTTCGTCTTCCGCGAGGAGCTGTGGCCGGACTTCTCGCGCGAGGCGTTCGAGCAGAGCCTGAGCGACTTCTCCGCCCGCCGCCGTCGCTTCGGGGCGCGCTGATGGCCGACGAGCCGCCTCGCCGGCGCCGGCGCGAGGACGGCCGCGGCGGCCAGCCCCCGCCGCGACGGGCCGCGAACGAGCGCCGGCGCGAGGCGGCCGCGCGCCGGGATCAGGTGCGGGAATCGCGCCAGCGCCGGCCCGCTCCCCGCGGCCAGCGCCGCCGCCCGCGCTCCGAGCTCGTCTCGCGCGTGCTCGTCGCCATCCCCGCCGCCGTGATCGCGGTCGTCTTCGTCGACCTCGGCGGGACTCCGTGGGCCGCCCTGATGATCCTCCTGGGGTGGGCGTGCCTCGACGAGCTCTACCGCATGCTCCACCGCTGGAAGCCCGCCACCTCGGCCGGGCTGGCGGCGCTCGCGGGCATGGTCCTGGCCGCCCGCTTCGGGAGCCAGTTCCAGGTTCTCCTCATCCTCGTCACCGCGGTGCCCGTCGTCTTCTTCCTCGTCCTCATGCGGCGCGAGCGCGTCAACGCCACCATCTCGATCGCCGGGACGCTGCTCGGGATCTACTGGCTGGGGCTCGCCTTCGCCCACGCTGTGCTCCTGCGCCAGCTCCCCCACGGCGGCGCCATCCTCATCGACATCCTCGTCGGGACCTTCCTCGGCGACACCGCCGCCTACCTCGGCGGCCGGGCCTTCGGCCGCCGTCCGCTCGCCCCCTCGATCTCACCCCACAAGACGGTCGAGGGGCTGCTGTGCGGGATGCTCATCGCCGTCGTCGCCGTCCTCATCGCCGGGACCTTCCAGACCGTGTGGCTGACCACCCAGCATGCCCTGCTCATCGGCGTCGGGGTGGCGATCGCCGGTCCCGTCGGAGACCTGTTCGAGTCGCTGATCAAACGCGACGCGGGGGCCAAGGACACCGGGACCCTGTTCGGCGCTCACGGGGGAGCGCTGGACCGCCTGGACGGGGCGATCTTCACGGTGGTGGTCGGCTATTACATCTGGGCCGCTTTGTCTTAACAGGCACCGGCCTACAATCCGCTCCCGGTGCCGCGCCGCCTCGTCATCCTGGGCTCCACGGGCTCGATCGGGACCCAGGCGCTGGACGTTGTCCAGCGTGCCGGCGACCTGACCGTCGTCGCCCTGTCCGCGGACGCGGCGTGGGAGGACCTGGTCAGGCAGGCACGGGAGCACGGCGTGCGCCGGATCGCCCTCTCCGATCCCGACGCCGCGGCGCGGGCCGGTGAGGCATGGACCGACGGCGAGGTCCTCAGCGGCCCGGACGGCCTCGTCCGGCTGATCACCGAGAGCGACGCCGACCTCGTCCTCAACGGCATCGTCGGATCGGCCGGCCTCGTGCCCAGCGTCGCCGCCCTCGGCGAGGGCATCGATCTCGCGCTCGCCAACAAGGAGTCGCTCGTGGTCGGCGGAGAGCTCGTGACCCAGCTCGCCGAGGCCACCGGGGCGGCGATCATCCCCGTCGACTCCGAGCATTCGGCGATCTATCAGCTCCTCGCCTCCGAGCCCCCCGGCACCGTCGACAAGCTCATCCTCACCGCCTCGGGCGGCCCCTTCCGCGGCCGCACCGCCGCCGAGCTCGAGGACGTCACCGTCGAGCAGGCCCTCGCGCATCCCACCTGGGCCATGGGCGGCAAGATCACCATCGACTCGGCCACGCTGATGAACAAGGGACTCGAGCTGATCGAGGCCCACCACCTGTTCGGCACCCCCTACGAGCAGATCGACGTCGTCGTCCACCCCCAATCGATCATCCACAGCCTGATCCAGCTCTGCGACGGCGCGACCCTGGCCCACCTCGGCTATCCCGACATGCGCGTCCCCATCGCCTACGCCCTCCACCATCCGGACCGCGTCGACGTCCCCGTGGCTCCGCTCGACCTTGTGTCCGTCGGAGCGCTGACCTTCGAGCCCGTCGACGAGCAGACCTTCAGGTGCCTGAGGCTCGCCCGCCAGGCGGCCCGCGCCGGCGGCACCGCCCCCTGCACCCTCAACGCCGCCAACGAAATCGCCGTCCACGCCTTCCTCGCCGGCCGCCTGCGCTTCCTCGAGATCGCCGGCGTCATCGAGGACACCCTCACCGAGCTCCCCGCGGCCCCCGTGCACTCATTCGACACGCTGGCGGCCGCGGACGGAAAGGCGCGGCGGGTGGCCGCGGAGCTCGTGGAGGCGCGAACGCCGGCGTAGTGCTCCCGCCGGCCCCCAAACCCCCGCCCGCCACGCAATCCGTCCACCACCACCAGGCCCGCGCCCTCGCCTTGGCACACTAGTGGTCACCATCGCAAATACGCTCACATTCGAGGCGCCCCTGACGGCGCCTGTCATCGTCCTCGTCGCCTCGCGCAGCGCTGCTGCCTCGGGGGCGGCCCGCTCGGCATCCAGCCTCGCCAACGACCGGGCCGCCCCCGAGTCGTCCGGCTGGCTCCTGCGTCCTCCCCAGGCATCCGCCAGTTGCACCTCTCGGTGC
>DASZMD010000306.1:0-45212 GCA_035551955.1 Solirubrobacteraceae bacterium | reverse complement strand
ATCGACATGGGGATCTGATTCCACTCCTTGCACGCCACCTCGCACGCCTTGCAGCCGATGCACAGCGAGGTGTCGGTGAAGAAGCCCTTGCGCGGCCTCGCCTCCTCGCCATGGGTGCCGGGCCAGGCGATGGTCTCGAGCTTCACGCCTTCACCCCCGCGCGTCGGCGATACTCCTCGACGAGCGCGAGGCGGGCCTTGCCGCGCGGGCGTCGTCCGGGGATGATGTCGCACGTCGCGACCTTGTACTCGCTGATGTGCACGTTGTTGTCGAGCACGATGGGCAGCAGCTCGTTGGCGGAGTCGCCGGTGACGATCCCCACGCCCCCCCAGTGGTACGGGGTGCCCACCAGGTGCATCGTCCGGGGTGGGTCAGAGCCAATGAGCAGAGGCTTGATGCGCGCGGTCACCATCACCCGCGCCTCGACGGCCTGACGAGCGGTGACGATCGTCGCCCAGCCGGCGTGCTCGAGCCCGCGCTCCGCCGCGAGCTCGGGTGAGACTTCGCAGAAGAACTCGGGCTGGAGCTCGGCGAGATAGGGCACGGTGCGAGACATGCCGCCGGCGGTGTGATGCTCGGTCAGGCGGTAGGTCGAGAGCACGAAGGGAAAGACATCGGCTCCGACTTCGCCGTCGCTCGGGTGATAAGGATTCTCCGGGCGGGGAAAGACCTGCCGGGTGGGGTTCTGCTGCTGGGCATAGAGGGAGTTGCGGAACGGTGACTCGTGGGGCTCGTAGTGGGCGGGCAGCGGGCCGTCAACGAGTCCGGTGGGGGAGTACAGCCAGCCGCGCCCGTCGGGGTGCAGGATGAACGGCTTCCAGCCAGCTGACGCAGAAAGGGGGGCACGAGACGGCGTGGGCTCGGCATGGTGGCGAGCCACTACCCGCGGCGATGGGTGGGCTATCGCGATTATGTTCGTTACCGAACGGCGGTGCTTGGCGGCACGGGGCCGCGGGTATCGCTCAGGTCATGGAAACCGAAGTCGAGATCGACCGGGCACTCGCCGTGCTCACCGCGACGCTCAACGACCAGAAGGTCGGGCACTTCGACGCCGCGCGCGTTCAGGAAATCATCGCCGCCTCACTGGGAGGTGAGCCAAGTCTCTGGGTCGACGACGGGGGCGGGGTCCATGCGCGCTCGGGAGCGAGGGTGGGGGCGATCCACCGGACGGCGAGCGGGGAATGGACCTGCGAGCGTCAGAACGACGCGGCCGAGCGGTCGGACACGGCGATCCCGGCGCGAGCGCCGGACAGCGCGTCCGCGGGAGGCTGAGCCGCCGGTAAGCCCGGAACGCGTGGCGCTCCGGGCCGCGGCGGCGTCCACTCACGCGAACGGCTTCTCGCGCGCCGCCCAGCGTGCGACCGCGCTGGCGCCGAGGAGGACGACGGCGACGACGGCCGGCACCGTCGCGAGCAGGAAGAGCACCCATCCAAGCTCGTAGGCCCAGGAGTGGGCGAGGACGATGAGAAGGACCCCGGGGATGCCGAGGACGAGGAACAGGGGCAGGAAGAGGCGAACGGGTGCCGCGAGCCGCTTGCCCTCGCGCTCGAGGTTACGGTCTCGCACTTCGGAGGGGGGTGTATTCATCGGCATACGAGTACGGGTACCCGGTCCGCCGCCCTTCAAAGCTGCGCGAGCGTGACGGGCCGCCCGGCCTACGTGCGGCGATGGTTCGGAGCCGAACACCGCGCTATTAGCCGCGGCCGGCCCGGGTAGGCGAACGAGTGTCGACATCCACGAAAGGGCACCATGACTGACACGGTCGGAGACTTCCTCCTCGATCGCCTCTCGCTGTGGGGGGTACAGCGCATCTACGGTTATCCCGGCGACGGCATCAACGGGGTGATGGGCGCGTTCACGCGGTCGAGCAACGGGAAGCGCCCCGAGTTCGTCCAGGTCCGCCACGAGGAGATGGCGGCCTTCATGGCGTGCGCCCACGCGAAGTTCACCGGGGAGCTCGGGGTGTGCATGGCGACCTCGGGCCCGGGCGCGATTCACCTGCTCAACGGCCTCTACGACGCCAAGCTCGACCATCAGCCGGTGGTGGCGATCGTCGGCCAGCAGGCGCGCGCCGGACTCGGAGGCAACTATCAGCAGGAAGTCGACCTCGCCGCCCTGTTCAAGGACGTCGCCCACGAGTACGTGCACATGGCCAGCGAGCCCGCGCAGATACGCCACCTGGTCGACCGCGCGTGTCGGATCGCCCTGGCCGAGCGGACGGTGACGGCGGTGATCATACCCAACGACATCCAGGAGGCGGACGCGGTCGAGCAGCCCCCGCACGCCCACGGCACCGTGCACTCCGGCCCCGGCTACCGGCCGCCGCGCGTCGTCCCCACCGACGCGGAGCTCGACCGCGCTGCCGCGGTGCTGAACGCGGGCAAGCGGGTGGCGATGCTCGTCGGCCAGGGCGCGCTCCATGCCGCCGAGGAGGTGATCGCCGTCGCCGAGCTCCTGGGCGCGGGAGTGGCCAAGGCGCTGCTCGGCAAGGCCGTGCTTCCCGACGACGTGCCCTTCGTCACCGGCTCGATCGGCCTCCTGGGGACGAAGCCGAGCTGGGACCTGATGCAGGAGTGCGACACCCTGCTGATGGTCGGCTCGAGCTTCCCCTACTCGGAGTTCCTGCCCGAGGAGGGCCAGGCCCGAGGCGTGCAGATCGACATCGACGGGCGCATGCTGTCGATCCGCTATCCGATGGAGGTGGGTCTGGTGGGCGATAGCGCCGAGACGCTGCGCGCGCTCGCGTCCCGGCTGAAGCGCAAGGAGGACCGCAGCTGGCGCGAGCAGATCGAGAACGAGGTGGCCGCGTGGTGGAAGCTGATCGACGCCCGCGCCCACCTCAACGCCGATCCCGTCAATCCCCAGCTCGTCTTCCACGAGCTCTCCCGGCGCCTCCCCGACGGCGCGATCATCACCTCGGACTCCGGCTCGGCGGCCAACTGGTTCGCCCGCGACGTCAGGCTGCGGAGAGGGATGATGGCCTCCCTATCGGGCACGCTGGCCACCATGGGGGCGGGGGTGCCCTATGCGATCGGGGCCAAGTTCGCCCACCCCGACCGACCGGCGATCGCGCTCGTGGGCGACGGCGCGATGCAGATGAACGGACTCAACGAGCTCATCACCATCGCCAAGTACCGCGAGCGGTGGGCCGATCAGCGCCTGATCGTGCTCGTGCTCAACAACCGCGACCTCAACCAGGTGACCTGGGAGCAGCGGGCGATGTCGGGTGACCCGAAGTTCGAGGGCTCGCAGGACCTGCCCGACTTCCCATACGCCCGCTACGGCGAGATGCTCGGGCTCGGCGGCATCCGCGTCGACACTCCCGAGCGCGTCGGTCCGGCGTGGGATGAGGCGCTCGCGGCCGGACGGCCGGTCGTCTACGAGGCGGTCACCGACCCCAATGTTCCCCCGCTCCCGCCCCACATCACCATCGAGCAGGCCAAGGCGCTCGCCTCGGCGCTGGTCAAGGGCGATCCCGACGCGCGCAAGATCGTCGTGCAGTCGTTCAAGCAGAAGGCCGGGGAGTTCGTCCCCCGGCGATGAGCACGCCGAGCTCGCCGGCCTAGCTCCGGCTGCGCCGGCGCAGCCAGCTGATCCCCCGCGTCTCGGTCACTCCGTGGAGAATGACCGAGGCGACGACGGCGAGGGCGGCGATGTCGAAGATCCGCTGGCCGCTGGGGAGCCCGCGCCCGAGGATGAGGAGCGCGAAGGCCATCGTCGCCACCCCCTTGGGACCGAACCAGGCCATGAACGCCTTGGCGGGGCGGTCGAGCCGCGTGCCCGCCAGCGCCGCCCAGATCGCCACCGGTCGCGCGATCAGGAGCGTCACCGCCACCACCGCGACGGCGGCCCAGCCATCGGTGGTCAGGCCGTCGAGCGTGAGCAGGGAGGCGAAGACGGTGAAGACGCCGAGCTTGATGATCTCGATCACCTCGCCGGCGCCCTCGACGAAGTGCTCGCGGAGGTCGGGACGGCGGGCGCCAAGGACGATGGCGGCGACGAACACGGCGATGAGCCCGTTCCCGGCCGGCGGAAGGACGGTCACGCTGTAGGTGGCAAAGGCAACCCCCAGGCCGTAGAGGGCCTTCTGGACCGGCGGTATGCGGTCGTGGCGGGGCATGAGGACGGACGCGATCAGCCCGCAGGCGATGCCGAAGGCGAACCCGAGGCCGACGTCCTGGAGAGCGAAGCGCCACCACACGAAGTGGTGGCTCCGGGTGTCGACGACGGCGGCCAGCGCGAGCACGGCCGCGAGGGCGAGGCCGTCGTTGAGCCCGGATTCCAGGTTCAGGGAGTGGCGGACGATGCGCGGGACGCGAGCATCGGTCACCACGCCCGAGGAGAGGACCGGGTCGGTGGGAGAGAGGAGCGCTCCGAGGAGAAACGACTGGGCCCAGCTCAATCCGATCAACGCGTGCGTGGCCACGGCGACGATCGCGGCGGTGATCGGCATCCCGATCGCCAGCTTGCGCAGCGGCGCCCGCCACTCGTGCTGGATCAGCTCGGCGTCGACCTCGAGCCCGTCGCGGAAGAGGATGACGATCAGGGCCACGGTGGTGAGGTCGGTGACAAAACCCGACCCCGGCCGGAAATGGATCAGTCCCGTGGCACCGTCCCCGAGGAGGAAGCCGGCGAGCACGAACACCGCGGTGAGCGACAGTGCGCTGCGGTGGGCGAAACCCGAGAGCAACGCTCCCAGGATGAGCAGGCCGCCGAACACGCCGGTGGCCGTCTGGAGCGAGGTCATCGGGGAACTGTCCCAGACCACGGGGCGCGGCTTTCAATCGCCCCGTTGTGATCTAGGTCAGCCTCCATGTCCACTAACCGGATTTCCCTCACCTTCACCACGGCGGTCGGCGCCGGCATTGCCGTGCTCGCGACCGTTCTGCCCTGGTACTCGTTCGACGTCATCCTCCCGGTGGCCGGAGTGATCCACGTCTTCGCCGTAACGGTCACCTTGTGGGGCCTCACTACGCTGGCACCGATCCTCATCCTCGCCGGAGCGGTGGTGGCGTTGATATTCGCCGCCGCAGTCGAATGGCGGCTGGCCGGACTGGTCACCGGGCTGATCGGGACGGCGATCTGCGTGTACGCCGTCGTACGATGGCTCGACATCCCCAGCCTGGGCATCAAGACGCTGGCCGTGCCGGTCCCGGCGATCACCCAGGTCGAAGCCGGCCCCTTCGCCGCCCTTGCCGGCGGTGTGATTCTCCTCGTGGGGGCGATCGTCGATCTCCTCACCGCGCCCGTCGGAGCCCGCTCGCCGCGATTCGCGGCAGCGCGCGAGCGCACCAACCGGCCCGCCGGCATGCCCCCGTCGCACGCGGCGCGGTGAACCCAGCCGTCAGCTCTGGTCGCCGCCCTCCCGGAGGGCGGCGGCCGGAGAGCGGACGACCGCGAGCGGCGCCTTGGCGGTCTCCTGGGGGTTGATCCACAGCTCCTCGATGAGGATCTTGACCGTGGCGAGGATGGGAACCGCGACGAACAGGCCGACGAAGCCGAACAGGCTCTCGACGGCGATCACGCCGACGGCGACGACGGCGGGATGGAGCTTGACCGCACGGGCCATGACCACGGGCTCGATCACGTTCGAGTCGAGCTGGTGGATGAGGATGTAGAGGACGGCGACGAGGATCGCCTTCCCCGGCGAGGTCGCGAGCGCGTAGAGAATCGGCGGGATCGAGCTCGCGAGCGCGCCGAAGTAGGGGACGATCATCGCCACGGCGGTGAGGATGGCGAAGAAGGCGGCATAGCCGATCCCCACGACCCGCAGGGCCACGTAGGTCAGGACTCCGAGCACGATCATGCCCACCGTGAGTCCCCGGATCCAGCCCAGGTACGCCTCCCGGAGACGCGCGAGGATGTGGGATGCCTGAGGGCGCCGGCCCGGGGGGAAGATCCGGGTGACGCCCTCGACCAGGGGTCCGGGCTGGACCGCGGTGTACACCGTGGTCAGGAGCACGACGACGATCGCCACCAGCGCCCCCGCCACGGTGCTGCCGACGGAGGCGATGGGCCCGAGCAGGCGCGAGGTGTGATGGGTATAGCCGCTGACGAACGACTGGAGCTGCGTGCCGATCTTCGTCGGCGACGTGCCCGTGAGGTGACCGAGCTTGTGGCGTAGCGAGTCGATCAGGGACGGCAGCGAGGCGGCGAAGCGATTGACCTCATGCGAGAACACGGGTACCAGGGCGGCGACCAGGCTGACCACCGCTCCCAGCCCGATGACCATCCCGATGAGCACCCCGAGCGGACGCGGAATCCGCGCCCGCTCGAGCAGGCTCGCGAACGCCGAGAGGGGGATGGCGAGCACGATCACGATCAGGATCGCGAGGATGAGCGTGAGCAGCGCGCGGAAGATCAGCGCGGCGACCACCAGACCGAAGGCAAGGAGCACCGCCCGGTACAGGACAGCCGGCGTGATGCGCTGGTCGTTATTCAAGGTGCTCCTGACATACGTCCGCGTGTCGCTATTGCAATGCGGGCTCCCGTCGCCCGCGGGTGGTAATCCGCACTACCCGAACCTGGATCAGGCAGGTCACCAGCGGTAGATTTAGCGCCGCATGAGCTGGCGTATGAATCCCGAGGAGTTCTGTAGCGAGGAGGGGTGCATTCGTCCCCGGGCGGTCGGATCCGACATGTGCCTGGCCTGCCAGCAGGGCTGCGGCATCATTCATCGCCGGCTGGCCGAGCGCGAGGAGTCGCCGGCCATGTTGATCGACCTCGAGAACTGGCCCGTCCTCCCCGAAGACTGACCCGTCATCTTCGGGCTCAGGGCTGCAGGAGGATCTTCACTGCGCCGTCCTCCTTCTTCTGGAAGATCTCATAGGCATGGGGGGCTTGCTCGAGCGGGAGCCGGTGGGTGGCGAGGTCCTCGACTCCCAGCGGGTCCCCGTCACCCGTGAGCAGCGGCATGATGTCGCCGATCCAGCGCTTGACGTTCGCCTGGCCCATGCGCAGCTGGATCTGTTTGTCGAAGAGATCCATCATCGGCATCGGGTCGACGGCGCCGCCGTACACCCCGCTCAGGGAGATCGTCCCGCCGCGGCGCACGGTGTCGATGGCGGCGTGGAGGACGCTGAGGCGGTCGACTCCGGCCTTTTCCATCATCACCCGCGTGGCGGGGCTGGGGAGGATGCCCGCGAGCTGCTGCGCGAGCTTCGCGACCGGGGCGCCGTGCGCCTCCATGCCGACCGCGTCGATCACCGAGTCGGGGCCCCGGCCGTCGGTGAGCTCGCGCAGCGTCTCGGGGATATCGTCATGGCCGCGCGCGTCGAGGGTGTGGACCCCGTGGCGGTGGGCCATCTCGAGTCGCTCGTCGACGAGATCGATGCCGAACACCTCCGAGGCCCCGCGGTGCAGCGCGATGCGCGACGCCATCTGGCCGATCGGGCCGAGCCCGAACACCGCCACGGTGCCGCCCTCGGGGATCGCCGCGTACTCGACCCCCTGCCAGGCGGTGGGGAGGACGTCGGAGAGGTAGACGAAGCGCTCGTCGGGCGGGCCCTCGGGCACCTTTATGGGGCCGAACTGCGCCTGGGGGACGCGGAGGTATTCGGCCTGGCCGCCGGGGACCTGGCCGTAGAGCTTGGTGTAGCCGAGCAGCGCGGCGCCCTTGCCCTGCTCGCGCACCTGCGTGGTCTCGCATTGCGAGTAGAGCTGTTGGTCGCACATGAAGCAGTGGCCGCAGGAGATGTTGAAGGGGATCACGACACGGTCGCCGGTGGCGATCTGGGTGACTTCGGCGCCCACCGCCTCGACGACCCCCATCGGCTCGTGCCCGAGAATGTCGCCCTCGTCCATGAACGCGCCCATCACCTCGTAGAGGTGCAGGTCCGACCCGCAGATCCCGCTGGAGGTGATCCGGACGATCGCGTCGGTGGGCTCCTCGATCGCCGGATCGGGAACGGTGTCCACGCGCACGTCGCGCTTGCCGTGATAAGTGACTGCCTTCATGTCGCCTCCGTTTGCCGTTGTCGTCTGGTCATAAGGGGGGCTACCCCGGACCGCGCTCGTTTACAGATGCGAGGTCGCGGGCAGTATCCGCCGATAAGCAGTTCGCCGCAGGTGGGTGCCAAGCGGTCCACGATGCGGCGAGTCATCAGTCGCCACGTGGGGATGCACCGGACGGGGCGGCGTGAACACCCGGAGTAGCGCCATGCGTCTTAGCTGTCGTCGTTGCGGCCTGTCACTGGCGATCCGTTCGCCGACGATCGCGCCGTCGTACTGTCCACGCTGCCTCGTACGCCGTCGTGAGGCGGTCGAGCTCGTCGTCGAGCAGAGGCCGGACGGGTCCAAGCCCGCTCAGGGCGCCGTCCCGACGCCCTGAGCCTGCCGCGCACTGGGTAGCAACACGCCGATGGCGCGCTCGATCTGGAACGGGACGATCACCTTCGGACTCACCGCCGTGCCCGTGAAGGTGCATTCCGCCACCGAGGACAAGAGCGTTCACTTTCACCAGGTGCACGCCCGGGACGGCGCCCGGATCAAGCAGAAGCGGATCTGCTCGAAGGAGAACAAGGAGGTGCCCTACCGGGAGGTCGTCAAGGGCTACCAGGTGGGCAAGGGCAAGTACGTGGTGCTCACCCAGGAGGAGATCGACGCCGCCGCCGGCGAGCGCGCCCACGTGATCGAGCTCGAGGAGTTCGTGTGCGCTCCGGAGATCGACCCCGTCTACTACGACCGCGCCTACTATCTGGGCGCCGGAGCCGACGGCGCCGACGCCTACCGGCTCCTGCACGACGCGCTCCGCCGCGCCGGGCGCGTGGGCATCGGCCGCTGGGTGTTTCACAACCGCGAGTACCTCGTCGCGGTGCGCCCGCTCGACGAGGTCCTGGCGCTCCAGACGATGCGCTTCGCCGGGGAGCTCGTCGATCCCTCCAAGCTCGACGTGCCCGAGCCCAGCCGCGCGCCGAGCAAGCGCGAGGTGGAGATGGCCGGGAAGCTCGTCGATACCCTGCACGAGCGCTTTGACCCGGCCGCCTTCGAGGACTCCTACCGCGAGCGCGTGCTGGCGCTGATCGCGGCGAAGGCGCGCGGCGAGGATCCCGAGCTGCCCGAGGCGGCCGAGACCGAGGACGGCACCGACCTGATGGCGGCGCTGGAAGCGAGCTTGGGCGCCCGCGGGCGGAGCTGATCGTGGCGCGCTCGCTATGGACAGGCTCGCTCAGCTTCGGGCTCGTCAATGTCCCCGTGAGCCTGGTCACGGCCGTACGCGACCTCGACCTCCACTTCCACCAGCTCCACGAGAAGGACGGCGCCCCGATCGAGACCAAGCGCTGGTGCTCACAGGAGGACGTCGAGGTCCCTTACGAGGAGATCACCCACGGCTACGAGCTCGAGGACGGCCGCCAGGTGATCGTCTCCGACCTCGAGCTGGCGGCGATCGAGCCGCGCAAGACGCGCACCATCGACATCGAGCAGTTCGTGGACCTCGTCGATGTCGACCCGATCTACTTCGACCATCCCTACTTCCTCCTTCCCGCCTCCAGTGATGACGGGGCCACGCGGGCCTACCGTCTGCTGACCGAGGTCATGGGCCGCACCGAGCGCGCGGCGCTCGGGCGCTTCGTCATGCGCGCGCGCGAGTACCTGGCGCTCGTGCGCGCCCGGGAGGGCGTCCTCTCGCTCACCACCATGCTCTTCGCCGACGAGATCCGCCCGACCAAGGACATCGACGCCGCGACCCAGAAGGCGCATAAGCCCACACGGCGCCAGCTCGAGGTTGCGGTGGCGGTGATCGAGGAGCTCTCGACCGACTTCGAACCCGAGCGCTACAAGGACGAGTACCGAGCGCGGCTCGAGCGCGTGGTCAAGCGCAAGCGCAAGGGGGAGACGATCACCGCCCCCGACGAGCGCGATCAGCCGACCCCGGCCCCCGACATCATGGACGCCCTCGAGCGCACGCTCGCCGAGCTGAAGGACGGGGGCAGCGGGCGGTGGTCGGACGCGCGACGCTCACAGGGAGCGAAGCGCCGGTAGCAGCTCCCGCTCGGCCCACTCGGCGAAGGGCTCCTGCTCCTCAGCGCCGATCTGAACGAGGGCGATCTCGGTGTAGCCGGCGTCGATGTAGGCCTTGATCTTCTCGACGTGCTCATCGACGTCCGGCCCGCAGGCGAGCTGCGAGGCGACGTCCTCGGGGGTGACGAACTGGGTGGCGCTCTCGAAGGAGTCGGGATTGGGGAGGTCGGCGTTGACCTTCCATCCCAGCCCGAACCAGCGGAACTGCTCGTGGGCGCGCTCGATCGCGGCGTCGCGGTCGGCGTCGTAGGCCACCGCGACCTGCCCGACGCGGGGCTTGCCCTGGCCGCCGGCGGCATCGAACATCTCTCCGAGCTCGGGCTTGGGCTCGACGGCGATCATCACGTCGGCCTTGTCTCCGGCGATCCGGCACGATTCCGGCCCCGAGACGGCGATCCCGATCGGTACGCGCTGCTCGGGGAGGTCCCAGAGCTTCGCGGACTCGAGGTCGAAGTAGCGGCCGCGCACGGTCACGCGGTCCTCGCTGTCGAACAGGGCCGAGATGACGTCGACGGCCTCGCTGAGCATCGCGTGGCGCACCCCGACCGAGGGCCAGCGCTTGCCTACGACGTGCTCGTTGAGGTTCTCGCCGGCCCCGAGCCCGAGGCGGAAGCGGCCGCCCGAGAGGATCTGCATGGTCGCCGCCTTCTGGGCCACCACGGCCGGGTGATAGCGCAATGTCGGGCAGGTGACGTAGCTCATCAGCCCGATCCGCTCCGTCGCTTGGGCGGCGGCGCCGAGGATCGACCAGGCATAGCCGGAATGGCCCTGCGATGCCAGCCACGGCTGGAAGTGATCGCTGATCACCGAGAAGTCGAACCCGGCTTCCTCGGCCCGGCGGGCATCGCGGACGAGCTGATCGGGCGGCGACTGCTCGCACATGAGCGTGTATCCGAACGCGGTCACCGAGGGGGAGGTACCCGGCGGCGGGCGCGCGTAAGCGGGGGTCGATTACCACCTGCCACATCCGGGCAGTAGGTGCTCCATGCGCCGCGCCCGCATCACGGTGGCTGGCTTCGTGCTCGCCGCGGCCTTCTACCTGCTCTTGATCGACACCGTCGATCTTCCCGAGTTCTGTGCCGGCGCCGCGGTCGCCGCGCTCGCCGCCGCCGCCTTCGAGCTCTCGCGCGAGCAGGGAGTCGCGGAAGCCGAGATCAAGCCCGCCTGGCTGACGCGGGCGGGGCGGGTGCTGGTCCGGGTCCCCACCCAGATCGCCGCCGTTTCGCGCGAGGCGGTGGCGCAGCTCTTCACGCGCCGGCGCTCCCGCGGAGTATTCCGGGTCGTCCCCTTCAGCGCCTCTGGGGACACGCCGGGCGACGCCGGGCGCCGAGCCCTGGCCGAGGCGCTGGGGTCACTGACCCCGAACACGATCGTGATCGGCGTCGACGCCGAGCGCAAGCTCCTGCTCGTGCATCAGCTCCGCCGCCAGGGCGGCGAGGAGGAGATCGACGTCTTGGGGGTCCGATGAACAAGTGGGAGATCGTCGCCGTCGTCCTGGCAGCGGCGATCGTGCCGTGCCTCGCCGTCGCCGTGCTCGCCGGCGCCGAGCACGCACTGGCCGCCGTGGAGGTGGCAGGCGCGCTCCTGACCAGCGTGCTGATGGTGCTTTCCGAGGGCTTTCATCGCCAGCCCTTCGTCGATCTGGCGGTGGTGTCGGCGTTGATCTCGATCGTCGGCGGCCTCGCCTTCGCGCGGCTCATGGAGCGCGGCCTGTGACCGTGCGTGATCTCGCCGCCTCGGCCCTGCTCGTCGGCGGCGCGATCATCGAGGTGCTCGCGGTGGTCGGCGTGAGCGCCATGCGCGACGTCTACGACCGCCTCCACTACGTCGGCTTGGCGAGTTTCGGGGTGCTGCTCATCGGCGCTTCGATCCTCGTGCAGGAGTCTTTCTCCCTGATCGGCGACAAGGCGCTCGCGACCGGGGTGCTGGTGGTCCTTCTCGGGCCGGTCCTCGTGCACACGACGGCGCGAAGCCTACGCACCCGCGAGCGCGGCGACTGGCGTGAGGGCATCGAGGACGAGTCGCGGTGACGGCGCTGCAGATCGCGGCCTTGATCCTTGTCGCCCTCGGCGGGACGGCGGTCGTCCTCGTTCCCGATCCCCTGCGCCAGACCTTGGTCCTGAGCATCTACGGGGTCGCGCTCACGATCCTCTTCTTCGTCTTCCAGGCGCCCGACGTGGCGCTCTCGGAGATCGTCGTCTCCGGGCTCGCGCTGCCGGTGATCATCCTCGCCGCGCTGCGCAAGATCCGCGAGAGCGAAGACGAGCACAGGCGCGCCGACGGCGAGGGGCAGCGGTGAGCAGGCGGGTGCGGCTTGGCCTCTTCGCCGTCGCCGGCCCGGGGCTGCTCGCCGTGCTCCTCATCGGCTTGCACGGCCTGCCCGCCTTCGGCGATTACCACGGCGTCTACGGGCTGCTCGTGAGCCGAATCGAGCCCTCGGCGCGTCACGCCACCGACATCGTCACGGCCTTGAACTTCGACCTGCGCGCCTTCGACACCCTCGGCGAGGAGTTCATCCTCTTCGCCTCTGCCGCCGGGGTGGCGCTGCTCCTGCGCCGGATGCGTGACGAGGCCAGCGTGGAGCGTGCCAGCGGCATCGAGGATCACCGCTTCGCGGGCGCGAGCGACGCGCTCCGGCTCGCCTCGCTCGCGCTCGTCCCCCTGCTCGTCGCGCTCGGCGGCTACGTGGTCCTCCACGGCCAGCTGACCCCCGGGGGCGGCTTCCAGGGCGGAGTGGTGCTGGCGGCGGGACCGATGGCCATCCTCCTCGCCGGTCGCTACCTGGCGCTCAAGCGGATCGCGCCGCAGTGGGCGCTCGAGGCGCTCGAGGCGCTCGGCGCCGCCTCCTACGCGCTGATCGGACTCGGCGGCCTCATCTTCGCCGGCGTCTACCTGAAGAACTTCCTCCCCCTCGGGACGCAGGGGACGCTCCTGTCGGCGGGGATGATGCCGCTCAACAGCGTCGCCGTCGGGCTCGAGGTCACGGGCGCCTTCCTGCTCACGTGGACGGAGTTCCTCGACCAGGATCTGCTCGTGCGCGGGGGGGACCGGACGTGAGCTACCTGCCCTACGCGGTGGCCGCGTGGCTGTTCATGATCGGGCTGTGGGGCGTGGTCTCGAGCACCCACCTCGTGCGCACCGTGCTCAGCCTCACCGTCGTGCAATCCGCCACCTACCTCGTCCTCCTCGGCGTCGGCTACCGCACGGGCGCCAAGGCGCCGATCGTGGCCGACATCCCCACCAAGTCGAAGCTCGTGGACCCCGTCGTGCAGGTGCTCGTGCTCACCGACGTGGTGATCGAGGCGACGGTCACGGCGCTGCTCCTCGCCCTCGTCGTGCAGGCCCACAAGCGCTTCGGGAGCGTCGACCCGGCGCGGCTGCGTGCCCTGCGGCACTAACTGACCGCTGCCGCGGATGTCGAGTCTCCCCGCCCTCCCCGTCGTCATTCCCTTCCTGGCCGGGGCCTTTCTCGTCGCCGTCGGCTACGTCGCTCCGCGCCGGCTCGAGGACGGGGCCGCCGGGCTCGTCGCCGCTGCCGTCGTGGCCATCTGCGTGGTCCTCACCGTCGACGCCTGGCGCCAGCCGTTCGCGTACTGGATGGGGGGATGGAAGCCCGTCCACGGCGTCGCGATCGGGATCTCCCTCTCGATCGACCCGCTCGGTGCCGGGATGGCCGCCTTCGCGGCGCTGCTCGTGCTCGCCGCGTTCGCCTACTCGCTGCGCTACTTCGACGCCGTCGAGGGCCTCTTCCACGGCCTCATGCTCCTGTTCATGGCGGGCATGGCCGGGTTCTGCCTGACCGGGGACATCTTCAACCTGGTCGTGTTCTTCGAGCTCATCAGCGTCGTCGCCTTCGCCCTCACCGCCTACGAGATCGAGGAACGCGCCCCGATCCAGGGAGCGATCAACTTCGCCATCACCAACAGCATCGCCGGGTACGCGATGTTCATCGGCGTGGCCATGCTCTACGCCCGTACGGGCGCGCTGAACATGGCGCAGATCGGGGCCTCGCTCGACGCCCACGGCGCCGACCCGCTCGTCATCGTCGCCATGGTGCTCCTGCTGGTGGGCTTCCTCACCAAGGCGGCAGCGGTGCCGCTGCACTTCTGGCTCGCCGACGCCCACGCGGTGGCGCCTGTGCCCGTCTGCGTCCTCTTCTCGGGGGTGATGGTCGAGCTTGGCGTCTACGCGGTCGCGCGGCTGTACTGGGAGGTGTTCGCCGGGCCGATGGCCGCCCACGCCGCCGCCCTGCGGGCGATCCTCGTCGGCCTCGGGGTGATCACCGCGCTGCTCGGCGCCTACATGTGCTTCCTCCAGCGCCACATCAAGCGGCTGCTCGCCTTCTCCACCATCAGCCACATCGGCCTGTTCGTGTGCGGCGTCGCGCTCCTGAGTGCCAAGGGGCTCGCGGGCGTCGCCGTCTACGTGGTCGGTCACGGCTTCACCAAGGCGGCGCTCTTCATGTGCACCGGAGTGCTCCTCCACCGCTTCGCGACGATCGACGAGTTCGACCTGCACGGCCGGGGTCGGGACCTGCGCTTCCTGGGGGCGCTGTTCGCGGTCGGGGCGCTCCTCCTCGCCGCCGCGCCGCCCTTCACCGCCTATGCCGGCAAGTCCCTGCTCGAGGCCGCGGCCGCGAGCGCCGGGTATGGATGGCTCGTGCCCCTCTTCATCCTCGTCTCCGCGGTGACCGGCGGCGCCGTGCTCCGGGTCACCGGCCGGGTGTTCCTGGGGTGGGGGCCGGCCACCGGCCCCGATCCCGCCCAAGCCCGGGCCGCCGAGGAGCGCGTCGACGAGACACGCGGGGAACGCGACTACACGCCCCGGCCGATGGTTCTCGTGCCCACGCTGCTCCTCGCCGCCGCCGCGCTCGCGGGGCTCGTTCCCGGCCTGGTACCGGGAAGCGAGCGCGTCGCCGCGCGCTTCACCGACCACGCGAGCTACGTGGCCTGGGTGCTCCATGGCACGCCGGTCCGGTGGCCGGCGGTGACACCGGACCACGCGACGGCGATCGACGTGCTCTACGGCGTGGTCTCGGTCGCGGGCGCCGTGGCCTTCGCGGCGCTCGGCCTCTTCGGGCGACCGCTACGGGAAGCGCTGCCGCGCTCGGTCCAGAGCCGGGGTAGAGCGGTGATGCGGGCCCTCCGGGGCCTGCACTCCGGCCATATCGGCGACTACATCGCCTGGTGGACGGCGGGTGCCGGCGTGCTCGGCGCCGTGTGCCTGATCGCCCTGGGCTGAAGCATGGATCAGTCCTCGAACGCGAACCGGTCGAGCACTCCGGTGAGCTCGAACAGCCTCTGTACTTGAGTGGGGCCGGGGCGGAGCGCGAGCCCATGGCCGTTCTCGCGCGCCGAGCGCTGGGCGCGAACCATGACCGCGAGCCCGGTGCTGTCCATGAACTCGAGTCCGCCGAGGTCGATCAGGAGCCGGCCTGGACGCGCCGACGCGACCTCCTCGAGCTGGCGCTCGAGCTCGGGGGCAGACTCGAGATCGAGCTCGCCGACAAGGGCGAAGACGACCCCTTGATCGTCGCTCAGGCGCTGAATCATGAGCCCGGGTGTCGGTGAGTCCTCAGAGGCCATCTCACGCATGGAGTCGATCCGCTTTCCCCGCTCGCGGGTGGTTCACTGAGAGCATCGTCTGATCCTCTGGCAGATGAGGCGAACCGCTGCGGTCACACCCTGTACGTGTCCCGCGGGCTCTGATTCGGATAGGTCGCGTGGGCGGCGACCCAAGGGAAATCTAGCAGCCTCGTCCAGTGCCGAGGGGGTACTCAGCGAGTCGCCGCGGCCGTGCGAAAGGTCAGCGAGCCCGAGCCACTGCGCGCTTGAGCTCGGCCTTGCCCATCTTCGAGCGGCCACGGATATCGAGCCTGCGCGCGTGCTCCTCGAGCTCCTTGCGCGTCGGCTCCTGACCACGACGCACCGCGGCCGCTTCCTTGCCCAGAGCGCTGCGCGTCTGATCGGGAAGGTTCTTCAGCGTCTGCTTCTGCTTCGCCCCCGCCTGCGCCTTCTTCACGTTCTCCTTGGCGGCGCGCCGCTGCTTGGTCGTTGCCATGGCAAGACAGATCACCGCGATCGCGGATCTCTAAACCCTGCGCGGTGGCGTGCGGGCGCGAGAGCGCGCATAATGGCGAGGGAAACTACGCGATCGAGAACGCCGTTTCCCGGGCCCCGCGCCGGCACCTCTTCGGTAGCGTCGCCCGTCGGTATCGACGCAGCGGAAAGGATCCCAGTCGTGTTCGAGCCAGTAGAGGTCGAACTCCCGCGCGATCGAAGCGCGGGTGCGCGTGCCCGCCGGGTACTCGAGGAGATGGCGGCGGGAACGCTCGATGTCGGCGAGCTCGGCCGCGCCAAGCTGCTCGTCACCGAGCTCGTCAACAACGCCGTCCTCCATGGCCGCGGAGCGATCCTCTTCAAGGCCGACCTCGACGAGGACCGGCTCCACGTCGAGGTCATCGACGAAGGCTCGGGATTCGAGCGCGAGGTGCGCGAGCACGACGGCGAGGCCCCCGGGGGCCGCGGCCTGAAGCTCGTCGAGTCCGAGGCGAGCCGGTGGGGCCTGCATGAGGGAACCACCCACGTATGGTTCGAGATCGAGCGGCCGGGACCCCGCCTCGGCGCCGAGAGGAAGCCGCCGGCCGGCGAGGAGGATTGAAAGACGCCGGCGCGGGTACCGGCTGACGGTGCGCGCCACCTACCGCCTCCAGCTCACTCCCGACTTCGGCTTCGATGATGCGCGCGAACTCCTCGGCTACCTGGGCGGACTGGGGATCAGTCACCTCTACCTGTCGCCGATCATGCAGGCCCGGGCCGGGTCAGGTCACGGCTACGACGTGGTCGATCCCACCCGCGTCTCCGACGAGCTCGGCGGCGAGGAGGGATTTCGCCGCCTCGCGGCGGCGGCCCACGACGCCGGGATCGGGGTGATCGTCGACTTCGTCCCCAACCACATGGCGACGAGCGACGAGAACCCCTACTGGAGCGACCCCGAGCGCCGGGCCAAGTTCTTCGACGTCGATCCGGAGACGGGATGGCACCGGCGCTTCTTCACCATCGATGATCTCGCGGGAGTGCGGGTCGAGGATCCCGAGGTGTTCGAGGAGACCCACCGCAAGGTCCTCCAGCTCGTCTCCGAGGCGCAGATCGATGGCCTGCGCATCGACCACCCCGACGGCCTCGCCGATCCCGCCACCTACCTCGAGCGCCTCGCCGAGCACGGCGTCGAGCTCGTGTGGGTGGAGAAGATCCTCGAGGCGGGCGAGGAGCTACGCGACTGGCCGGTCCAGGGGACCACAGGCTACGAGTTCGCCAACGACGTCACGGCGCTGTTCGTCGACCCGGCCGGCGAGCCCGACCTCACCGACCTCTACGCCACCTTCACGGGTCGCCGCGAATCGTTCGCCGAAGTCGCCGCGGAGGCCAAGCGGGAGCAGGCCGCCACCGCCTTCGCTCCCGAGGTGGGCAAGCTGCGCTCGCTCTACGATCATCCCGAGCTCGAGCGCGCGGTGGCCTCGCTGCACGTGTACCGCAGCTACGTGCAGCCCTACACCGGGCGGGTGGAAGACGCCGATCGCGAGGTCCTGAGCGACCTCCCCGAGGATCTCCGCGGCGTGCTCCTGCTCGAGGACGGCGGCCATGAGGAGTTCGTGGTGCGCTTCCAGCAGACCACCGGGCCGGTGATGGCCAAGGGCGTCGAGGACACCGCCTTCTACCGCTATCTCAGGCTCACCGCGCTCAACGAGGTGGGCGGCGATCCCGGCCGCTTCACCCTCCCGGTGGCGGAGTTCCATCGCGCCAACCTCGCCCGCGCCGCCCGCTTCCCGCGGCACATGCTTGCCTCCCAGACCCACGACACCAAGCGCAGCGGCGACGTCCGCGCCCGGATCGGGACGCTCGCGGGCCTGGCACCACAGTGGCGCGAGCTCGTGCTCGCCTGGCACGAGGCCAACGAGCCGCTGCGCTCAGGGCCGGGACCGGACGCCAACGAGGAGTACCTGATCTACCAGACCCTCCTCGGCGCCTGGCCGATCGAGCGAGAGCGCCTCGGCGCCTACCTCGAGAAGGCGCTGCGCGAGGCCAAGGTCAACAGCAACTGGGACGATCCCGACGAGGAGTGGGAGCGGTCGGTGATCGAGTTCGCCGCCGGGCTCTACGACCACCGGCCCTTTCGCGACTCCTTCGACCTGTTCGTGGACGAGGTCGCGCGGGCGGGCGAAGCCGCCGCGCTGGGCGCGCTGCTCCTCAAGCTCACATGCCCGGGCGTCCCCGACATCTACCAGGGGGACGAGCTGTGGGCGCTGAACCTCGTCGATCCCGACAATCGGCGTCCCGTCGATTGGGACGAGCGCCGCGAGGTCCTCGCGCAGGTGGAGGGCGGCGCGGTCCCGGACCGTCGCGGGCGCAAGCTCTACCTGATTCGCGAGGCGCTCGCCCTCCGGCGCCGCCGCCCGGAGGCCTTCGCCGGCGCCTACGCGCCGGTGAGCGCCCCGCCCGACATCTGCGCCTTCACCCGGGGCGACGAGGTCGCCGTCCTCGTCGGCCTGCGCTCCGGCGCTCGGCTCGACGACGTCACGCTTCCCGGCTCGGACTGGTGCGAGGTCCTGCCGCGCCAGGGCGCCTTCGCCGCGGTGCGCCTGCTGGAGCGCGGGTGACGGGTGGGTGCGAACAGGCGTTTGTCTGCTCGGGTCCGCGGGTACAGCCAGAACAGGCGCGGGGAGGGGTTGGCCCAGGAAACGGACAGGGCACGTGAACGTTGCCCGGCGCGACCATGACCGAGGAGCAATGAACGGATTTGACTGATCTAGAGAACCCAGAGCACACCGCCGGCGGGCTCGTCGGCAAGCTCGCAGGCAAGCTCAAGGAGGCCGCCGGCGCCGTGATCGGACGCGACGAGCTGACCCGCGAGGGACGCCTCCAGCAGTCCCAGGCCGACGCCGAAGCCGTGGCCGCTGAGAGCGCCGCCGAGGCCGGGCGGCGAGCGGCCGAGGCCGACCTCGCCGAGGAGCAGGCACAGACGGCGGCCGAGCGTGAGCGCCTGGAGGCTGAGGTCGCCCAGCGCGAGCACGAGGCGAGGATCGAAGCCGACCGGGCGGCCGCCGAGCGCCAGGCCCGGGACGCGGCCGAGCGCCGCCAGAGCGCGGCCGAGTCCGAGCTCCGAGCCCAGGAGGCGGCGGCCGCGAGCACCGAGGAGCAGGCAGAGCGCGAGCGCCTGGCCGAGGCAGCGCACGCCGTGCGCCTCGAAGAGCAGGCTCGGCGCGCCGAGGCGGCCGCCGAGGCAATCGATCCGGAGGAGAACCGATGAACCTACGCGATATCCCCACCGCCGCGGTCGACGGCTATCTGAAGCTCGTGCGGCTGCCTCTCGACAGCGCCATCCGCCTCCTGCCCGGAGACGGCACCGGCCCGGGGCCGGCGGCCAAGCTGGCGCTCGACCGGCTCGATGCCGGCGTGCGGGGGGTGACGGCCGAGCTCCTCGGCGACGCCACCCTGCGCGACGATGCCCGGCGCCGCCGCGCGGCCGCCGACGAGCGCGAGCACGCGCTGAAGCTCCACGCCGAAGCGGAGCGCACGGCCGAGGGCGCCGACGCCCGGCTCGAGGAGCGCGAGCGCCAGGCCACGCGCCAACGCCGCCAGGCCCGCGAGCGTACGGACGCCAGGCGCGAAGACGCTGCGCGCCAGCGCGAGCGCCAGGTGCGCCGCGCCGCCGAGGTCCGCAACGGGCGCCTCGAGAGCAGCCGCCAGACCGCGGCGCGCGCCGAGCGCGCGGTCGATGACCGGGCGGCGAGGGAGCGCCTGGAAGCGCTCGAGACCAAGACCGAGGCGCTGCGCGAGCGCGAGCAGGAGCTGGCGGCGCGCGACGCGGCGGAGGGCCTGCGGCAGGCCGCCGGCCGCGCCAAGGCCGACCGCAAGCGCGGCTGAGGAGTCTCCCGGCCCGTGGTGGGTTTCTCCGCCGCGGGCCTAGGTGAACAGGACCACTCGTGACCTCGCGCTTCATCTCGAACCTACTCGTGCTCATCGTCGCGGCGGTGCTCGTGAGCTTCTCGCTGGTCTTCGGTCCCGGGGTCCTCGCGTGGGTCGCCTTCGGCCTCGGCTGCCTCGTGGTCGTGGTCGTTCTCGCCGCCTTCCCGGTGCGCGGACGCGGCCTGGCGCAGCGCATCGTCGACGTCCTCATCGCCCTGGCGGGTGGATGGGTGATCGTCGCCTCGCGGTGCTTCGCCGGCGCGCCCGTGAAGTGGATCAGCTTCGGGACCGGCGCCCTGCTCGCCTTCCTGGCCCTCGTCGGGCTGGTGATCCACGAGATCTCGATGGAGCTCGCGGTGCGACTGCTGGCCCGGGAGCCGGGGGACGGGAGAGTGCGGGGAAACATGCGTGAGCAGGCGCCGGCGCGCTGATGGAGCTCCGCTTTCGCGGGCCGCTGGCCGGCAGCTACCCGGCGGCCGTCGCCCTCGTGGTCTGCGCGCTCGTCCCCTACCTGGCCCTGACGGCGGCGATCGTCCCGCTCACGCCCTTGCTCGTCAAGAGCCTCGGGCTCAGCGACCAGGCGCTGGAGCTCACGAGCGGGATGGCCAACGCCGCCTACGCGTTCGGTACCGTGCTCGCGGTCCAGTTCGCCCAGCATCTGCGCGGCCGGCGCATGCTCCTGCTCTATGTGGCCCTGTTCGTGGTCGGTTCGGTGCTCGCCGCCTCGGCGCCCACGCCTGGATTGTTCATCGCCGGTCACATCCTCCAGGGGCTGTGCACGAGCCTCATGCTCATCGGCGCCGTGCCTCCGCTCGTCATCGGATGGCCGGTATCGAAGCTGCCGTGGACGGCCATCACCATGAACATGTGCATCTTCGGCGCGGTTGCCGTCGGTCCCGTGATCGGCGGCGTTCAAGCGGGCGCGGGGGACTGGCGCCCGCTCTTCTGGATCGTCGCCGGAGTAGGCGCCCTCGCGCTCCTGCTCGCGGTCCTCACCTTCGAGGATCAGCCGCCCCAGGATCGCAGCGCGCCGTGGGACTGGGTGGCGATCACCCTTGCCGGCGGCGGCTGCGCCGCGGCCTTCTTCGGATCCGCGGAGCTCAAGACCCACAGCATGCTCAGCCCGATCGTCATCCTCCCCCTCCTCGCCGGGGTGGGGATGATCGTGACCCTGGTCCTCTTCGAGTACTACGTGAAGCGCCCGCTGATGCCCATGCGCTCGGTCGCCACCACGCGACCGCTCGCGGGGCTCATCGTTGCCATGTGTGCGGGGGCGGCCTCGGTGGCCCTGATCGACCTCGCGGAGACCGCGCTCCAGACGAAGTTCTCCCCTACGCATCTCGGCATGCTCTTCTGGCCCGAGTTCGCAGGCGCGGTCGCCACCGCGCTGCTCTTCGGCGCCGTGCTCCGAACGCGCCTCATCCCCGTGCTCGCCTTCGGCGGCTTGATCGTCCTCGCCGGCGGCGCGGCCGTGCTGAGCGGCGTCGCCACCGGCCCCGAGACCGTCGTCCTCGTCGGCTCGGGCCTCGTCGGTCTCGGGGTCGGCTCCTCGGTATCTCCCGCCCTCTTCATTGCCGGCTTCTCGCTGCCCTCCGCCCAGATCCAGCGTGTGTTCGCGCTGGTGGAACTGCTGCGCGGGGTTGCCGCCTTCATGGTCGCCCCCATCGTCCTCCACCTCGCGACGACCACCGGTGGCGGGCTCGCCGCCGGGATCCGGAACGCGGCGTGGGTGTGCCTGGGGATCGCCGCCACCGGTGCCTTTCTCGCCATCTACCTGTTCATCCTCGGCCGCGCCCGCCTAGAGCGCCCGGACCTCGAACGCTGGCAGGGGGGCGAACCCGCCTGGGGCTCGCCGCCGGTGGCGGCGGGCATCCGCGGCGAGGGCCTCCTCGGCGTCCCCGGCGAGGCGGCGCTGTCGCGCTACCGGGGCGCCGGCGCCGGCGCCAACGGGGGAGACGGCGCCGTCGAGCAGGCGGGCATGGCATGGGGCGCGCGCCGCTCCTGACTAACTCGGCATCCTCGGGCTTACGTCACGCCGCATGGGTGAAGTCCAGTCCGCGCCGGACCTCGGCGGCGAGCGCATAGGCGTCTCCAGTCTTCAGCATGTGGGAGAAGTAGAGCTGAGGGTTCTCGGAGGTCTCCTGGTTGTACAGGCAGCCCACGAACCACCCCTGCGCGCGCATCACGGCGACCACCTTCTGTACCTCGGAACTCGTGATCGAGAAATCGGGGCCCACCGCGGCGCGCGATCCCGTGGCCGAGAGCGGCTTGAACTCGACATTCGTAGAGACGTTGGCCTCCGGTGAGACGACCACGCCGCCGATGACGATCCGGCCGCGGCGCGAGACGCTGACGGTGACGACGCCTTCGTCGCCCACCTGCGCGTTGCCGTGGAGGATCGAGCCCAGGCGCTTGGCGTCGAGCGGGGTCTTCGGCTTGGTCGGCATCTTCTGCGGCAAGGGCATCCCCGCGGCCTTGAGGACGGTGTGGACGGCGCGGGCGAGCGCCAGAGGGGCGCCGATCCCGCGGAAGTGGATGAACCACACGTTGGGCTTCATCTCGATGTAGTGCTGGTGGAAGGCCTGGAAGGTCAGGCCATTGGCGATCAGTGCGTCGATGAAGCCGTTGGCCTCACTCGGGCGCAGGGGGATGTCACCGTTGAAGAAGGCGAGGCGGCTGCCCAGGGGCTGGAAGGTGAGCGTTCCGTCGATCTCGAAGGCGGGCGTGAAGGTGACGCCGACGGGACCGGACACCTTGCCGATGTCGGAGCGCTGGACTGCGATGCTGAGCACGCCGTCGGTCACCGTGCCCTCGGCCTGGACGATGGCCTGGATCTCCTTGGCCGGCAGCTTGCCGGCCTGCCGCCGCACGGCGAAGGTCCGCCCGCGCGCGACGGCCTCCTCGGCCAGCGGCGTCGCCGCCGAGACCACGCCGCCGGCGGCGATCCCGCCTCCGAGGGCCAGGACGCGCCTGCGGCTGATCAGCGCAGGGGAAGGTGAGTGAGGCATGGGGACTCCTAACGAGGGAAGGATTGCGCCCGGTCCGCTCGCGAGCTACCCCCGCGTGGACACGAAAAAACGGGATCAGAAAGTCCTCATCAAGCGCCAACCGCCGCTGGTTGCCTCACCGCCCCCACGGGTAGTCACTCCGGGTGCGTGGCGTCCGCGCGAGCTACCGCGAAGCGAGCCACGAGGCGACCTTGGCGAGATCGGCGACGAACTCCGACATCGCCTCCTCGCGCTCGGCGCTCTCGCGAGCGCGGAGGATGGCCGAGGGATGGGTGGTAACTGTCACCAGCTCGGCGAGCGGCGAGGGCACCGGCTTTCCGCGGTCGCGGCCGATCCGCACCTGGGAGCCGAGCAGCGCCTGCGCCGCCGTGGCCCCCAGGCATACCAGGGCGGCGGGGTGCACCACCTCGATCTCGGCCTCCAGCCAGGGCAGGCAGGCCGACACCTGCCAGCGATCGGGCCGCTGATGGATCCTGCGCTTGCCGCGGGCCTTATAGCGGAAATGCTTGACGGCGTTGGTGACATAGACGTCATCTCGCGAGAGGCCGGCGCGCTCGAGGCCCTGGTCGAGCACCCGCCCGGCGGGACCGACGAAGGGGTGCCCGTCGATGTCCTCGCGGTCCCCGGGCTGCTCGCCCACGAGCATCACGCTCGCGGAGTCGGCGCCTTCGCCCATGACCGCCTGGGTGGCGTGCTCCCACAGGTCACAGGCGCGGCACCGCTGGACCGCCTTGCGCAGGGCCGCGGGTGTCGGTCGTCGAGGAACCGGCGGGGGCGGGTACTGGGACCGTTCGGCTTGGCTGCGGACCGGCGTCGACATCGCTCCTCGAGCGTGCTACCCGGGCGATGAGAGCGCTACGCGTCGGATGCTCGGGGTGGATGTACGACGACTGGCGAGGCCGGCTGTATCCCGAGAAGGCGCCCAAGCGCCGCTGGCTCGAGCTCTACGCCGAGACCTTCGACACCGTGGAGGTCAACGCGACGTTCTACCGCCTGCCCAGGCGGGAGGCGGTGGCGGCCTGGGCGAGCCAGACGCCAGACGGGTTCCTGTTCGCGGTCAAGGCGAGCCGTTACCTGACCCATATCAAGCGGCTGACCGACCTCGGCGAGGGGATCGAGCGCTTCTACGCTCCGCTGGAGCCGCTGCGCGAGGCCGACAAGCTCGGCCCCGTCCTGTGGCAGCTCCCGGAGAACTTTCATCGCGACGACGAGCGCCTGTGCGGGTGGCTCGAGGCCCTTCCCAGCGGACTGCACACGATCGAGTTCCGCCATCCGAGCTGGTTCGCCCCCGAGGTCCTCGGCGCCCTGCGAGAGCACCAGGTGGCGCTCGCGATCGGAGACCACCCGAAGCGCCCCTTCCAGTCCTATGAGGCCACCGCCTCGTGGCGGTTCGTGCGCTTTCACTACGGAGCCCGAGGGCGGGACGGCAACTATTCGGCCACCGAAATCGAGCAATGGGCCCGCCGGATCGCCCAGTGGCGACGCCATGAGGACGTGTACGCGTACTTCAACAACGACTGGAGGGGCTTCGCCCCCGCCAACGCGCTCGAGCTCAAGCGCCGGGCGAGCTGAGAACGCTAATTCCCGATCAGGTCGAGGACGGCGGTCTCGACCTCCTCGCGCGCGCGGCGCTTGGCGAGATCGACGCTCGCGAGCGGGCGATCGAGGGTCTCGGCGATGGTATGGCCGCCCTGGAAGCAGTCGAACACGCGGGGATCGATGTAGGAGGCGCGGCACACGGCCGGGGTATTGCCGAGGTAGGCCGACACCGCCTTGACGGCGGCGTTGACCGCGCGCCGGCGGGCGCTCTGCGAGCTCGCGTCGGCGCCGAGGGTGGCCACGGCCACCGCCGCGAGCACGGTCGCGTTCCAGGTCCGGAAGTCCTTGGCCGAGAAGTCGCCGCCGGTGAGCGTCTTGATGCGGTCGTTGAGGCTCTCCGAGCGGAGCTCGATCCAGCGCCTGCCCTCACGGTAGGCCAGGAGCCGGTCGCCTCCCCCACGCCGGCGCTTGAGCTCGGCCACGACCTCGCGCACAGTGGGGTCGGCGATCGCCTGCACGCGTCTGCGCCCGCCCTTGCCCTGGTAGTCGAACACGAGCTGATCGTTCTCGACCCGCACGTGGCGCTTGAGCATCGTCATCAGGCCGAAACTCTGGTTCTGCTCGGCGTAGGTCTCCGAGCCGATCCGGAAGAAGCCGAGGTCGAGGAGAACGATGGCGCACGCGAGAACCCGATCCTGGGTGAGGGCGTCTCCACGCAGGTCCCTGCGGGTGCGGCGCCGTAGCCGCGGGAGCGCGGCGGCGAACTCGAGCATCTCGTCGAACTTGGCGCGGTCTCGCCTCGCCCTCCAGTCGGGGTGATAGAGATACTGCTTGCGGCCGGCGGCGTCGACGCCGGTGGCCTGGAGGTGCCCCAGCGGGTCGTGGCAGATCCACACGTCCGTCCAGGCCGGCGGGATCGCGAGCTCGCGGATCCGCGCCAGCGCCTCCTCGTCGCGGAGGCGCTGCCCGGCCTCGTCGAGATATTCAAAACCGCGGCCGCGGCGCCGCCGCGCGAGCCCCGGGCTCGAGCAATCAGCCCGTCTCAGCCTGGGCAACGCTTGTGACTGGAGTGACGATTTCCGGTGCAAACACGCTGGATCCGCCGGTACCCGGCACGGGCCGCGGAGAAACGAGCCGGGTTTCATGGACCCGGCGATCGGGTAACCAAGGGGAGCCATGGATACGATCTCGATAACCCCCACTGAGTTCGCCGTCGAGCCGGTTTCGACGGTCGGGCGACTCGATACGAATGAGCTGTTCACCCAATGGCGCGAGCACGGCGAGCGCCGTGCCCGGGACGAGCTGGTAGAGCGTTTTCTCCCGCTGGCGCGCAAGCTTGCGCGCCGCTACGCGGGCGCCCGGGAGCCATTTGACGACCTCCTGCAGGTGGCGAGCCTCGGGCTCGTCAAGGCGGTGGACCGGTTCGATCCATCCCGCGGTACGGCGTTCTCGTCGTTCGCCGTACCGACGATACTCGGAGAGCTCAAGCGCTATTTCCGGGACCTCGGCTGGTCGGTCCACGTGCCCCGCGGCGCCCAGGAGCTGGCATTGCGGGTGGAGGACGCCTATCAGAAGCTGACCGTCAAGAACGGCCGCGCTCCCAGTGTGAATGTGCTCGCCGAGTACACCGAGCTGAGCATCGAAGACGTCCTCGAAGGCCTGGAAACCGCGGCCGCTCACCACAGCGTCTCGCTTGACGCGCCCCACGACGACGGCGAAGGCGGGTCGGGGACGCTGGCGGACACCTTCGGCGAGGACGACGAGCACTTCGAGTTCGTCGACGCGACCGTGACGATCGCCGCGGCTGCCCGCCTGCTCTCCGCGCGGGAGCGTCGCGTGCTCATCCTTCGCTTCGTCGAGGACCGGACGCAGACCCAGATTGCCGAGCTCATCGGCGTCTCCCAGATGCAGGTTTCGCGCATCCTTCGCGGGGCCCTCGAAAAGCTCAGGGAGCTGACCGAGCCCGACGTGTAGGCGTCACACCGCTGAGGCGCGGGCTGATGCGGTCATCCGGCCCAAGCAGTGGCGCCCCACCGAACCGGTCGGCCCGACGTTCGCCGGCCGGCGGAGCGCGTAGCACCGGGAGGCCGGCCTAGTCGCCCGGACATCGACGAGTTTGGAGTCGCAAGACGGTGGACAGGCCACTGCACATGGGTTGCCTCGAGCACGCCGGCGGAGACGGGAGGTGATCGAAGGGTGCCGACGGTCAACCTTGAGCTGGAGAGCCGGCCGGAGTCCGTGGTCGTCGTGCGGGGCGTGCTGGCCGGGGTGGCCGATCTCCTCGAATTCGATCGCGAGCTCCTCCACAACCTCAAGACCGTCGTCAGCGAGGCCTGCAACAACGTCGCCCTCCACGCCTACGACGACCATACCGGTCGCCTGGTCGTAAGCCTGGAGATCGGAGACGAGGGCGTCGAGGCGGTGGTACGTGACTGGGGCCGGGGGATCCGTGAGGTGGCGCCTTCCGAGGACCGGCTGCACGTCGGCCTCGCCGTGATCAGCGCCGTGGCCGACCGCGCGCAATTCCTCCGTGCCCCCGATGGAGGGACGGAGGTGCGAATGACCTTCGCCGGCCAGCACGTGCCCGGCCCCAACGGCTCGATGAGCGATGACGGGCGCGAACAGCCGGCGATACCGCTGTCGGGCGAAGCGATCGCCAGACTCTCACCCGTCGGGCTCCTGGCCACCGTGCTCACCCGCGTCGCGACCACCCTCGCGGCTCGTGCTCGCTTCTCCCTCGATCGCTTCTGCGACGTCTACCTGATCACCGACGCGGTCGCCGCCCATGCCGTCCCCGCCGCCGTCGGCGACCGGGTCGGCTTCGCGGTCGCCACCGGCGAGCACCGGCTCGAGCTCACCGTCGGTCCGTTCCGCGCCGGGAGCGGGCTCGAGCTCCGGGGCCGCGAGGGACTCGGCCAGCTCGGCACCGCCCTTGCCCTGCTCGCCGTCGAGCTCGTCGTCGAGCCCGTCGACGGCGTCGAGATGTGGCGCCTGGTGGTGATGGACAGCAACGGGGCCGGGGTCCGCTGACGCGGACCCCAACGGTGCGAACCCGGCTCGGCGGCGTTCGGTGCCCGTCCCGGTCAGGAGATCCGGGCCACGACGATGGTGACGTCGTCGTGGGCCCTGCGCCCGGTGGGCACCATCGCCCCGACGATGTGCCGGCACAGCTCCTGGGGATGGTCGGGGCCGGCGGCGACCGTGCGGGCGAGGCGCTCGAGCCCGGCATCGAGCGACTCCCCGCGGCGCTCCACCAGGCCATCGGTGTAGAAGATCAGGGTCTCGCCCGCGGCGACCGGCTCGCGCAGGTCGCCGTAGTCGATGTCGTCGATACCGATCAGTCCGTCGCCGCCCTCGAGGTAGCGGCCGGGGCGCGATCTGCTGTGGAGCAGGGGAGGCGGGTGTCCGGCATTGGCCCAGGCGAGGGTGCCCCGCGCCGTGTCGATGACGGCGTAGAGAACAGTGAACATCTCCTCCGCGCCGCGCGCGAGCTGGTGGCGGTTGAGCCGCGTGAGGACGTTGCCGGGGCCGCGGGACTGCGCGTCTCCGAGGGCGAAGGCGCGCGTGACGCTGCGGAGATCGCCCATCGTCGAGGCCGCCGGGATTCCCTTTCCGGCGACATCCCCGAGGACGATGCCCACGCGGGCGCTTCCGAGCTCGAACACGTCGTACCAGTCCCCGCCGACCTCGCCGACGTCCTCCGCGGGATCGTAGTGAGAGGCGAGCACAAGGCCGGTGACGTCGGGTAGGCGCGTCGGGAGCAGGCTGCGCTGCAGGGTGTCGGCAATGCGGTGCTCCTGCTCGTGGAGCTGGGCCCGGCGGATCGCCAGTGCGGCCCGGTCGGCGAGATCTCCGAGTAACGAGCGATCGGCGTCGGCGAACGAGCCCTCGGCCGAGGGCACGAGGCGCAGAGCGCCGATGGCGCTGCCGTCGATGGCCAGGGGCATCTCCTGCCAGGCCCCGGCGGGCAGGGCGACGCTGTCGCCGCCGCCGCTGACGATGCGCCGCTCCGAGGCGCGGACGACGGTCGCCCGCTCGTGTTCGGGCCCGTCGATCCGGACTTCCGCGAGCTGCGCCTGGAACTGCTCGGCGAGACGCAGGGCGAGTTCGGGCAGGAGCTCGCTGAGCGAGGTGGTCTCGAGTGCATCGGCGAACCTCTGGCGTTTGTTCAGGCGCTCCACCCTCGCTTCGGCCTGCGCCCGCGCCGTGTGCTCGACCTGGAGGGCCGCGCGGGCCTGGTCGGCGTGGCGGCGGGGGGTCAGATCCACCCATTGGATCATCAGCAGCGGCTCGCCGACCTCGGTCGGATCAATTGAGGACAGGTACGCGCACGCCCACACCTCCGAGCCCGAGCGCGAGCGCAGATGCACATCGAAGCCGGAGCGATCGGGGTCATCGGGTCCGAGGTCGCCGCCGGCGACGCGGCCGAGCGCTCCCGCGAGCCTGCTCCCGTCGCGGGGCCGGGCGAGGCGCGTGATCTCGAGCCCGAGGAGCTCCTCGGGCTCGCGCTCGACGAGAAGCGTGAAAGCGCGGTTCGCCCGCACGATCCGCCAGGCGTCGTCGAGCACCGTCTTGCCGATCGGAGCAGCTTCGAAGGCGCCGCGTAGGAGCGCTTCTGAGCGCATCAGGGCGAGGCGGTCGGCGTCGCCCACGCCCTCGCCGCGATCGGCGGGGGGAAGGAGGACGACGGTGACCCCCCGCTTGCGCGCCGCGGCTTCGAGGTCACGGAGCCCGTCTGGGCCCGGCCCATGCCCGCCGAGCAGAGTGAGGGCGAAAGCCCGCTCTCCGAGAAGCTCGAGCGCTTCGGCGCGCGAGGCGGTGATGGCGATCCGATGCCCCAGGGCGTCGAGTGCGGCCGCGATCGCGCGCGCCTGCTCGGGCCGCGCCCCCGCCACCAGCACCTCAGACATGAGTTACCAGCACCAGCTTCAGCCTTCCGTTGTGCACCGCATCCGAGCCTAGCTGGTCGGCGGCGACCACACCGGGGGGGCGCGGCGTTTGCCGACGACGGCCACGGGTAACCTCGGGCCGATGGATGAACGTGATCTCGAGAAGGAGCAGGAAGATCTCGCGGCCGCCGAAGCTGCCGCGATCGGCGGGCGCGTCAGCTCCGAGCCCCCGCCCACCGACACCGCCGATCTCGATGAGGCCCATCGCCCCCTGATCGAAGCGGGCGAGGGGGAATCGGAGGGATTCGAGGAAGCCGAGCGCGAGCTCGCCGAGCACGCCAGCCACGGTGACGAGCATGCGGCCTTCCAGGTCATCGAGGACGCTCCCGACGAGGACGACGACGACCGGGCGACCTCGGAGGGGGGCGAGGCCGACCACGAGTACTCGACCGAGCTCGAGGAGGACGAGCCTAGGTCCTGATGGCGTCGCCGGCGCCGAGCTCGGCCAGGCGGCGCTCGAGCAGGCGACGCTCGGCGTCATCGTGGACCAGGGCCAGGGCACGGAGGTATGCGTCGCGGGCCTCCCCGCGGCGACCGAGGCGCCATAGCAGCTCGCCGCGCGTCGAGTGCAGGTAGTGGAACCCGTCGAGCTCGAGGCCGTCGACGATCTCCAGACCGGCCCGCGGGCCACGCTCCTCGGCGACGGCGATGCCCCGGTTGAGCTCGACCACGGGGGAGTCGGTGATCTTCGCCAACTCGCCGTAGAGGGCGGCGATCTGGGCCCAGTCGCGCGGCTCTTCGGTATGCAGCGCCGCGATTGCCGCCTGGATCACGTACGGGCTGCGGCCACGCAGGGCGAGGGCGCGGTCGAGCGCCACGTGCCCCTCGGCGACCTGCTGAGCGTTCCACAGCGAGCGATCCTGGTCGGCCAGGAGCACGAGCTCGCCGTTCCGGAGCCGCGCCTCACGGCGCGAGTCGTGCAGGAGCATGAGCGCGAGCAGGGCATGGGTTTCCGGCTCGTCGGGCAAGAGCTCGACGAGTGCCCTCCCGAGCCGGAGAGCTTCGGCGGCGAGCTCGCCGCGGGCGGGCGGAGCCGAATAGCCCTCGTTGAAGATCAGATACACGACCGCGAGCACGGCGGCGAGGCGGTCCGGGAGGAGGTGATCGGCGGGAACCCGGAAGGGGATGCCCGCGGACCTGATCTTGGCCTTGGCGCGCACCAGGCGCTGGGCCATCGTCGCTTCCGGGACGAGAAAGGCGCGCGCGATCTCCCTGGTGCTCAGACCCCCGAGGGTTCGCAGGGTCAGGGCGACCTGTGCCTCGGTGGCGAGCGCCGGATGGCAGCAGGTGAACACGAGCTCGAGCCGCTCGTCGGGAAACGCCATCTCATCCACCTCGTCCTCTACTGCCTCGGTCCTCCCCAGCAGACCCGTCTTCGCGGCCAGGGTCCGTTCGCGGCGGATCCGGTCGATGGCCCGGTTGCGGGCCGTGGCGATGAGCCAGCGTCGCGGGCTCCCGGGTGCCCCTTCGCGCGGCCAGCGCTGGGCGGCGATGGCGAACGCCTCCTGGGCGGCTTCCTCGGCGCGCTCGAAGTCGCCGAGGAGCCCGATCAGGACGGCGAGAACATGACCCCACTCCTCGCGAAAGACGCGATCGAGGATCCCTACCGCCCCCCGATCGGGCGCACTTCGATCGCGCCGCCCATGCGCGCCGCAGGAATCCGGGACGCCAGCTCGATGGCCGCGTCGAGATCGTCGGCCTCATAGAACAGGTAGCCGCCGAGCGCCTCCTTCATCTCCACGAAAGGGCCGTCGGTGGTCAGCGTCCTGGCGTCCTGGACCCGCACCGTGGTCGCCATCTCCGGGGGCTGCATCCGCGCGCCGGGGGTCACGCCGGGGGTTTCGTTGATCGACCGGTAGCCGGCGTAGACGGCCTTCTGCTCCTCCTCGGAGAGGCGCGCCCACGCCTCTGGGTCATCGGGCGTGGGGGTGTCGCCATGGTGGATCAGCAGCATGTACCTCATGTTGTTCCTCCTCGCTGTGGGAATGGTCGCGTATGAGACGAACGGGAGGCGGCGAAATCGACGGGCCGAGACGAGGAATTGATCCACCCGAATCCGGGTAGGTATCGATCACCACAAGCAGACCGGCTGAGACTCCGGCCTGCTGAAGACCAAGGAGGTCAGATCAGATGGTTGCCCTAGTCATTCTCTTGCTCATTCTCGCCCTGTTCGGCGGGTTGGGCTTTGCCGCTCACTTCCTGTGGTTCGTGCTCATCGCCGCGCTCGTTCTCTGGGTTATCGGCTTCTTCATCGGCGGCGTGGAGTCATCCGTGGGCCGGCGCAGGTGGTACGGGCGCTGGTAGCAGGTGAGCTCGGGATCAGACAGCACCGAGCCGCCCGGCGCGGTCTCCAACCAGAATCAGGAGGAGGCCGAAAGTGGGCACGCCGACCCGGGTCCGGGAGGTCCCGGGTCACGCTCCGACGAGGAGGCCAGCGGCGGAGCCGAGGATCGGCCCGGCGAGCCATCGCCGGATGATTCCGGGGACTCGACGCCCGGGAGCGCGACAGAAGGCTCCCAGGCCAGCGGGCATCCGGAGAACGCCGGTTAGCACGTAGTCAGCCTGCTGCGAGGCCGCCCGGCAGGGGGCGGCCCGCGGTGAGGGCGCGGCCGCCGCTACGAGGCCGGCGCGAGTTCGCGAGCCTTCTGCTCGAGGGTGCCGAGCAGCGAGTCGTAGGAGTCGCGGAAGGCCTGGACGCCTGCATCGACGAGCTGGTGGAGGACGATGTCGTCGACGTCGACTCCCGCCTCGCGCACCGCCTCCATCGTACTGTGGGCGCCTTCGAGGTCACGGTCGACGGTCCGGGTGGGCGTAGCGTGGTCGCGGGCCGCGGTCAGCGTCTCGTCGGGCATGGTGTTCACCGTGTCGGGACCGATCAGCTCGTCGACATACAAGGTGTCGGGATAGTCGGGGCTCTTGGTCGAGGTCGACCCCCACAGCGGTCGCTGAAGATTCGCCCCGTGACCCGCCAGCGCCTCCCACCGGGGCCCGGAGAAGATCCGACGGAACGACTCGTAGGCGATCTTGGCATTGGCCACCGCCGCCCGGCCGCGGAGCTCGGTCCGGCCCAGGCGCTCGAGCTCGGCGTCGACCTTGGTGTCGACGCGGGAAACGAAGAAGCTCGCGACCGAAGCGCTGCGGTCGACGGGCTCTCCCCGCCCCACCCGGTGCTCGAGGCCGCGCAGGTAGGCCTCGGCGACCTCCTCGTAGCGCGAGACCGCGAACAGGAGCGTCACGTTGACGTTGATGCCGAGGGCGGTGAGCTGCTCGAAGGCCGCCACGCCGGCCTCCGTGCCCGGGACCTTGATGAGGACGTTGGCTCGGTCGATCGCGCGCTGGTGAGTCTGCGCCGCCGTGACGGAGCCTTCGGTGTCGTCGGCCAGTGACGCCGCGAGCTCGAAGGACACGTACCCGTCCTGCCCGCCGGTGCTCTCGAAGGTCGGGCGGAGCAGGTCGGCGGCGTCCCTGATGTCGCGGTAGGCGACCTGCTCGAAGATCTCCTGGGGGTCGTCGAGCTCGCGGGCGAGCTCGCGGATGAGATCGTCGTAGCGGTCTGAGTGCCCGATGCTCTTCTCGAAGATGGTCGGGTTGGTGGTGACCCCGGAGAGTCCGTCCTCCTCGATCAGGCGGCGGAGCTCGCCGGTATCGAGGAGCTGGCGGCCGAGATTGTCGAGCCAGATCGACTGACCGAGCGCCTCGATCTCGCGGAGCCGGTTGTGCGAGCCTTCCATCTTCTCAGCCCGCCAGTGCGTGAGCGAGCTCGCGCGCTGCGCCGACGATCGCGTCAGCGTCGATCCCCGCCTGGTGGATGAGCTCGTCGGGCTTGCCCGAGCCGGGAAGCTCATAGACGGCGAGCTTGCGCATGCTCACCGGGTGCCCAGCCTCGGCGAGCGCGCCCGCAATTGCGTCGCCCAGCCCGCCTTCCGGCCGGTGGTCCTCGGCGGTGACGATCGCGCCCGTGTCCTCGGCCGCGGAAACCAGGGTGTCCACATCGAGGGGCTTGATCGAGTAGACATCGATCACCCGCGCCTCGATGCCCTCCGCCGCCAGCCGCTCGGCGGCGGCGAGTGCCTCGTGAACGGTCAGGCCGATCCCCGCCAGGGTCACGTCGTTGCCCTCCCGGACGACGCGGCTCCCGCCGATGGCAAAGTCCTCGGCGGCGTCGTAGATGACCGGGCTTGCGCCGCGCTGGGTGCGCAGGTAGGTGATCCCGTCGCGGTCGGCCATGGCCGCCACGAGCTTGGCGGTCTGGTTGGCATCGCAGGGACAGAGGACCGCGCTCGAGGTGATGGCCCGGAGGGACGCCAGGTCCTCGAGTCCCATCTGCGAGGGGCCGTCCTCGCCGATCGCCACCCCCGCGTGCGACCCGCACAGGCGCAGGTTCGCCTGGCTCACGGCGGCCATGCGCACGAAGTCGTAGGCGCGGCTGAGGAAGGCGGCGAAGCTGGAGGCGAACGGTACCCAGCCCCGGCGCTGGAACCCCACCGCGGCGGCCACCATCTGCTGCTCGGCGATGAACATCTCGAAGTAGCGCTCGGGATGGGCGTCCCCGAAGATCTCGCTGAACGTCGAGTTACCCACCTCGCCGTCGAGGGCGACCACGTCTGCGCGCATGTCCCCAAGGGCCTTGAGCGCCTCGCCGTAAGCCTTGCGGGTGGCCACCTCGTCGCCGATCGAATAGCGGGGGAACTGGCCACCGGGGACCTCGATGCGCGGTGGCGCGTAGTCGCCGGTGGGCCTGGCCACCTCGACGTGGATGTCGTGCTCGCCGCCGAGCTCCTCGATTGCGCGCTGCGGATCGGACAGGGGCTTGCCGTGCTTGCCGGGGAGATCCTCGACCTCCGACGCGCCCCGGCCCTTCTTGGTCCGGGCGAAGATCGCGCACGGCCGGCCGCTCTGCTCGGCCCGGGTCAGCGCCTCGTCGATCGCCGCGACATCGTGCCCGTCGACGGTGAGGGCCTCCCAGCCGAAGGCCTGGGCGCGGGCAGCGTAGGTATCGACGTCCCAGCCGTGCATGGTCTCGCCCGTCTGCCCCAGCCGGTTGACGTCGACGATGGCGATGAGATTGTCGAGCTGGAGGAAGGACGCGTGGTCGAAGGCCTCCCAGATCGATCCCTCGGCCATCTCGCCGTCGCCGCACAGGACCCAGACGCGAGCCGGCGATCGATCGAGGCGGCTCGCGGCCAGCGCCAGGCCGACTCCCACGGGCAGCCCCTGGCCGAGCGAGCCGGTCGCCACGTCGATCCACGGCAGCACCGGCGTCGGGTGGCCCTGGAAGCGGCTCCCGAAGCGCCGGAAGCTCAGCAGGTCGGCGTCGCTGATCGCGCCCACGGCCTTGAAGCACGAGTAGACGAGCGGCGAGGCATGCCCCTTGGAGAAGACCAGGTGATCGTTGCGGGGGTCGCGGGCGTGCTCGAAATCGAGCCGGAGATGGCCATCGAGGAGCACGGCCATGAGATCGGCGGCGGACATCGAGGAGGTGGGATGGCCCGAACCCGCCGCATCGCTGGCGCGGATCGAGTCGACGCGTAGCTGCTGCGCCAGGCGGCGTCTGAATTCCGTCCGGTCGCCGTTCTCGGTCACGGCGTCGGCGCGTCGCGTACGAGCGTGCAGGTGTTGTCGACGCGGGCGATATCGAGCTCGAGCACCATTTCGGTCCTGCAGTCTTCCACGACGAGGACGTTCGCGCGCAACGACATCGGGGTGGGCGCGAAGGTCGCCCGTTTCACCCAGTAGAGGGCTTCGCCGTCGGAGATGTAAGCCCCGGGCTGGAAGCGTGGATCGGCGGTGCTCGGCGGCGCCGCCACCGGTGAGAGATTCAATGGCATGAGCTTGGATTTACCCTTGACGACAGCGATCAAAACGAAGGTCCGGGAAGAGCCCTCAGGCCCAATCATCCCGATAGGCCGGGTCTCGACCCTGCCAAGCCTTGCCCACTAACCTGACCGCGGTGGTTTGCCCCGTCTCCTCGCCGGGAAGGCGAGACTTCGCCAGATGTGACCGAGGCTACGGTTCATCTCGAGTTGGATAGCCGTCCCGAGGCGCCGGCGGTCGTTCGTGCTGCGCTGACGGGGGTTGCCCAGCTCCTTGCGCTCGACCCCGAGCTCTTCGACGACCTCAAGACTGCGGTCAGCGAGGCCTGCAACAACGTCGTTCTCTACGCCTACGACGGCAAGCCCGGTCCCCTCGTCGTGGAGCTGGACATCCGCGCTGGCGCGATCGCCGCGAGCGTCCGTGACTGGGGCGGCGGCATCCAGCACGTCGGCTCCTCCGAGGAGCGCATGGGCATCGGCCTGGCGGTGATCAGCGCGCTCGCCGATCGGGCCGAGTTCATCACTCCGCCCGACGGCGGGACCGAGGTGCGGATGTCGTTCGCCGGCCGCGCGGCGGCGATCCGGACCCATGCGCGCTCGCCCGACGGCGAGCGCCCCAGCGCCGTCCCCGTCACGCTCTCAGGTGATGTCGTCGTCACCGTCTCGCCCGTCGCCGTGCTCGCCGGGATCCTCGGGCGCGTCACCCGTGCGGTGGCCGCGCGGACCCACCTGTCGGTCGATCGCTTCTCCGACATCCGCCTCCTCACCGATGCCATCGCCGCCTTCGCGATCACCGCCGCGGGCGGCGCCGCGGTCACCTTCGCGGTCACGGGCTCCCACAAGCGCGTCGAGCTCACCCTCGGACCTTTCCGCGCCGGGGCGGGCGCGGCCCTGACCGAGGCCGGGCGACTGGGCGCGTCGGGGTCCCCGTTCCCGGCTGCCCTCAGCGAGTTCGTCGTCGAGCCGCTCGGCGGCTCTGAGCTCCTCCGTGTCGTCGTCGAGGAGCGGCCGGCTTAGCCCTCGCGTCCGGCGCCTACCCCGGGCTCGACGTCGAGACGTGCTCGATCGGCCTACCGAACCGGTCCTCGAGCTCGGCGTCGTCGACGTCCTCGCGGTAACGCTGCTCGGACTCGGGATGGGTGAAGACGATGATCCGGTCGGCATCGAAGTTCGCGAGCGCATCCTCGATCGCCCGCAGCGGATCCCCCTCCCCGGTATCGCCCTCGGCGTCGACGCCGGCCGCCCCGAGCTTCGCCACCGAGGTGCGCCACACCGCATCGGCTTTGGAGATCGCCTCGTCGGCGTCCGAGATCCAGAACTGGAAGGCGGAGCTGTGGAGCGCCGGCGCCACGATCCTGATCTCGACGTCCTCGAGGTTCCCGTCACTGTCGCCCGCCAGCGCGGCGCGCAGCTGGTCGGCGGAAATTGGTTCGCTGGCCACCACGAGGACCTTCATCTCGTCCCGGCGTACCCGTGCGCCGATCGCTCCAAACGGCGCGATTCGTCGGCGTTTTTCGCCACCTCAGGCCGGGTAGCGGGGCACCGTGACGGGAGGAGAGGTGCCAGAGCGGCTGATCTGCCGGGTCGAGATTCCCAAGGGATCTCGTAACAAGTACGAGTGGAACGAGGAGATGGGGGAGATCTTCCTGAGCCGTTTCCTCTCCGCCTCGGTCGTCTATCCCACCGACTACGGCTTCTTTCCCGGGACCCTGGCCGAAGACGGCGATCCGCTGGACGCGCTCGTGTGCGTCTCGGAGCCGACCTTCCCTGGCTGCCTGATCGAGGTCAAGCCGATCGCCCTGCTGGGCATGACCGACGAGGAGGGTGGCGACGACAAGGTGCTGTGCGTTCCCTGCACCGATCCCAACTGGATGGACCTCGAGCAGCTCGAAGACATCCCTGCTCAGCTCCGCAGCGAGATCGAGCACTTCTTCTCGATCTACAAGCAGCCCGAGGGCAAGCCGGTCGAGGTCACCGGCTGGCAGTCGCGCGACCATGCCCTCGCCGTGCTCGAGCAGAGTCACGCTCGCTACCAGGCGCAGGGGGCATGACGCGCACACCGTTTAGCAGTGTTCGCCCCGGGTACTAGTGACGTATGGCACAATCGAATCCGGGCTCACCATGAAGCACCGGACGACAGCGCACAAGCCCCCTGAATCGGCGCCCGGGCCGCCGTTCTACTCCCTTCAGCTGCCCGGGTGGGCGGCCGCGCAGCGCGACGGTGCCGGTCGGCCCCGGCGCGTCGTGTCGTGGCGAGGGCGGATCGCGCGGCGCCGGCGCCAGGGCTGATCGAGCAGAGCGGACCCTGCCCCCGCCCGGGTGTCGCCACCCGGGCAGGAGGGGCGGGCGGTCGGCTCGTCAGTGGTGTGCGAGCTCCCGCTCGACGGCCTCGAGCACGCCCTGGCGATGCTTGTGACGGCGCTCGTAGTCGGCTACCTTCCTGGCCGTCTCCTCGTCGGCGTCGGAGAGAACCTCGCGGATCTCGTCCACCGTGAGCTCGTCATATCCCGGCCACGGCTCATCGGCGCGCAGGCTGGCGATCCGGTCGAGGACCGTCTTGCGATTCGCGTGCCGACGCTCGTAGGCATCGATCTTCGAGAGATCGATCTGCGAGAGATCGGGGAGCTTGGCGACGATGTCCTCGGCGCTCAGGCTGTCGTAGCTGGGAATCGGCAGGTCGGATTCCGAGGCGACGACCCCCTTGAGCTCGCCTTCCGCGCGGGCCACTCCGGGGACCTTGCGGGCCTGGCGAGCGGTGCCACGCACCTCTGCCGAGGCTTCGCGGGCGGCCTCGCGGCCGGTCCGCCGTGCCGAGCGGGCGACACGCTTGACCTCGCGCGCGGCGCCGGTGCGAGACAGGTCGTAGGGGTCCTTGCCCTCGACCTCGGTCACGTAGACGTCATCGACGAGGGCGGGAATGAGCTCCCGCAGCTCAGAGAGCATGCGCTCCTCGTCGGAGCGGATGTCGGCCGCCAGCTGAGCGGTTGTGTCGTCGCCCAGCTTGCGGGCGAACTCCTCGATCGCCTCGTACAGGGCGATCTCCATGGCTTCGCTCGCGCACTCGTCGCGCGCGTTGCGTACGAGCTTGTCGGAGCCGCTGTCGCCCCGGATCAGGTCGAGCGGGGCCTTGGAGAGAGCGAACGCCTGACCGAACAACGTCTGCGCCAGTCCGATGCCGATCTCGGGCAACGAGCGCCCGAAGCCGAGCTGCTTGCCCCGCCGCTCGATCCGCTTGGCGTGGTCGCGCGTCTCGGAGAGGTGACCCTCGAGCCGTCGCCGGTAGTCGCTCCCCGGGGTCATGGCAATGTGGGCCTGAAGCGTGCGCACCAGCGAGAGCTCGGTCGCGTGCGCTTCCATCAGGTATTCGGCAAGCTTCTCTTTTCCGTCCTTCTCACTCATATCTGGGGTCCCTTCGTCGGGGTTCGTTTGTTTTTCGCTTCTCCTTCTGGCTACCCCCGTTGTGTGCTCTGAATCAGGACGCTCTCGGCTTAATCTTGTTTTGACATATGGGCCTGCGGGCACCCTGCTGGCCATGGCCCTCGTCCTCGAAGTCACTCCGCAGCCTCCGGGGCCCGAGCTCCCCGAGCCCTCGCCGCCGATCGATCCCGGCCCGGGGTTGCCCGATGTTCCCTCGCCGGATCCCCGCGGACCCGAGACGCCCGACAGTCCGATCGAGCCCGATCCTCCGCTCCCGACCGAGCCCGCGCAGTTCGAAGCTCGGGTGCAGTCGCCCCTCCCGTCTCCGCGGCGCCGGCGTTAGCCGGTTCGCCGGTCACGGGCCCTGACGCTAGCCTTGGGCTCGCGTCAGCACCGTGGTCGCCGGGTAAGGGAGCGTTAGGAGACGGTTGGGATGTCCGGCGTCGAAGACCGAGTCCACAAGTCCGGTCCCGCTTCGGCCGGCGGTTCGCCCGAGGAAGATGGGCCCACCGTCATCACCCGCAAGCGGCTGCTGATCGCCTCGGCCGTGATCCTCGTCGCCCTCGTCGGCCTCTACTTTCTCATCCCCAAGCTCGCGGGCCTCAAGCAGACGTGGGGCCAGCTCAAACGCGGGGATCCGGTATGGCTCGCCGTCGCCGCGGTGCTCGAGCTGCTCTCGATCGTCGGCTACGCCGCCCTCTTCCGCACCGTCTTCGGTCGCGGCGTCCCCCGCATCGACTGGCGGGCGAGCCTGGAGATTCCCCTGGCCGGGATCGCCGCGATCCGCCTCGTGGCCGCGGCGGGGGCCGGCGGGGTGGCGGTCACGGCGTGGGCGCTCCGTCGCGCGGGGCTGACGGCCGAGCTGATCGCGTGCCGGATCGTCGCGAGCCTGGTCGTGCAGTACTCGGTCTACCTCGCGGCCTTGTTCGTGTGCGGGCTCGGGCTGTGGACGGGGGTGTTCCCCGGCGGCGGCTCGACCTTGATCACGCTCGTGCCCGCGGCGCTGGCGGCGGGGCTGGCGGCGGCGATCCTCAGCCTGGCCCTGATGCCGAGCGACATCGAGCAACGACTGGAGCGTTTCGCCAGCGGGGCGGGCCGGCTCGGCAGGCTCGCCCAGCGGGCCGCGAAGGCGCCGGAGACACTGGGGAGCGGAGTGCGGACAGCGGGTCAGCTGATCGCCCAGCGGCGGCTCGGACTGCTCGGGGCGGTGGCGTACTGGGGGTTCGACATCGCCGTGCTCGGCCTCTGCTTCCATGCCTTCGGCTACACGATCCCCGTCGCCGTCCTCATCGTCGGCTACTTCCTCGGCACCCTCGGTAGCCTGCTGCCGCTCCCGGCCGGCATCGGCGGCGTGGAAGGCGGGATGATCGGCGCCTTCGTCGCCTTTGGCGTGCCGGCGAGCACGGCGATCGTCGCCGTGCTCGCCTACCGGGCGATCTCGTTCTGGCTCCCCACCCTCCCCGGCATCGTCGGCTACGTCGCGCTGCGCTCGACGGTGCGTCGGTGGCGCGAGGACGACGCGTGAAGGGGGCGAGCCGCCCACGGATAGGAGACGCGCTCCGGGGGTAGAGCGAGAGCATGGCTCAGCAGACCCTCGACGATCGCGGCGTCTTCGCCGGCCATTCGCCCGACCAGGAGCGCCCGCTGCGCGGGTACGCGGTCCTCATGAGTGTGTTCGCCACCCTGGCGGGGCTGTTCTCGCTGTGGCTTCGCTCGAGCGGACGCAAGCTGCCCGAGCGGATCGATGCCGGTGACCTCGCCGTTCTCACGGCGGCCACCCACAAGGCCTCGCGCTTGCTCACCAAGGAGAAGGCGATGAGCACGGTGCGTGCTCCGTTCACGCGCTTTCAGGGCGACGAGGGCGCGGGCGAGGTCAGCGAAGCGGCCCGGGGCACCGGCGTGCGGCGCGCCATCGGTGAGCTCCTGGTGTGCCCCTACTGCGTGGCGATGTGGATCGCTTCCGGGTTCGCCGCCGGGCTCGTGGTGGCGCCACGGGCGACCCGTCTCACGGCTTCGGTCCTGACCATCCTCTTCGGTTCCGACGTCCTGCAGATCGCCTACCGCAAGGCGGAGGAAACGCTCTAGAGCTCAGGGATGCGCGGAGACGTGATTGGCCTCGCGCGGGGGTCCGTCGAGCAGGAAGATCTCGGCGCCGAGGTCCGGGTTGACGTGATTGGCGCTCAGGAAGGCGACCACCTTGCGCCCGGTGAGCTCGGCGATCTTGGTGCTGCTCTCGTCGCGCATCGCGTTCTGGAACTCGTGGCGAATCTCGAGGACCTTGTCCTCACGTCCCTTCGCCACCAGCGATTTCTCGCCCTTGGTCAGCGTCTGCTCGAGCATGACGAGGACGACGTTGTCGCGGATCGTCGTGCGCGCCCGCGTCGGCCCCCGGCCCGTGTATTCGCGCAGGAGCCCGACGATGGAGTTGGATATCGCGAGCGACAGCGACCCCGCCGGCGCGCGCTCGTGCTCGGACTGATCGGTCATGAGGCGTCCACTCTGCCTTTCCCTGAGGGTGGGATCCGGCGCCGGGAAGAGGGAAAGGCGGCAAGCCGCCGGGGCGCAAGATGCATCGCGGACCTTCTACATCCGTAAGGCTGTCACGATTGTCGCACCTCTGTCGAGTTGAGGCGGGCGCGGTGCTAACGTCCCGCCTTACGGGCCTGCGGGTGGATCCTCGCCGGCGCCGGTGAAGCATCTCGGGATGGGAACCGAGCGCTCTTGTCAAGGGCGGGCGGTTCGTCCGTGACAACGACGACCCCCGAGGAGAATCATGGCTGCGCCCAGACAGGCCAGACAAGCCGTAGACGGCATCGCCTTCATGGTCCCCGGGCTGAGCATCGCGACCGCCGAGCAGGGCACCACGACGACCCTGGAGCTCGAAGGTGAGTGGTGTCTGGCCGAACGCGACGCGGCGCGCGCCGCACTCGAGCGCGCGCTCGAGCGGGAGCCCGAGTGCCTGGTCCTCGACCTCGCTCGGGTGAGCTTCATCGATTCCAGCGGCATCCATGTCGTCGTGACCGCGGCCAAGCGCTGTGCGGAGCGGGGCGTCCACATCGTCATCATCCCCGGCCCGCCGCAGGTTCACCGCGTGTTCGAGATCTGCCAGCTCACCGATCTCCTTCCCTTCGCCACCCAGGTGTGACGCGCTGCGGCCGATTCGAGCCGGGGAGCGCCGGGTAGGGGAGACGCATGGCACAGAAGCTCTACATCGCAGACCTCAGGCTCCGCAGCCCGGCCTTCGGACACCACGAGACGATCCCCACGCGCCACACGGGAGATGGCGAGGACGTGGCTCCCGCGCTCGAGTGGTCCGGGCCCCCGGAGGGAACCGAGGCGTTCGCCGTCGTCGTGCATGACCCCGATGCGCCACTGGTGGACGGCTTCACTCATTGGGTGGCCTATGGGATCCCCGGCACCGCCACCGGGCTGCCCGAGGGCGGCGGCGACGCGACCGAGGGGATCAACTCGTTCGGCAACACCGGCTACAACGGTCCCGCCCCTCCCCCCGGTCATGGCACCCATCACTACTACTTCTGGGTCTACGCCCTCGACGAGGATCTCGTGCTCGTTCCCGACCTCGATCGGGGCGCGCTGCTGGCGCAGATCGAGGACCATGTGATCGAGCAGGCGCGCCTGGTGGGCACGTACAAGAAGGACTGACGGCCGGCCGCCCCGGACGGCCGCGCCAGGTCGGAGGAACGTATCCTTGCGGCGTGGCGGAACGGAGCTCGTCGGCGCTGGGAGAGTTCATCCGCCGTCAGCGCGAGCTTTCGGAGGTCTCCATGCGCCAGTTCGCCGAGCTCGCGGGGATCTCGAACCCGTACCTCTCGCAGATTGAGCGGGGGCTGCGCGCCCCCTCCGAGCAGGTGATCCAGGCGATCGCCGATGCGCTCAAGGTCTCGGCGGACACGCTCTACGAACAGGCGGGAGTCTCGCGCGAGGAGGATGGACCGCCCGGCGTGGTCACGGCGATCCGTGAGGATCCGAGGCTCACCGGGCGCCAGCGCCAGGCGCTGATCGAGGTCTACGAGGCGTTCGTGGGGGTGGGGGCGAGGCCGAGGCGGCGCTAGGCGGCGCTCAGGAATTCCGCGATCTTGCCGTCCGCGGTGAGGTCGTCGGTGGGGTAGAGGTGAGCGGCGCCCGCGAGCTTGATGAACTCGGCGCCGGGGATCTGCTCGGCGAGGAGCCTGCCGTTGGCGGGCGGGACCATGAGGTCCTCGCTCCCGTGCACGACGAGGGTGGGCGCAGTGATCGTCGCGAGCCGGTCGTGAGCGTCATGACCGAGGGCGGCGGCGAGCTGGGCACCGTAGGGCTCGGCCTCGATGGGGAAGCGCAGGCGCTGCGCGATGTCCCCGGCGATCCGCTCGCCGTGCTCGGCTCGCGTACGAGAGGAGTAGTTGTAGGGCACCGAGGCCCACACGGCCTCCTCGGCGGGCATCTCGCCGCGGCGGTGGAAGAAAGCGAGCGTCGCCGCGTCGGCGGCAGTCGCGTGCGGGCCGCCGGGGGTCGTCGCCCCGAGGACGAGGCGCGCGACGCGCTCCGGGTGCGCCAGCGCGATCTCCTGGGCGATCATGCCGCCGAGCGAGATTCCGTAGATGTGGGCGCGCTCGAGGCCGGCCGCGTCGAGCACGGCGACGGCATCCCGGGCCATGCCGGCGATGCTGTAAGGGCCGGGCGGGCGATCGCTGCGCCCGACGCCGCGGTTGTCGAAGACGAGGACCCGGAGGCCAGCGCCGGCGAGGACGGGGACGGTGCGCCACCAGCCGGTGGCATTCATCCCCAGGCCCATCACAAGAAGCACGGGCGCGCCCGCGCCCGTGCTCTCGTAGTGAAGGGAGATGTCCCCGTGGCGTGCAGTAGGCACGCGCCGGAGCTAAGCGGCGATCAGCTCACGGGCCGCCGAGACGCTGGCCTTGACGACCTCCTCAGTCAGCTGCGCGTGGGTGTCGAACGCGCTGGCAACGGCATCGACATGGGTCTGCTTGCCGAGCTTACGCTCGAAGTCCGCGAAACTCTCCGCGTACTTCTCGACGCCGTCGAGGTAGGCACTGGTCACCTTGCGTCCGACCTCGGTCAGGCGCTCGTTGGTCTCCCGGGCACGCTCCGAGGCGGCCTCGAGATTGTCGAGGGGGGCAAAGCTGGTCTTGGTATTGGATGTGGCCATGATCGGGTACTCCTTTGGCGAGCTGGATTGTGCTTGCAGCTTAGCAAAAAAGCAGCTATTGTGCAAGCACTTGGCAGAGCGCCAGTGTGCTCGGCCGGTCCAAGGAAAGGAGCGAGCATGCCTGGCAGATGCCCACCGTCGTTCGAGGAGATCGCCGTCACGGATGGGGTGACGGCGTGGGCCGCCGCCGCCGAGGGAGCGGTCGACTGGTGGGCGCGAGCGATCCGGCGCGGGTCCGGTCCCGGCGAGCTGATGGACGAGGCGATCCGCTGGTGGGGCGCCATGGCCGACCGCCGCCGGCCGGCATGGAGCACCCCTCACGAGGTCGTGTTCGAGTCTCCGGTGGCGCGCCTGCGCGACTTCTCGCCCCCGCGGCCCGCCGACGTCGTGCCCACCCTGGTCCTGCCGCCGCAGGCCGGACACGACTCCTGCATCGTCGACTTCTCCCCCGAGCAGAGTCAGATGCGGACGATCCTCGACGCCGGCCTCGATCGCGCCTTCACCCTCGACTGGATCGGCGCCACCGCCGAGACCAAGAACGCGGGGATCGACGACTACCTCGAGGTCATCGACCGCGCCGTCGAGCACGCCGGCGGCTCGGTCAACCTGATCGGCGACTGCCAGGGAGGCTGGCTGGCGACGATCTACGCCGCCCTGCGCCCGGAGCGGGTCACCACCCTGACCATCGCCGGCGCGCCGATCGACTTCCACTGCGGCGAGCCGGTCATCCATGCCGCTCTCACCGCCCTCGCGCCGGGCGGCAACCTCGCCTTCTACCGCGGCCTCGTCGCCTCCGGTGGCGGGATGCTGGCGGGCGAGCACATGCTCGCCGGCTTCGTCGCCATCAAGCCCGACAACGAGATCGCCCGCCAGCTCCAGCTCCTGGCCAATATCGACGACACCGAGCACCGCGAGCGCTACCGCGAGTTCGAAGACTGGTTCAAGCACACCCAGGCCATCCCCGGCGCCTTCTACCTGTGGATCGTCGAGCACCTGTTCCGCGACAACGAGCTCATCGCCGGCCGCCTCGAGGTCGCCGGCGACCGCGTCGACCTGGCCCGCATCGCCTGCCCGCTCCACCTCCTCGCCGGCGCCACCGACCACATCACCCCACCCGAGCAGGTCTTCGCCCTCGCCGATTACGCCGCCACGCCGGCCCGCGACGTCTTGCGTGACACCACCGCGGGAGGACATCTCGGACTGTTCATGGGCCACGAGGCGCTCCACCGGCACTGGCCGCCGCTGCTGGCGGCGGTGCGCGCGCGCTCGTAGCGCCGGCGCGCGGCCCGTCCTCAGCGCGCCGTCCAGCCCTGGTCCATAACCACCGGCGCCCC
>DASZMD010000305.1:0-7383 GCA_035551955.1 Solirubrobacteraceae bacterium | reverse complement strand
CCGTGTCCCTCTCCGGTCGCGTGCCGGGAGAGGCGCCGGACGTGGGTCTCGAGCCGGGTCTGGCGGGCGAGCAACGCTCGGGTGGGGCGGCCGCCCCGCGCGGCTCCGGCGATCTCGGCGCTGACCTGGCGCAGCTCGGTCATGGCCTCGCGCAGCGCCGGCGACTTGGGCGGGGTCACCGGCGCGAGCCGAAGGGCGCTTCCCCGCAGCGCCTCGGCCCAGTCGAAGATCGGGCCGTGCCGTCCGTCCGTCGCGGCGATCCTGAGCCCGAGCTGGGCGAGCTCGGCTCCGATCGCCGAGGCCGTCGCGCGCAGATCGGTCGCGCCCAGGGCGGCCCGGTGGTCCTCCAGCAGGCGCAGGCCCGCGCGCGCGGCGCGCTGAGCGCCGGGGCGGTCGCCCTCGGCGAGGCGGATCAGCGCCTCGACGTGGCGGGCCTCGATCCGGTCGGCCATGGGTCCTCGCCGGAAGAGCGACGAGCTGGCGGCGAGCTCCCGGCGGGCCACCCGGATCGACCCGAGCTCGATGGCGGCGCGCGCCACGGCCAGGCGGATGCGCAGAGCATCTTCGCGCCAGCCCGCGGCCGCCAGCGTCTCGGCGGCGCGGCGCCCGGAGGCCAGGGCGGAGGGGCGCAGATCACCGGCGGCGATCGCGGCGCTGAGCGCCAAGCCCGCGGCGCGGGCGCCGTGGAGCGGGCGGTGCTGGGCGGAGAAAGATCGTTGCGCCTGGAGTGCCAGGGCCTGCGCTCCGGGGCCATCGCCCGCGAGCAGCGTCAGCCGGATGCCCTCCAGGCGCCCGACGTGGTCGTCTCGGGCCGCGCGCTGCCAGATCGACTGAGCCTGCTTGAGCGCCTGCCGGGCCTCGCTCCACAGGCGCGCCGCCGCGAGTGCCTGGGCGCGCAGGAGCTCGAGCTCGGCAGTGCCCAGCGCCGAGACGTCGCCCACCTCGATGGCGTCGAGGCGCGCCAGGCACTCGGGAAGATCGCCACGCGCGAGCGCGATGCGCACGAGCTGGCTCTCGGCGGCGAAGGCGGCGCTTCTCGCGCCGAGACCGGCAAAGAGGTCGCGGGCACGGAGGAGATCGCGCTCGGCCGCGCTCGCGTCCCCGCGCTCGGCCAGGAGCCCGCCCCGGTTGCGCAGCAGCTGCGCCTCCCAGAACGCATCGCCGTGCCGCCGCAGTGTCGCCAGCGCCCGGTCGGTCTCGGCAAACGACTCGGCCGGCCTCCCCGCATACCAGAGGATGCCGATCCGGAAGACCTCCGAGCGGGCCTGCTCGTGGGGATCCAGGCCGGCGCGCGCGGCGGCGAGCTCCCGCAGGGCGGGGCCGATGGTCCCGCGGGCGGCGAGATCCAGCGCGAGGCGGCGACGCGCGAGGGCGGTGCGCCGGGGGAGGCGGTGGCGCTCACCGATCCGGATGGCGGCGCGGACGGCGTCGATGGCCCGCGGATCGCCGAGCTCGTGCCGCGCGAAGCTGAGCGCGTGCAGGGCGGCGACTTCGGCCTCGGCCTCGTTCCGCGCCCGCGCGAGGCGAAGGGCCCGCTCGGCAACCACCGCGGCGGCGGCCGCATCCGCTTCCACGAGCTCGAGCGCGGTTTCGGCAAGGGTCAGCGGATCCTCCCCCGGAACCTCAACAACCATCCACGAGATGTATCAGGGTTCGAGCGGCCGCCTCTAAATGTCCATACGATCCCCACGATCACAGGCCCCGGAAAGGACCGGCAGTGAGCCCCAACCAAGATTTCCCGCCGGACAGCGGTCCGCGAAACGCGATCGCCCAGCGCGTCCTCGACGATCCCACCCTCACCTTCGAGGTCGATGGCGACGCGATCGTGATCGCCGTCAAGGCCGAGCTGCTCGTGCGCGGATCGGTCCGCAATACCACGGCTGAGCTCGACCAGGAGCTCTCGAAGATCGCCAGCCTGCGCGGGACCCTGGCGAGCGGGCGCGCACGGGAGTCCGACGAGGGCGGTGCGGCCGGCGAGATCGAGATCTGGCGGCTCGACGACGACAAGGCCGATTCCATCGACGAGGCCAGGCGCCTGCGCCGGGTCGCGGTGGATGCGCCGCTGCGGACCAAGAACGGGAAGTCTCTGCACGTGCCGGCCGTCACGCCGAATCACGTGGCGATTCTCTCGCCCCATGCCGGCGGTTGCCCGGCCAGCCCGCCGCGCCCGGCGGCGGCGCCTGACGAATCCTTCGTCGCCCCGCTCGGGGTGGGCAGGTGCGCCAAGGTCACCGTGCTCGACAGCGGGTACATCTACCTCGAGCCGCCCGCTACGCCCCACGTCGCACTCGACGAGCGGGTGACCGTGGTCGCCGGGGAGCGGCTCGACACGCACACCAATCCTGCTTCGTGGCAGCCCGACGCACCCGACGGCGTCGACACCGACGGCGACGGGCGGCTCGACGGGATCGCCGGGCACGGCACCTTCATCGCCGGCCTGATCGCACACCGGTGTCCGCAGACCGAGCTCACGGTGGTGGGCCTGCGCAATCAGGAGGTCGACATCACCGGCCTGAACCCGGCCGAACAGACCGGGCTGTTCGAGACCGAGGTGGCGATCGCCCACGCCATGCTCGAACACGCCGACGCCGACGTGATCCAGTGCGGCTTCGCCTTCCCGACCCTCGACGACTACCCGTCGCTCCCGTTCGCCGCCGCCATGCAGGTACTCACCGGTCCCGGCGCTCCGCGCCGGGGGGTTGCCGTGGTCGCGCCGGCGGGCAACGAGGAGTCCACCCGCCGGTACTGGCCCGCGGCCCTTCCCGACGTCATCGGGGTCGCCGCCACCAACCATCGTGGGAAGAAGCGGGCGTCGTTCTCCAATTGGGGGGACTGGTGCGACTGCTGCACGCGGGGCGAGGACGTCTACTCGACCTACGTGTACTGGGACGGACCGGTCGAGGGCGACGCCGCGAGCAAGGACTTCGACGGCTGGGCGCGGTGGGACGGGACCTCGTTCGCCGCCCCCAAGGTGTCGGCGGCGATCGCGTGTCTCCTCGCCACCGGCGAGGAGGATCTGCTCCCCATCGAGGCCTGGGAGCGGTTGGTGAGCGAGAGCGGCGGCGTCGAGGTCAGCCACCTCACCGATGACGGTGTAACCCTTCCGCACCTCCATCTGGGCTGAGCGGTGACGCTCAAGGAGCTCATCCGCGCGGCGAGCCAGGGGGATGCGCGGGCCTGGGAAATCCTCGTCGACCGCTTCGAGGGGCTCGTGTGGGCGACGGCGCGGGCGCACCGGCTCTCGCAGGCCGATGCCGCCGATGTCACCCAGACGACGTGGCTGCGCCTGGTCGAGAACCTCGACCGCATCAACGACCCCGAGCGGCTCGGAGGGTGGCTGGCCACCACCGCCCGAAGAGAATGCCTGCGCCATCTGCGGCTCCATGGTCGCGAGCTGGGCGTCGAGGACGAGAGCGTGTTCGAGGCGCCTTCCCAGGAGGCGGCCGAGGACCGCTTGATCGCCGGGGAGCGCCACGAGGCGCTGCGGCGCGCGTTCGGGCGCATCGGCGAGCGCTGCCAGGCGCTCCTGCGGATGCTCTCGGCGCCCGAGCCGCCGAGCTATGAGGAGATCGGGGCGGCGCTGGGGATGCCGATCGGGGCGATCGGCCCCACGCGGGCGCGGTGCCTGGACAAGCTGCGACGCAGCCCGGAACTTGCCGGAATCGCCTGACCGAGATGACCGGGCCCCACGACCACGCGGATGACCCCCTCCTGGAGGAGCTGCGCACGATGCTCGCCAACGACGATCCCGTTCCGCCGCTGGTCACCGAAGCGGCCAGGGCCGCGCTCGGATGGCGGCGGCTCGACGCCGACCTGGCCGAGCTCCTGAGCGACTCCTCGCTCGAGGAGGAGTCGTTCGCCCTGGCGCGCGGGGCCGGGGCCGCGCTGCGCTCGGCGAGCTTCAGCTCGGGGGCGCTGACCATCGACATCGAGATCAGGGGCGAGGGAGCGGACCTCACGCTGCTCGGGCAGCTCTCGCCGCCCTCCGAGGCGAGGATCGAGGTTCAGATCCCCGACGAGCCGGGGCAGGCGACGATCGCGGCGGACTCGCTAGGGCGCTTCCGGGCCAAGCTCCCGGCGGCGAGGACCTTCCGCCTGCGCATCGCGGTCGGCGACGCGAGCGGACCCGACCGGATCGAGACGAGTTGGATCGCGCTGTGATCGGAGTCAGCCCTGCGCGGCGCCGCCCGCAGCCGCCGGGAAGCTCTCCGGTCCGTCGAGCAGCCGCTGGCGCAGTCGGTCGGGACCGGGCCGGGCGGGTCTCGTCGAGCCGACAAAGCGCGTGATCGCGTCGACGAGCTCACGCGGGCGGTCGAGCTGGGGAAAATGGCCCGCCTCGGGAATCTCGAGGTAGTAGCTTCCTGGCATCTCCGTGTGGGCGCGGCGGCCGTGCTCGGCGGGGATGACGCGGTCGCGGCTGCCCCAGATGATCAGGGTCGGCACTTCAGCGGCGAGGTAGAGCCGGTCCCGCGCGCTCACGCGCTGCCCTCCGGGCTCGATCACCGCGCGCAGGGTCTGGATGAAGGCATGGCGGGTCTCGATGTCGCCGAGCGACCCGTAGCCGCGGGCGAATTCGGCGAGGTCGGGCCCGGGGCGCAGCCCCAGCCGCCCGAACAGGGAGCCGATCGCCGCGCCCGCGCGCAGAACCGCCGATGCCGCGAGGACGGGAAGCACGTACTCGGACCCCGGGAGGGCGGCGGCGCGCAGGGAGAGATGGACTTCGCGGCCGAGGCCGCCGCTCGAGACGAGCACGAGGCGCTCACATCGCTCCGGGAACTGGTAGGCGAGCTGCATGGCCACTCCGCCGCCGAGCGAGTGCCCGACGAAGGTCGCCTGCTCATGGCCCAGGGCGATCATCAGGTCCCTGACCCCGCTCGCGTAGGCGCCGAGCGAGTAATCGCCGCGCGGCTTGGCCGACTGGCCGTGGCCGAGCAGGTCGGGCGCGACGACCGTGAAGTGCTGGGCCAGCCAGGGGAGCACATCCCGCCAGGCGCCGGAATTGGAGGCGATCCCGTGCACGAGCACGAGCACGGGTCCCTCGCCGCCCGTGAGGTAGCTCACGCGGTGTCCGTGAAGGGTTATCTCTCGTGACTCGATCACGACGGAAGGTGGGGCTTCGCCCCTGTAGTAAATGACCGGATTCGGCCGGTCCTAAACGGGTCGGTTCCCCCGGGTCCCTACCCGCCCAGCCGATACGGCCCGTTCAGGTACTCAGAGAGCATACGGCTCCCGTTGAATCGCGGGCCCAGCGTTCGCAGTGAGGCGCGCATGCGGGTGATCCAGGCATGGGGGAGGCCGTGCTCGTCGCGGTCGTAGAAAGCGGGGACGACCTCGTCACCGAGGACGCGCTGGAGCGTGGCGGCGTCGGCGGCGTCCTGCGCCGCCGGGTCATTGCTCGTCTCGCCGCCGATCGCCCACCCGTTGGTCCCGTCGTAGGCCTCCGCCCACCAGCCGTCGAGCACGCTGACCTGGAGGCCACCGTTGAAGGCGGACTTCATTCCGCTCGTCCCGCTCGCCTCCAGGGGCGGGCGGGGCAGGTTCAGCCACACGTCGCACCCGCGGACGAGCCATGCCGCCGAGCGCAGGTCATAGTCGTCGAGGAAGACGACGCGCTCGCCGATGACGCGGGCGTGCTTGAGCCCGAACAGGCTCTTGAGGACGCCCTTGGCCTCGTCGTCGCGGGGATGGGCCTTGCCGGCGAGGACGACCTGGACGGGGTGCTCGCCGTCGAGCAGGGCCAGGGTCCACTCGGGATCGCGGATGAGAAGATCGAGCCGCTTATAGGTGGCCACCCGGCGCGCGAAGCCGATCGTGAGCACACGCGGATCGAACGAGCGCGCCGCCGCCTCGATGTACTCGGGAAGGTCGCCGCGGGCGAGCCGATCCCCCACGCTGCGCGCGCGCACGAAAGCGACAAGATCGGTGCGCTGGCGCTCGCGGGTGGCCCACAGCTCGGCGTCGGGAATCGCCTCGACGCCCGCCCACGTCTTCGGGTCGGCCACCTTCGCGCACCAGTCCTCGCCGAGGTGGCGGTCGAGGAGCTCGCGCATCGGCGCGCCGACCCAGGTGGGGACGTGGACGCCGTTGGTGACATGCGCGATCGGCACCTCCTCGACGGGCCGCTCGTGCCACAGGTCGCTCCACATGGCGCGCGCGACCTCGCCGTGGCGGCGGCTCACCCCGCCCGCGGCGCCGCTCAGGTGAAGCGCGGCCTGGGTGACTCCGAACTCCTCCGAGCCCTGCTCAGGGTGGTTGGCTCCGAAGGCGACGAGCTCCTCGGGCGAGACCCCGAGTTCCTGGGCGAGCCCGTGCACGGCCGCCAGGGCCTGGTCGCGGGGGTAGTAGTCGTTGCCCGCGGGCACCGGGGTGTGGGTGGTGAACACGGTGCGGGTGCGAGCCGCCTGCAGGGCCTGGGCGAGGGGGACGCCGGCCTGGACGTCGGGGCGCGCGAGCTCGAGCGGGGCGAGCGCGGCGTGGCCCTCGTTGAGGTGAATGAGGCCGGGCTCGACCCCGACCGCCCGCAGGGCACGCACGCCTCCCACGCCCAGGAGGACGTATTGGGCCAGGCGCAGGCGGGGATCGGACACGTATAGGCGAGCGGTCACCCAGCGGTCGACCGGCTCGTTCTCGTCGTTGTCGGTGTCCAGCAGGAGCAGGGGAACGCGGCCGACGTCGACCCGCCACACGTGGGCGACGATCTCGCGCTCGTCGAAGGGGACGATGACCTTGACCTTGTTACCCGCGCCGTCGGTGATGAGCGCGGCGGGGAGCCGCTCGGGGTCGGTGTCGACCCAGTACTCGTGCTGCCAGCCCGAGGCGTCGATGCGCTGGCGGAAGTAGCCCTGGTGATACATGAGCCCGACGGCGATGAACGGGGCGGCGTCGTCGGAGGCCTGCTTGACGAGATCGCCCGCGAGCGCCCCGAGCCCGCCCGCATAGATGGGGAGCGAGACGTGAACCCCATATTCGGCGCAGAAGAAGGCGATCGGGCGGTCGGGTCCGGCCGGGCCCGGCACCGCGGGCCGCTCGAGGTCGGCGGCGAGGAGGGCCTCGAGCTGCGTGGCCCGCTCGATCAGCGACGCGTCACCGGCGACCCGCGCGAGGGTGGCCGCCGAGGCCTCCTGGAGCAGGCGCACGGGGTTCTCGGCGCTCGCCTCGAAACGGGCGGCGTCGACGGCGCGGAAGAGCTCGGGGCCGCCGGCTGCCCATGACCAGCGGTAGTTGTAGGCGAGGCGCGCGAAGGGGGCGAGGGGCGCGGGCAACCGTTGCGCCAGGTCGGCCGCGGCTCGCTCGAGGTCGGCGGCGCCGTCCCGGAGAATGGTCACTCTCTCTCCCAAGGGCGCGATTATCAACGAATCGGTGCGAGGGTGCCCGGCGCACGCG
>DASZMD010000304.1:0-4751 GCA_035551955.1 Solirubrobacteraceae bacterium | reverse complement strand
GGGCAAGAAGGCCGACATCGTGCTCGTGGACCTCGACGCCCCGCCCTTCGTGCCCTTGAATGATCCCTGCGTGCACCTCGTCTACTCCGAAAACGGCTCCTCGGTCACCGACGTGCTCGTCGACGGCGAGGTGGTGGTGCGTGACGGCCGGCTCACCCGCATCGACGAAGCGGCGGTCCTGGCCGAGATCGCCGCTCGCGCGCCCGAGTACCTGGAGGTGCGCGACCGCTGGGAGGCGATCGCGCACGAATACGAGCCCTACATGAAGGCCCTGTACATGCACTGCATGGAGCAGGACGTCGGGTTAGACCGGCTCGCCGCCGGCGCCCACGCCAAGGTGGTGGGAGCATGAGCGTGCTCATCCGCAGCGGGCGAATCATCACCGCCGCCGACGACTACCACGGCGATGTGTTCATCGAGGACGAGACCGTGTCGATGATCGGCCGCTCGCTCGACGTGCAGGCCGACCGGGTGATCGACGCGGCCGGCAAGTACGTCCTCCCCGGCGCCATCGACCCGCACACGCACATGGAGATGCCCTTTGGGGGCACGGTGAGCTGCGATGACTTCACCTCGGGGACGACCTCGGCCGCCTTCGGCGGCACCACCGCGATCGTCGACTTCTGCATGCAGCAGCCCGGGCAGTCGATCCCCGACGCCCTCGCCACCTGGCACGAGAAGATCGAGCGCTGCCCGCCGGTCATCGACGTGGGCTTCCACATGGCCATCACCGACCTGACCGACGCCGGGCGCCCGGAGGACCTCGCCCGCCTCCCCGAAGAGGAGGGGGTGACGAGCTACAAGCTCTTCATGGCCTACAAGGGCGCGATCATGGTCGACGACGAGACCCTGTTCCGCACCATGCAGGTGGCGGCCGACTCGGGCGCCCTGGTCATGGTCCACGCCGAGAACGGCGACGCCATCGACGTCCTCGTCAAGCAGGCGCTGGCCGAGGGCAAGACCGAGCCGCGCTGGCACGCCGCCACCCGGCCGCCGATCACCGAGGGCGAGGCGACCAACCGGGCGATCATGCTCGCCCATCTCGCGGGCTGCCCGCTCTACGTCGTCCACGTCTCCTGCCAGGAGGCGCTCGCACCGGTGGCGCGCGCGCGCGCGGAGGGCTGGGACATCTGGGCCGAGACATGCACCCAGTACCTGTTCATCGACGAGCACCACCTCGAGGAGCCCGACTTCGGGGGCGCCAAGTATGTCTTCACCCCCCCGCCGCGCCCGCCCGAGAACCACGAGCACCTGTGGCGCGCGCTCGGCGCCGGCGTCCTCTCGGCCGTCTCCAGCGACCATTGCCCGTTTAACTGGCGCACCCAGAAGACGCTCGGCCGCCACGACTTCTCCCAGATCCCCAACGGCGGGCCCGGGGTCGAGAACCGGCTCCAGATGCTCCACCACTTCGGGGTGCGCGAGGGGCGGCTGACCATGAACCAGCTCGTCGAGCTGTGCGCCACCAGCCCGGCGCGCCTGTTCGGCCTCTTCCCGCGCAAGGGGACGATCGCGGTGGGGAGCGACGCCGACATCGTGGTGTGGGATCCCGAGAAGCCGGTGACGGTGTCGGCCGGCACCCACCACTCGAACGTCGACTACAACCTCTACGAGGGGACTGAGGTGGTCGGCTCCCCCGAGGTCGTGCTCGTGCGCGGGCAGGTCGTGGTCGACGGCGAGGAGATGGTGGCGCCCCCGGGGACGGGGCGCTTCCTGCGCCGGGCGCGCTTCGGGTCAGAGCTCGCCGCGGCGTGATCGGTCATGGCTGCTGATCCCGCCCGCCTGCTCGGCGATCTGCGCTCGCTCGCCGCCCTGACCGCGACCGACCGCGGCGCCCAGCGGGTGGCGTGGACCGACACGTGGGCGCGCGCGCGCGAGTGGGAGCGCTCGCTGCTGGCCGAGCTGCCGGTGGAGGTCGAAATCGACGAGGCCGGAAACATGTGGGCGGTATTGCCAGGCGAGCGCCCCGAGACCCTGATTCTCGGCAGCCACATCGACTCGGTGCCCGACGGCGGGTGGCTCGACGGCGCCCTCGGTCTCCTGGGCGGGCTCGAGGTCCTGCGCGGGATCGCCGCCGCCGGGCGGCCCCCGCTCACCGTCAAGCTGGTGGACTGGGCCGATGAGGAGGGCGCCCGCTTCGGCCTCAGCCTGATGGGCTCCTCAGCGGTGGCGGGCAAGCTCGAGCCGAGCTTCGTGGCCGGGCTGCGCGACGCGCAGGGGGTGGGGGCGCGCGAGGCTCTGGGCGCCCACGGCGTGGAGATCGAGCGGATGCCCGACGCTCACGGGCGCCTGGCCGACGCCGTCGCCTATCTGGAGCTCCACATCGAGCAGGGTCCCGTGCTTGAGTCCCGCGACCTGCCGCTCGCCGTGGTCACGGGAACGTACGGGGTGGAGCGCTGGGCGGTCCGCTTCCAGGGCCAGGCCGCCCACTCGGGCTCGACCCCGATGGAGCTCCGCCAGGACGCGCTGGCGGGCGCCGCGCGGCTGGCCCTGGAGGTGCGGGGTATCGCCGGCCGCCACGGCGGCGTGGGCACGGTCGGGCGGATCGAGGCCGAGCCCGGCATCGTCACCGCGGTGGCGGGGGTGGCCACCGCGCTCGTCGACCAGCGCCACGCCGACGCCCGGTCGCTCGCCACCGTCCATGCCGATGCCCGCGAGGCGAGCCGGAGCATCGCCGCCGAGGAGGGCCTCGAGGTCTCCTGGTCGCCCCTGTTCCGGATCCATCCCATTCCCTTCGATGCCGGGCTGGTGGACGCGGGCGCGGGGATCGTGGCCGAGCTCCAGGGCGAGGAGGTCCGCCTCCCGAGCGGTCCTCTGCACGACGCCGCCCATGTCGCCGACGCCGGTGTGCCCACCGTGATGCTCTTCGTGCGCTCCAAGCGTGGGCTCTCTCACACGCGCGAGGAGGACACCGACGACGGCGATCTCGCGCTCGCGCTGCAGGCGCTCGACCGGCTCGCCGGCCGCGTGCTCACCTCGCCGTCCGGCCGATGACGGCCGACGGCGACGGATCGGCGCCGCGGGGGCGCGGCCCGGCGCGGCCCCTGCTCCGCGGCGGCCGGGGGGCCCTGGCGTGCGGGCATCCCCTGGCCGCGAGCGCGGGGGCGGCGATGCTCGCCGGCGGCGGGACGGCGGCCGACGCCGCGGTGGCGGCGGGCGCCGTGCTGTGTGTGGTGCTCCCCGACGCGTGCGGGCTGGGCGGCGACGCCCTGGCCCTGGTGCGGTCCGCGGACGGTCATTCGATCGGGTACAACGGCTCCGGGGCCGCGCCCGCGGGGCTGGCGCCCGGGTTGATCGCGGCCGAGGGCGCGGGGGCGGTGGCCGTGCCCGGGGTGATCGCCGCGCTCTTCGACCTCCACGCCGCACACGGGGCCCTGCCGTGGGCGGACGTGCTCGCGCCTGCGGTGCGGATCGCCCGCCACGGCATGCCCCTCACCGAGCAGCTGCGAGCGACGATCGCGCGCCACCGGGGCCGGCTCGAGCGCTGGGCGGCGGGGTGGGGGGTGCTGGGTGTCGCGGGTCCCGCCGGTGCGCGCGTGGTTCAGCCCGAGCTCGCCTCGGTGCTCGAGCGGGTGGCTCTCGCCGGGCCGAGCGCGCTGTACGAGGGTCCGATCGCGGAGGCGATCGAGGCGGCGGCGGGTGGGGCTTGCGGGACGTTGACGAGCGCCGACCTGAGCGCGCACCGGACCCCGGTGCTCGCGCCCGTCGTCCGCGACCGGCTGGGGGCCCGGATCAGCGCCCAGCCGCCCGTCTCCCAGGCGCTGCTTGTCCTGATCGCGCTGGGGGCGCTCGAGGCCGGTGGGCCGGCGCAACGGGCGGGGGCCGAGCGCACGCATGGCCTGGTCGAGGCGCTCGAGGGCGCCTTCGCCCACCGCGACGCGATCGGGGCGGCGGGGGGCGCCGAGGCGCTGGCCGACGCCGTGGTCGAGATCGACCCCGAGCGGGCGCTGCGCCGGGGCGGTCCCGACAGCGGCACCCACACCACCGCGGTGGCCGCCGCCGACAGCGACGGCCTGGTCGTGTCGATGCTCCTCAGCGTGTTCAGCGAATTCGGGAGCGCCGTCCTCGTGGACGCGGGCGGGTTCCTCCTCAACGATCGCCTTCACGGCTTCACCAGCGGCGAGAACCGCCCCCGGCGTGGACACCGACCCGTGCACACCCTGTCGCCGCTCGTGGTCGAAGAGGAGGCGCGCGTGTTCGCCCTGTGCACCCCGGGGGCCGACGGTCAGGTGCAGACCCTCAGCCAGATCCTCGCCGCCGTCCTCATCGACGGGGTCTCGCTTCCCGCCGCGCTGGCCGCCCCGCGCTTTCGCAGCCGCCGCGGGGCGCTGTCCGTCGAGGCCGACTACGACCCCGTGGCGCTCGACGAGCTTGCCCGGCGCGGACACGTGATCAGGCGACTCCCGGCGGGGGCGTGGGAGTTCGGGGCGGCATCGAGCGCGGGGATCGAAACCGCGACGGGGACGACGTTCGCGGCCACCGATCCGCGGCGGGAGGTGTGGGGGGCGGCGGTGTAGGCGGGTGCCTTTCCAGGGCAGAGCGCGCACGGCCTCGGCAAGCGGTTAGCGTGTCGGCCCATGGCCCCCATCTTCCGCATGGTCTGCACTCCCGCCGCGCTCGCCGGCGCCCCGCCGGGGTGGGCGGCGGAAACCCTGCGCGACGGCGAGCTCGCCCTCCTCATCGACGGCGGCGGGCTCGAGGCGATCAACGCCGCCGCCCACGCCCTCGACCTGGTCACCGTCCCCATCGTCCGC
>DASZMD010000303.1:0-6202 GCA_035551955.1 Solirubrobacteraceae bacterium | reverse complement strand
GGCGTCACGACTGAAGTCTGCGTGAACACGACTGTTCGCGAAGCCAATGATCGAGGCTACGAATGCCTCGTCCTGTCCGACTGCTGCGGCTCATACTTCCCTGAGTTTCACGAAATGGGCCTGAAGATGGTCAAAGCCCAGGGTGGCATCTTCGGATGGGTGTCGGATTCGACCAAGGTGATCGGGTCGATTTCGTGAAATTTGAAATCCGAAATTTGAAATCTGAAATTTGGAATCTGAAATTTGAGATTTGAGATTTGGAAAACTCTGAGATCTGAAATTTGAAATTTGCAGTTGTTGTGGAACACACCGCGCGCTGACTTGTGATTGGAGAGCGCCATGGAATCACGTAAACCGGCGATCTGGACGCCTGGCGACTGGAACGCATTCTTCGGGTTCGGGACGAACATTCTTGTCAATTTGCTGACCCTCACCGGCCTGCTCAGATTCGTTCTGAAGATGCCGGATGACCTGGTCTTCAAGCGCATCCTTCCGGCAACGGGATTGATGATGTGCCTGAGCACCATGTACTACGCGTACCTCGCTTATCGGCTTGCGAAGAAGACGGGCCGAACCGATGTGTGCGCGCTGCCGTCGGGCATCAGCGTGCCGCACATGTTCATCGTCACGCTGGTGATCATGCTGCCGACGTACCTGAAGACCCACAGTTTCCTGAAAGCATGGGAGGCGGGTCTCGCGTGGGCCTTCATCATCGGCGTCATCATCCTCATCGGCGCCTTCGTGGGACCGTATGTGCGCCGGGTCACGCCCCGCGCGGCGATGCTCGGAGCCTTGGCGGGAATCTCGCTGACCTTCATCGCCATGCAGCCGGCTGCCGAGATGTGGGATGCGACGTGGATCGCGCTGCCCGTCCTGATCGTCATCATCGCCGGCTTCGTGGCCGGAATCCGGCTCCCCCGCAAGGTCCCCATCGGACTGGCGGCGCTCGTTCTGGGGACGGCGATCGGCTGGATCGGCGGCTACATGCACCCCGCCGAGGTATCGACGGCGGCCAAGGACATCGCCGTCGGACTCCCGTCGCTCAACCTCGACCTCCTCGGTCACGGCCTGAGCGCGATCTCGCCGCTGCTGGCCACGGCGATCCCGCTCGGCGTCTACAACTTCTGCGAGGCGATGACCAACGTTGAGAGCGCAGCGGCGGCCGGGGATTCGTACAACCTGCGTCACGTCCTCCTCGCCGACGGAACCGGCGCCATCGTCGGCTCCTGCCTGGGGAGTCCCTTCCCGCCGGCCGTGTACATCGGTCAGCCGGGCTGGAAGGAGGCCGGTGGCCGCCTGAGCTACTCGCTGGCCTGTGGCTTGGCGATCTTCGTGCTCTGCATCATCGGGATGTTCCCGCTGCTGGCAGCGGTCCTGCCGATTCCGGCGATCGTGCCGGTGCTCCTCTACATCGGGCTGGTGATCGGCGCGCAGGCGTTCGCGGTCGTGCCGCGGGCTCACTATCCAGCGGTCGTGCTGGCGATGATTCCCAACATCGCCGCATGGGGTTCGGGACAGGTCAACGACGCCCTCAGCGCCGCGGGCACGTCAGCGGGCCACGTCGGGGAGGCGAACCTGGTCAACTCGGGCGTCCACTACACCGGTCTCGTTGCGCTCGGCAACGGTGCCACGCTGGCCGGGCTCGTGCTCGGGGGAATCGCGGTTTTCCTCATCGATCGCCGCTTCTACCACGCGGCTGCGTTCTGCGCCTTCGGCGCGTTGCTCAGCGTCATCGGGCTCATCCACGGCGCCGCGGTGCACATATTCACCGACGGGAAGATCGGACTCGGGTACGCCTTGGCCGGGATCACGTGTCTGGCCTTCGTGCTGCTCAAGCTACCCGAGCGACAACCCGATCCCAACGACCCGATGGATCTCGAGGCGGCGGCAGAGGCGGGACGAGCACCGTCCATTCTCCTGACGCCGAGCCCGCTGATGCCGACGCCGGCGCCATCGGGAGAGCCGGAGCCCGTCGGGGTGTGACCACGTCAACGGCGATCAGCACGGCGTGTCGGGGTCAAGGCCCCGACACGCCGCTCGTCGTGCTCATCCACGGCGTCGGGTTCGGCCCCGAGACGCTGGGGGGGCTGGCGGCGGCCTTGGCGACACAGGCACCGGTGATCCGCGTCACCCGCCGCGGATACGGCGAGCGGGCCCACCTGCCCCCGGCCGCGAGCGTGGCCCTGCACGTCGAGGATGTCCTCGCGGTGCTCGACGAGGCCGAGGTGTCGCGGGCCGTGATCGCCGGGATGAGCGGGGGCGCCACCATCGCCCTCGCGCTCGCCATCGCCTGCCCGGAGCGGGTGGTCGCCGCCGTGGTTCACGAGCCGGCGGTGGGAAGCGTGGCCCCCAAGCTCCGGGCGCTCGTCCGCGACGCGCTCACCCGGGGAGGGGGCAGCGAGCTCCTCCGCGTCCTCGCGGGCGCCGAGACCTGGGACGCGCTCACGCCCGCCGCGGTCGCGGCCCTCGACGCGAGCTCGCGGCTGGTGGAGGCCGACGCCGCCGCCTTCCTGGCCTTCGAGCCGCATCTGGCCTCGGCGCGGGGTCGCGTGCCGCTCGTGTGCTCGGTCGGGGAGCACTCGAGCGTGCTCCGCCACGCGGTGGCGGAGCAGCTCGCCGAGCGCATGGGGGCCCCGGTGGCCGTCGTCCCCGGCTGCCGGCACCTTCCCCAGCTCGACGCCCCGGAGGCCTTCGCCGAGCTGATACTCGAACATGCATTCACCCTGCCGAGAGGACCAACAGCGCCATGACCACGATCACCACCCGCACCGTCGTTGAGGCAGATCCCTATCCCTGGCCGTGGACCGGGCACATCGATCTCGCCCACACCGCGCTCGTGCTCATCGACTGGCAGCACGACTTCTGCGGGCCGGGCGGCTACGTCGACACGATGGGCTACGACCTGTCGCTCACCCGGGGCCCCGTCGCCGCCACGCGCCGCGTCCTCGAGGCGTGGCGCCGGTGCGGGGGTCCGGTGGTGCACACCCAGGAGGGTCACAAGCCCGATCTCTCCGACTGCCCGCCCAACAAGCTCTGGCGCTCGCGGCGCATCGGCGCCGGGATCGGCGACAGCGGCCCGTGCGGTCGCATCCTCGTGCGCGGCGAACCGGGGTGGGAGATCATCCCCGAGCTCGCGCCGGCACCCGGCGAGATGGTCATCGACAAGGCGACCAAGGGCGCCTTCTGCCAGACCGAGCTCGACCTCGTGCTGCGCAACCGCGCCGTCCACAGCCTTGTGTTCACGGGCATCACCACCGACGTGTGCGTGTCGACGACGATGCGGGAGGCCAACGATCTCGGCTACGAGTGCCTGGTGCTCTCGGACTGCACCGGGGCCACCGATCCCGGCAACCACGATGCGGCGCTGAAGATGGTGACCATGCAGGGAGGCGTCTTCGGCGCGGTGGCCACGAGCGAGGCGCTGCTCGCGGTCCTCCCGCCCGAGTCGATCGACGCCGCGACCTGAGTGCTCGCGCTCGGACGCCCTCCATTCTCGATCGCCCGCCTGCTCAGCGACTACCGCTCCGGTACCCGGCGCCCGTCCGAGGTCGCGCGCGAGCTGAGCCGGCGCATCGAGGACGACGACGAGCCGGTGTGGATCACCACCGTTGCCGGCGAGGACCTGCTCGCCGCGGCGCGCGCGCTCGACGACGGTGACCGCTCGCTGCCCCTGTACGGGATCCCCTTCGCGGTCAAGGACAACATCGACGTCGCCGGGCTGCCGACCACGGCCGGCTGCCCCGGGTACGCGCGCGTGGCCGAGCACACCGCCACCGCCGTCGCGCGCCTGCTCGAGGCGGGAGCCCTGCTCGTCGGCAAGACGAACATGGACCAGTTCGCCACCGGGCTGGTGGGAACGCGCAGCCCGTACGGGGCGTGCTCATCGGTCTACGACGCCGCCCGCGTGAGCGGCGGGTCGAGCTCGGGCTCCGCCCTCGCGGTGGCGCTCGGACAGGTCGCCTTCGCCCTGGGGAGCGACACGGCGGGCTCAGGCCGCGTGCCCGCGGCTTTCAACGGGCTCGTCGGGGTCAAGCCCACCCGCGGCCTGGTCAGCACCCACGGGATGGTTCCGGCGTGCGCGAGCCTCGACTGCGTCTCGATCTTCGCGCCCGACGTCGCGGACGGGGCGGCGGTGCTCGAGGTCCTCGCCGGCTTCGACCCGCTCGACCCGTGGAGCCGGCGGGCCCCGGCGCCGGGGCGCGAGCCCGCGCCTCCCCCCGGCCGCATCGGCGTGCCCCTCCCGGGCCAGGCCGAGCCCGAGGAGGAGGAGGCGGTGCAGGCATGGGCGGGCGCGCTCGGGCGCGCCGCCGCCGCGTGGACGCTCGTCCCCGTCGATGTCAGCCCGCTGCTCGACGCCGCTCCCCTGCACTACGCCGCGTGGGTGGCCGAGCGCACGAGCCACCTCGCCGCCGCCATCGACTCCGAGCCCGAGGGCCTCGACCCCGTGGTCGCGGCGATCATCCGCGGCGGCTCGGAGCGCACCGCGGTCGAGATCTTCGACGCCATCCACCGCCTCGCCGAGCTCCGGGCCGCCGCCGCCCCCCTGTGGGAGGTGGTGGATGCGCTCCTCCTGCCCACCACGCCGATGCACCCCACCCACGCTCAGGTCGCCGCCGACCCGGTGGCCGTCAACGCCCGGCTCGGGCGGTTCACCAACTTCGTCAACCTGATGGACCTCGCCGCCCTCGCCTTACCGGCCGGCGCTCGCCCCGATCGGCTCCCCTTCGGCGTCACGCTCCTCGCCCCCGCCTTCGGGGACCGTCGCCTGCTCGATCTCGGTGAGCGATGGATGGACGGGTAGACTGGAGCGCATGGTTTCCGTTGAAGAAGTCACCGAGGCGCTGCGGGACGTGATCGATCCCGAGCTCGGACTGGACTTCGTCGAGCTCGGCCTGATCTACGAGGTCGAGGTCGACGGCGGTTCGGTCAACGTGACGTTCACGCTCACGAGCCCCGGGTGCCCGATCGGTCCCCAGGTCTCAGAGCAGATCGAAGAATTCGTCGGCGAGCTCGGCGGCGTCGAGGCGGTCAGCTCGACGATGGTCTTCTCCCCGCCTTGGACGCCGGAGAAGATGAGCGAAGACGCCAAGTTCGCGCTCGGCTTCTAACCAGAATCTCGTGCATTCCGTACCGGGCGGACCCGATCCTTCGGGCCCGCCCGGTTATATCCGCCCGCCGGAGCGCCGCTCAGGGGGCGACGGCTACACCGGCCGAGACTTGGGCGGACCGGGTGGGGGTCCGGTGACGCCGAGGCACCCCACCCATCTAAGAGAACTCCTCCCTACCCCGGAGGTTGGCGAGTACGTACATACTCAACGGGTGACGGGTAACCGCGCTTACGCGGCGCCGTCGCCCGGGTGAAGCTCGCGCTCGAGGTTGATGGCGCGGATCGAGTGCTCGTCGGGAAGCTTGTTGAGCACCGAGGCCACGACCTCCCTGACGTCGTGCTCGTCGTGGCCGAGGTCGTCGAGCAGGCCCTTGACCCCGGTGTGCACGACCTTGAGCTGGACCGCGGTGAGGTCGAGCCGGAAGGCGATCTCTCCGGGCGCGACGGGTTCGAAGTCCTCGGCCATCAGCGTCGAACCGTATCAGCGCTCACGGTCGCCGCCCCGGCGCGGAGGGCCCTTGGGCGGCAGCGAGCGCCCCGTGCGCTTGGCGCGCATGTCTGCCGCCGGGCCGCGCTTGGGGCGGGTGGAGGACTTGGGGATGAAGGTGGCCGCGCCGTTTTCCACCGCCTCCGCCGCGCCGTTTCCCGTCGCCTCCGCTGCGCCGTTTCCGCGAGCGGGCGCGGCGGGCTCCGCCCGCCGCCGCGGGCCCGGGCTTCCCGCGGCGCTGCGAGCCGCTTCCAGAAGCTCAGCCAGCCCATCCTCGATCCCCTCGGCGATCACGTCGATGTCGGGGAGCGCGTCGTAGTCGCCGAGCAGGCCGTAGTCGATCCCGCCGTCGTAGGACATGATCGCCACGGCCAGGGCGTGCTCGCGCGGCAGGAAGGCGACCGGGAACAGATCGTCGAGCTTGCGTCCGAGCAGATACAGCGGGAACTGGGGCCCAGGGATGTTCGTCACCAGCAGGTTGAACAGCCTGGTCGAGAACTGGATCCGGGAGGCCTGGTCGAGGATCGTCGGAGGCGCCAGGTTGTTGACCCGCGCGAGCGTGGCCGCGCCGACCGCCTGCTTTGACTCCTTGAGCCCGTCCATCGCCC
>DASZMD010000302.1:0-3650 GCA_035551955.1 Solirubrobacteraceae bacterium | reverse complement strand
GCTGCTCCCCAAAACCAGCACAGCGCTCGAGATGGGTAGCGACTTCCGCTTCGAGCGTTCCGGCGTTTGCTGGCTCGGCCGACCTCGGCTAACACGCGCTGTCGCTCGCGCAGGCAATGCGAGCATCTCAGGTCCAGGGCTGCGTGCTTTTATGGCGTGCCAGATGCCGCGCCTCGGTTACGAGAAGGCTGAGCGAGAAGGCTGAGTTCGACTTCCCTGCCTTCCGCGCAATGGCGTAACCCCTTGTTCTGCAGCGGGTGTCCTTGTGTAAGCCCGGCATTGTGGCCCTGGGCCGGCGAGGTGATGGCGAGGAGCTGGTGTCACCCACGAGCCGCGTTGCGTCCCGCATTGCCAGGAGGGGTGCGTGGCCGTTGGAGCGGCGCGCCTGGCGACGGTCAGCAGCAACCAAGGTCCTCGCTCAACGACCTGGTCAGCAGGCCGGTGCAATGGCGCGCTCGGTCGAGTGGCGCTGCGGTCGATTCGGGGGTGGTGGCCGGTTAGGCCTCGGCGCCGATCGGCATCGGGGCGGCGAGCTCGAGTAGGCGCCGGGCGCGGTGGGCGACGGGGAGATCGACGAACTCGCCGTCTGGCAGCTTGATGGCTTCACCGTTCGCGTTCTCGAAGGCGTCCAGCACCGTCCGCGCCCACTCGAGCTCCTCGCTGGATGGGGTGAACACCTCGTGCAGGACAGGCACTTGCTGCGGGTGGATGGCGGACTTGCCGAAGAAGCCGAGCGTGCGCGCGAACTCGGCCTGCTCGCGAAGTCCGGCGTCGTCGCCCAGTCGTGCGTAGACGCTGTCGATCGGCGGGTCGAGCCCGGCGGCGCGTGAGACGACGACGAGGTGCGAGCGGGCGTAGAGCGTCTGCAGGTTGCCATCGGTAGCGCCGAGGTCACGGCGCAGGTCGACCCCGCCGAGCGAGAGGTGCCGGACGCCGGGTGCCGACGCGATCTCGCTCGCCGCGAGAATCCCGCGGGCGCTCTCGATGGCACAGATCAGCGGGGTGCCGGGCGCGCGGTCGTGGACCCACCGCACGTCGTCTGCCGACTCGACTTTCGGGACCCGGATGCCGGCGGCTAGGCCGGCGACGGCGTCGAGATCGGCTGCGGCGGCGTCCGTGCCGACGGCGTTGATCCGCACCCAGGCCGACCGGTCCGCGAGGACCTCGGCGACCATCGCTCGCGCCCGCTCCTTGGCCGGAGGCGGGACGGCGTCCTCGAGGTCGAGCATCACGGCGTCGGCGCCGGCGCCGAACACGCGACGCAGGAGCTTCTCGCTGTGGCCGGGAGCGAACAGGTAGCTGCGGTGCATCAGATCACCCCCTCGTCTCGGAGCTCGTGGATGCGCTCGGGATCGAGGCCGAGCCGCTCGCCGTAGACCTGTTCGTTGTCCTGGCCGAGCCGGCGACCGGGGAAGCGGATCGCGCCCGGGGTGCCCGACAAGCGGAACATCAGATTCTGCATCCGCAGGGGGCCGAGGTCTTCGTCCTCGACGGTCGTGATCGCCTCGCGAGCCTCGACGTGTGGATCGTTCATGAGCTGCTCGATGTCGTAGATCGGGGCGATTGCCGCGCCGGCCTCTTCGAACGCGGTCATGACGTCGTCGTAGTCACGCGCTCGGATCCATTTCGCCACGATGTCGTCCAGCTGGTCGCCGTGGCGGACCCGCTCGCGGGCAGAGTGAAACCACGGCTGCTCGGCGATGTCGGGCCGTCCGACGAGGCGCATGACCCGCTCGGCGATGGAAGTCGCGCTGGCCGAGATCGCCACCCAACGCCCATCACGGGTCTGGTAGGTGTTGCGCGGGGCGTTGTTGGGGGAGCGGTTGCCGTGCCGGCCGGGGACGATCCCGAGCTGGTCATACACGCTCGGGCCCGGCCCGAGGAGAGTCAAGAGAGGCTCGAGCAGAGAAATGTCGATAACCTGGCCGCGCCCACCGTTCTGCTGACGTTCGTACAGGGCAAGCAGGACGGCGATCGTCCCAGCCAGCCCCGTCACGCCGTCGGCCAGCCCAAACGGGGGCAGCGTCGGGGGCCCGTCCGGCTGCCCGGTCTGGTGCGCAAAGCCGCTCATCGCCTCGGCCAGGGTTCCAAAGGCGCGGCGCTTCGCGTATGGCCCAGATTGCCCGAAGCCGGTCACCCGCAGGAGCACCAGCGACGGGTTGAGCTCGCGGAGACGTTCGGGACCCAGACTCCATTTCTCCATGACGCCGGGGCGGAAGTTCTCGATCAGCACATCCGCCTCGACTGCCAGCTGCTCGAGCATCTGCTGGCCGGTCGGATGGCCCAGGTTCAGCGTCACCGTGCGCTTGTTGCGCGAGATCACCTTCCACCACAGGCCGTGTCCGTCCTTGCTGTGTCCGTGGGTGCGGGCGGGATCGCCGCGCGGGTGCTCGACCTTGATGACCTCCGCCCCGTAGTCGCCGAGCATCATGGCGGTGATCGGGGCGGCGTAGACGGTGCTCACGTCGAGCACGCGGATGCCGGTCAAGGGTCCGCTCGCCCGGTGCCCGTCGCCGTTGCTGTGGCCGTTGCCGTTGTGGGGGTAAGCGTGGGTGCTCATCGTCCTGGCCTCGGGTGGGCGCTCGGCAGTTGGCTGGTCAGTGTCACTGTGGGGGTCTGCATGAGTGGTCCCGTAAGTTGCGTGGCAGGGAGTGCCCGGGACCGCCGCGTGTGTGCGGACGGTCCCGGGCTGGGGGCTGCTGTTACTTCGTGTATCCCTCGAGCTTGTTCGCGGCGATGACGTACGAGTTGGTGTACGTGCCAGCGAGGTTGATCGCGTGTGGGGCGTTGCCGATGTACTTCTCGATCGTGTACACGGTCGGCGGTCCGCTGGCGGGCATCATCCCGTCCGGCAGGAACTGACCCTTGTCTCCGGCGAGCTCGTTGATGTAGTCGGCCTTCGTCGTAAGGCCGTTGGAGACGTACGCCGGCGGCATCGCGTCGGCGATCTGGGCCGCGCTATGGGTGGCGATCCAGTGCATCGTCGCCACCAGCGCGTCGACCACGGCCTCGGTCTCCTTCTGGTGCGAGCTGACCCAAGAGGCCTGGGCGAGCACCCCGGCCGCCGGATACGCGCCACCGAGCCACTTCTCCGTCGCGCTCGTCGTCGCCAGGTTCATGGCCGTGTAGCCGGTCCCCTTCGTCTGGACGGCGCCCGCGGTCGGCTGCGAGGTCATCCCGCACGCGATTCGCTGGTGCTCGAGCGCGGCGACGAAGGTCGGGCCGGCACCGACCGCGGCGCGGTTGTACTGCTGTGTGCTCAGCCCGGAGCGGTGCGCCATGTACTGCGTGAGCTCGTCGGTGCCCGACCCAATGTCGGTGACGCCGACGGTCTTGCCCTTCCACTGGGCGGGCGAGCTGATCGTCGTCCCCTTGGCGCACATCTCGCGCTCGCCGGGGGCGCCGCTCAGCTGCGCGACGCTGATGACGTCCTTGCCCTTTTCCTGGAAGTCGATCGTGTGCACGTACCACGCGCCGGCCATGTCAACCTGACCCGAGGCCATCGCGGTCTCGGCACCGACGCCACCGTTCTGCTCGGTCGAGAGCTGCATGTTGACGCCGTACTTCTTGTAGAAGCCCAGGTTCTGAGCGAGCTGGTAGGGCAGGTAGATCTGCTTGTCGATCCCGCCGACCATCATCGTCACAGTCGG
>DASZMD010000301.1:0-2158 GCA_035551955.1 Solirubrobacteraceae bacterium | reverse complement strand
GCGCTGCGCAGCGCCCGGCAGTACATCTACCTGGAGAACCAGTTCCTGTGGGCGCCGGAGATCGTCAACATCCTCGCCGACAAGCTGTGCAACCCGCCCACCGACGAGTTCCGCCTCGTCGTCGTCCTGCCCCGCCGCGCCAACAACGGCCAGGACGACACCAAGGGACAGCTCGGTCGCCTGATCGCCGCCGACGAGGGCCGCGATAGGCTGCTGGCGGCGACGCTGCGCTCGCGCACCGGGAGCCGGACCGACCCGCTCTACGTCCACGCCAAGGTCGGCATTGTCGATGACCGCTGGCTCACGGTGGGGAGCGCCAACCTCAACGCCCACTCGCTGATGAACGACACGGAGATGAACGTCGTCACCGACGACGGCGAACTGGCCCGCGACACCCGCGAGCGCCTGTGGGCCGAGCACCTCGAGCTCGACCTCGAGCAGGTGCGGGCGAGCGACCCGCGCACTCTGGTCGACGATCACTGGATCCCGATCGCTCACGACCAGCTGCAGCGCGAACGCGACGGTGGCGAGGCGACACACAACATGATCGCCCTGCCCGGCGTCTCCCAGCGCAGCGGCCGCCTGCTCGGCCCCCTCGCCGGGCTCGTCGACGACGGCTGACCCGCGGACACAGATGACAGAAGCGTCCTCGCTCGCCGATCTTCTGCGCCCGGCGATCAAGGACGACCGTGTCCTGCGCGCGATCGCCTCGGTACCCCGCGAGCGCTTCGTGCCCGCCGGCGAGCGCGCCCGCGCCTACGAGAACGTCGCCCTGCCCATTGGCTGCGGGCAGACGATCTCCCAGCCCCTGGTGGTGGCGCGGATGCTCGAGCTCCTCGAGCTCGGCCCCGACGATCGCGTGCTCGACGTCGGCACCGGGTCGGGGTACCACGCTGCGCTCCTCGCGCGCCTGGCCGCCGAGGTGTGGACGATCGAGCGCCATGCCGAGCTGAGCGCCGAGGCCGAGCGCGCGATCCGCGGACTGGGAATCGACAACGTCCACTTGGTGGTGGGAGACGGAGCGGCCGGCCTGCCCCAACGAGCTCCCTACGACGCCATCAACGTGGCCGCGGCCGCCGGCGCAAGCGTCCCGGCGCGGCTCGAGCAGCAGCTCGCCCCGGGCGGGCGCCTGGTCGCGCCCGTGGGCGTCGACGGCCAGCGCCTCACCCTGATCCGGCGCACCGAGCGGGGGCTCGAGGCGAAGATGCTCGAGCCCGTTCGCTTCGTGCCCCTGATCAGCAACGACCAATGACCGCCGCCGCCGCTACGTTGTCCTCGTGATGCGCCTCATGCACGCCCACGAGGTCGGGGCGGCCGACAGCATCGAGCTGACCGAGGATCTCCTCATCCATGCCGACAACGCCGCCGTGCTCCCCAAGCTCCCCGACGCGAGCTTCGACCTCATCTACATCGACCCGCCCTTCAACACCGGCCGAGTTCAGCGCCGGCGCACCGTGTCGGCCGAGCGTGACGAGGCGGCGGGCGAACGCGTCGGCTTCGGCGGCCACCGCTACCGGACGCGGCTGCTGGCGGACCTGAGCTACGACGACGACCGGCGCGAGTACCTGGACTTCATCGTCCCCCGCCTCGAGCACGCCCGTCGGCTGCTCGCCCCCCATGGCACGCTCTACCTCCACCTCGACTACCGCGAAGCGCACTACTGCAAGCTGGCGCTCGACGAGATCTTCGGCCGCGACTGCTTCCTCAACGAGATCGTGTGGGCCTATGACTTCGGCGGCAAGCCCAAGCGCCGCTGGCCCGCCAAGCATGACACTATCCTCGTCTACGGCCGCGCCGCAGGCCGCCACCACTTCGACTCAGAGGCGGTCGAGCGTGAGCCCTACATGGCCCCCGGCCTCGTGACCCCCGAGAAGGCGCGGCGCGGGAAGCTCCCCGTCGACACGTGGTGGCACACCATCGTCCCCACCAACGGCCGCGAGAAGACCGGTTACCCGACCCAGAAGCCAGAGGGCATCGTGCGGCGGATCGTCGCCGCCTCCTCGCGGCCTGGCGGCTGGTGCCTCGATTTCTTCGCCGGGTCTGGGACACTCGGAGCGGTATGTGCCGCACAGGGTCGCCGGTTCGTGCTCGTCGATCACAGCCACACCGCCGTTGCCATCGCCGCGCGGCGGCTGGCGTCCGCGCCGGAGGCCGCCGC
>DASZMD010000300.1:0-11000 GCA_035551955.1 Solirubrobacteraceae bacterium | reverse complement strand
CTGGCACTGCTCGAGGGAAGGATCGCCGACGGCTTCGAGCTCTCCCGGCGGGCTCGCGAGCTGGGCAGACAAGCCGGTGACGCGAACGCAGATGTGTTCTACGCCGAGCAGTACCTCCTGCGGATGGTGGTTCAGGGTCGGATGCGAGAGGTCGATCCAGCCGCCGGTGGAGTCGAGGTAGACGTGGCCGAGCGCGCGCAGAGCGGTCCGGCCTGGCGGGCCTATCGGTTCACGTTCGCGTGGTGGCGCGCGGCCCGGGGCGAGTGCGACCAGGCCCGTCGAGACTTCGAAGCGGCGGTCGCAGGCGGACTCTCCACCCTGCCCCGTGATGTCAACTGGCTGGCAGCGCTCGCGTCGGCCGTTGAAGCCTGCGTTCTGCTCAACGACACGGCGCGGGCGCGGGAACTCCGAACGCTGCTGGAGCCCCACGCATCCCGCATGGTCGTGACCGCTCGGGGCGCCTCACACGGAGGATCTGTCGCCTACCTGCTGGCCCGGCTCGCCGCGCTCTGCGGCGATGACGATGCGGCGGATCGGATATTCGCCGATGCCGTACGGCGCGAGGAGCGCGCCGGCGCCGATGTGTTCGTGATCCGCGACCTGCACCACCACGCCCAGTTCCTCCGGGCCGCTGGCCTGCCCGACCGTGCTGAGAAACAGCAGAGCGCCGCCGGGGACAAAGCCCGTTCACTGCAGCTCGAATGGGCCTTTGATCGCGATCGGGCCACCGAGCTGAAGGTCAGGTCAGGGGGCTGACACGAGCTCCCGCGAAGCCTCGTGCCCGGCGCTGGCTGGCTATATTGACCGATACGGCCGGTTCACTAGGAAAAGCGAGATTGATATGCCGGATGTTGGGGCAACGCACGAGATCACTGATGTAACGCCGCCTCGGCGGCACGAACGCCGGCGCCGAGTGGTCGGCATAGCCGGGCTGCTCGCCGGCGCCGCGCTGTGGCTCGCGCCTGGTGCCTTCGCGGCCAACAGCATCTACTGGACGACGTTCAGCGGCAGTACCGTGTCGTTCGCCAATCTGGACGGCACCGGCGGCGGCGCGGATCTCGCGACGCCGGGGGCGAGCACGAGCGAGACCTTGGGCACGGCCATCGACCCGGCGACGGGCAGGATCTACTGGGCGAACTACGCCGGCAACAGCATCTCCTACGCCAGCCTGGACGGGAGCGGGGGAGGAGATCTGAATACCACCGGCGCGACCGCCCTGAACCAGCCGTGGGGGGTCGCCATCGACCCGGCGGCGGGCAGAATCTACTGGGCCAACTTCGGCGCCAGCAAGATCTCCTACGCCAACCTCGACGGGAGCGGCGGGGGAGACCTCAATACCACCGGCGCGACGGTGACTGGGCCCTCCGGGGTGGTCGTCGACCCGGTGACGGGCAAGGTCTACTGGACCAACTTCGCCGGCGCGAAGATCTCCTACGCCAACCTCAACAACACCGGCGGGGGCGGCGACCTGACCACCACCGGTGCGACATCGACGAGCCCGGCGGGCCTGGCGATCGACAGCGCCAACGGCAAGATCTACTGGACCAACTACTCGGGCGCCAACTCGATCTCCTTTGCCAACGTGAACAACACGGGCGGCGCCGGCAATCTCACGGTCACGGGCACGACGGTGTCCTCGCCGATGGGGATCGCCATCGATCCGGTGGCCGGGAAGCTGTACTGGGCCAACTACGGAAACGCCACGGTGTCCTCGGCCAACCTCGACGGCAGCAGCGCCGTCAATCTCGCGACCGGGGCCGCGAGCACGAACGGCCTCGCATATCCGTCGCTGCTCGAGATGCCGAGCGGCGCGGGCGTGCCGGCAGCGTCCGGCGGCGCCACGGCACCCTCGACCTTGAGCTGCTCACAGGGAACGTGGGCCGGTGACGTGCCCGAGTCCTTCCTCTACCGGGCCCCGCGGAGCTTCACCTACCAGTGGAGTCTCAACGGCAGCGCCATTCCCGGCGCCACCTCGTCCTCCTACCTGGCCGCCGCCGCGGGTCAGTACACCTGCGCGGTGACCGCGACCAACCGCGCCGGCTCGGCCGCCCAGACGAGCGCGCCGCTCACCGTCGCTTCGGCACCGGCGGTTCTCGCTGTAGCCAAGACGGGGACGGGCAGCGGGACGGTGACCAGCAGTCCGGGCGCGATCAACTGCGGCCCGATCTGCTCGGCGAGCCTCCCCTTCGGCACCGAGGTGGCGCTCACGGCGAAACCCGCCCACGGCTCCGAGTTCGCGGGCTGGTCGGGGGCGTGCACGGGGACGAGCACATGCAGCGTGACCATGAGCGCGAACCGGGCCGTGACGGCCTCGTTCGCGAAGATCCCGCGCCCGGACACCCGGATCACGTCGTCGGCGATCTCCGCCAAGAAGCGGACGGCCGCGTTCAGGTTCCGGGCCGTCGGGACGGCGACGGGCTTCCAGTGCGCGCTCGTCAAGCAGCCCACGAAGCACCACAAGAAGGCCAAGGTGGTGTTCAGGGGATGCAGCTCGCCCAAGCACTATCAGCACCTGGCACACGGGCACTACGCCTTCTACGTCCGTGCCGTCAACGCCGCCGGTGTCGACCCCACCCCGGCCAAGAAGGCGTTCAAGATCTGAGATCCGACGGGCCGGTGTTCAGCTCACGGGCACCGGCCCGCCGACGATTCCGTCGTCGTACAGGCGGCCGATCTCGGCGTCGGTGAGGCCGAGGACGTCGGCGAGGACCTCGTCGGTGTGCTCGCCGAGGAGCGGCGCGCGACGCGGGGGCAGCCGCTCGCAGGCTTCGAAGTTGAGCGGGCTCCCCGGCATCAGGTAGGTCCCGATGCCGGGCTGCTCGACCTCCTCGAACATCGGGTTCGCGGGCGAGCAGCGTTCGTCGTTCTCGACGAGCTCGAGGAACGTCCAGTACGGACCCCAGCAGACGTCGTGGGCGTCGAAGATGGTGCCGATCTCCTCGAGGGTGCGGGAGATGGTCCACGGCTTGAGGATCGCGCCGATGACCTCGCGGGCCTGGAAGCGGTCGCCCTCCTTGGTCAGGTCGACGCCGAGCATCTTCTCGCACGTGGTGAAGGCCTCGGCCAGGCCGGTGGCCTTGACCAGGTTCTGCCACTGACGGAGGGTCAGGGCGACAACCATGATCCGGCGCGCGTCCTTGGTGATGAAGTCGCGGCCGAAGGCTCCGTAGAGGTAGTTGCCGTCCTTGGGGCGCTCGCGCTGGTTGATCTGGGCCTCGGCGATCTTGCCGAGGTTGCCGACCATGGCCAGCGCGACGTCGGAGAGCGCGACCTTGACGACCTGCCCCGCGCCGGTGAGCCGGCGGTGGCGCTCGGCCGCCAGCAGTCCCGTCGCCGCCAGCGTGCCGGTGATGGCGTCCCACGCGGGGAGGAGGTGGTTGAAGGGAACGGCGACGTGGCGCGGCCCCGTCGCCCACGGGAAGCCGGTGGCCGGGTTCACCGTGTAGTCGACGGCGGAGGAGCCGTCGTGGTTACCGGTGATGTTCACGGTGATGAGATCGGGTCGGCGGGCGGTGAGGGCGGACTGGTCGAGCCAGCCGCGCAGGGGGAAGTTGGTGAGAAAGAGGCCTCCGTCCTCGCCGGGCGCGGTCACCAGCTCGGCGATGAGCTCGCGACCGCGGCCGGTCCCGAGGTCGATCTGGATCGAGCGCTTGCCCTTGTTCAGGCCCGCCCAGAACAGGCTCTTGCCCTCGTCGGTGATCGGCCACCGGGTGTAGTCGAGGCCGCCTCCGACGGGGTCGAAGCGGATCACGTCGGCGCCGAGCTGGGCGAGCGTCATCCCTCCCAATGGCGCGGCGACGAAGGCCGACCCCTCGACGACGCGCATTCCCGAGAGGATCCCGGTCATGGCATCAGCCCCACGAAGCGCCAGTCGAGCACCGGCTCGTGCTCGGCGCTCCCGTCGGCGCGGTCGGCGAACACCACCGCGTGGAGGTCGAGGAGGCCGCCGTCGGCGAGCGGATGCTTGCCCTCCAGGGTGAGCTCGGTCCCGAGGACATCGCCCTCGAACACCGGCGCCAGGTGATCGCATCCCTGCCAGGCGATGATCGAGGCCAGGTTGGGGAGCGCCCGGGTGGCGTGGGAGGCGGCGAGCGAGATGGTGTGCCCGCCGTACACGAGGCGGCGGCCGCGGGCGGTGGCGCCTGCGTCGGAGTGGGCGTAGGCGAGGTTCAGGGTGAGGCGCACGAGCTCGGGGGCGGCCGTGACCGTGTCGCGGCCCTCGATCTCCCACACCGTCGCCGCGGCGAGGTCGGCGAAGTACTCCCCGGACACCTGCTCGCGCAGGCGCTCGAGCCGCCAGTCGGCGGGGACGGCGGCGCGGACCTCGCTCATGTCGAGGTCCTGGGGGATGTGATCGAAGCTGTCGGCGTGACCGGTCTGCGAGTCCGGGGAGCGCAGGGGGATCATCGGGCAGCGCCAGAAGTCGAGAACCGGCTCGCCGCGCTGGTTGACGGTCTTGATGCGCAGGACAACGAGCCCCGAGCCCGCGCGACCCTCGCGCGCGCGGTTCTGCCGCAGACCCACGACCTCGGTGGTCGTGCGCAGGGTGTCACCGACGAACACCGGGCTGAGGAGCACGAGCCCGCGGTAGAAGAGATTGCCGAGCACGCGCTGGGTCGGCCCCGTCGACTGCCCGATGGCCACGTCGCACACCAGGTTGGGATGCGCGAGCCCGGCGTCGCGGCCGGTGACCGAGCGGCTGAGCTCACCGTCGAGGGCGAGGCGCAGGCGGTCGCCGGTCAGCGCCTGGTGCAGGGCGGCATGCCCAGCGGTGAGCGTGAGCGCGGGGGCGTCATCGAATACCTGGCCCGGCGCGAACTCCTCGAAGTAGGGGCCCCCGACCCGAATTCGCTCCGGCGCTTGCAGCATTGGCGATTAGCCTAGCCCATTGCAGTGCGGATGTCGCTGTGCGTTGTCTCTATATGATCATGGGATGCGGGCTCGGCGCTCCTGCCTCTCGGTGCCAGGGGTATCGGAGAGGATGCTCGCCAAGGCGCGCGCCCTGGAGGCCGACGAGGTCATCATCGATCTCGAGGATTCCGTTCCCGCCGAACTCAAGGCGCAGGCGCGCGCCCAGGTGTGCGAAGCCCTCCGCGCCGGCGCGTGGAGCGCGGGCACGGTGGCGGTGCGGATCAACGCGACCACGAGCCCGTGGTGCCACCGCGACGTCATCGAGCTCATCGAGGGCGCGGGCGAGCGACTGGCGGCCTTCGTCGTCCCCAAGGTCGAGGGGAGCGAAGACGTCGAGTTCGTGGCCCGCCTGGCGGGACTGGTGGAGCAGGAGTCCGGGCGGACGCAGCGGGTCGGGCTCGAGCTCCTGATCGAGACGGCGACGGGTCTGCGACGGATCCACGACAGCGCCCGCGCCAGCGACCGCGTAGAGGCCCTGATCGTCGGCTACGCCGATCTCGCCGCCTCGCTCGGGCACCCGATGCGCGAGGCCGGCGAGGAGCCGGCCGACCACTGGCACCACGTGCTCCAGAGCGTGCTCATCGCCGCCCGCGACGCGGGCGCGCTGGCGATCGACGGACCCTACTTCGAGATCGGCGATCTCGAAGGCCTGCGGATCCGCGCCGAGCGAGCGCGCAGCTTTGGCTATGACGGCAAGTGGGCTCTCCATCCCAGTCAGATCGCCTCCCTCAACGAGGTCTTCTCACCCACCCCCGCCGAGTTCGAGCAGGCCTCCGCCGTGCTCGCCGAGCTCGAGCGCGCCGAGCAGGCCGACGGCCGCGGCGCCGTGCTCCTCGAGGGCCAGATGATCGACGAGGCGATGCGCAAGCAGGCGACGAAGGTGGTGGCGAGCGGGCGGGCTGCCGGCCTCGGGGGCGCGTAGTCCTCACTCGCGCTCCAGCTGGGCGCGCCGGGGCGGCGGGCGGACCGTGACCTTCTGCACCGACGAGGTGGGGATCTTGGTGATGACGACGGCCTCGCCGGGGCCCAGGGTCTTGATCGTCTCGGGCTCGACCCGGTAGCGCTCGACCTGACGCCGGGTCCCGCGGCCGGTGTCGCGGTCGGGGAGCAGCGCGCGGCGGTCGGTGTGGTAAGTCTGCTCCCACCCCCGCTCGGTGCCGGCGACCTCGGCGAGCATCTTGGCCGACTCGGGGAGGTCCTGGCGATGGGCGATCTTGATGCCGGGGATCCCGAGCAGCTGGTCGGCTAGACCACGCGCCACGCGCCCGATGTCCGCGAGCTCCTGGGTGGCGGCGACGACGGGAAACCTCGCCTCCCGCCCGCGGGCCACGAGGTTGAGCACATGCTCGGCCCCGAGGGCCGACAGCTCGTCGACGCCGATCATCACGGGCTCGGCCGGGCCGCCGTGCTCGAGGCGGCTGCCCATGGCGGCATTGAGGTCCTGGGCCACGAGCGCGCCGACGTGGGCGGCGAGCTGCCCATATCGGCTCGAGTTGAGGCTGAAGAGCACGACCTCGCGATCGTCCATGGCCGCCTGGAGGTCGATCGTGCCCGCTCCCGCCGGCTGCAGATAGGTGCCGGCGTGCGACTCGGCGATGATCGCCAACCGGGTCTCGAGCCCCCGCACCGCGCTCACCTGATCGGGGGTGAGCGCGGCGAGATAGTCCTGCACGCGCCGCGCGAGCGGTCGCGGGACCTCGCGGATCATGACCGACAGGCGCCGCTGATCCATCAGCGTGACGACGTCAGCAAGGGTCGCCGGCCGGTCCGGCCGCGCTTCGGCCCAGACCTGGAGCACCGTCTGCACGTAGCGCTCGGCGGCGAGCTGGTAATGGGGCTCGGTCCACCGCTCGGCGGAGATCAGCCGGTCCTTGAGCTCGGAGGGGTTTCCCCTGGCGAGCGGGTTCCAATGCCCGGGTCCGTCGAGGCTCCAGAGGCGAAAGGGGCGGCCGGCGCGCTGCGCCGCCGCCTCGAGCTGGCCAGCGAAGGCGCGAGAGCCCTTCATGTCGATGACCACCGCCCCGCGCCCGCGGGCGACATGATCACCGACGATGGTGAGCAGGGTGTTCGACTTCCCGGCGCCGCTCGCGCCAAGGATCAGCGTGTGCGCCGAGAGCTGATGATCGCTGAGGCGGAAGGGGCGTCCCGCCTCCGTCGTCCCGAGCACCGTCGACGCGCCGGCCTGCCGGTCCGGACGGTCCGCCGCGGTGCGACCGCGGTCGCGGACGTGATCGAGGATCGCCGTCCCGATCGCCGCCGCCGCCAGGGCAGCCGCAGCGATCACCGTCGGCGAGAGCAGCAGCACCACGAAGGCGGCCAGCACGGCGTAGGGCGGGTAGCGCCCATGGCGGGGGCGTGGGCTCACCGCGCCAGCGCCCCGCGCTCGTCGCCCCGACGGGCGCCCCCGCGCGCCCGCTCCTGCTCCCGCTCCCGCGCCTGGGGCGCCCCAGCCGCCGCGGGCCAGGCCACCGCCCGGACGCGGACGAGATCGGAGATCCCGAGCCTGGCCGCCGCGCTGCGCACTTCGCGCGCGATGCCCGGCTTATCGGTCAGGTAGAGGACGGCGGCGATGCCCGGCTCGGCGCCGTATCCGGCGATGATCGTCTCGAGCCGGCGGCCGCCCTTGGCCGAAAGCTCGAGCTCGACGGCCACGCGCTCACCGCCCGGCCCGACGAGCAGGAGATCGGGGTAGTGCAGGCGGGGCCGACCGCGGGGACCGACGCCGCCCAGGGGCACGCCGAACGGGGTGCCGCCCCCGCCGGCGGCGAGCCGGGCCCCGTCCCGCGAGCGCATCTCGCGTTCGGACACCATCCGCTCGACATCCCCGAACGCCCCGCGCGAACTCGCCAGCCAGACCCAGGCGACGCCGATGTCGTGGCGGTAGCAGCTGAGATCGCGGCGCGGGGGCGGGAGGTCGCTGCCGATCATGCCCAGGCCGGTGCGGGTGATCTGGTACCAGCCCGGCTGCCGGTGGAGGACCTGCTCGTGCGAGAGCAGACCGCCGGTGGCGAGTGCGCGGAGGCGACGGTAGGCGACGGTATCGCTGACCTCGAGCAGTGCCTGCACGTGGGCGACAAGGACGATCCGGTGCTCGGCGATGAACCCGAGGATGCGGCCGTCGCGTTCGGTCACCTGCCGCGCCGGGCCGGTCGCTCGCTCGGTCATGCTCCCCAGAGCCGCGAGCGACCGCAGTTTCACCCCCCGCCCGCGAAAACAATGAAAATCGACGCTAAGCGACGACGGCGATTCCGCCCGGGGTGAGCCCGAACGTCGCCTCGGGAACGGCGCCGATGTAGTCGCCGTCGACCTGGAGCGGGAGCAGGCGCCCGTCGAGCGAGCGGACCCGCAGGCCGGGCACGCCGCTGAAGGCGTGCACCCGGCGGTGGCGGGCGAGGCGGGCACGCTGCGACAGGGCCCGCCAGATCACGGTGGGGATGTCGATCGCGCTCGCGCGCTCGAGCACCACTCCGGCGAGGTCGCCGCTCGTGAGTTCGGCGCCCTCGCCCATGTTGACGGGGAGGTCGCGGAAATAGGTGTAGGGCGTCCCGTTCTGGACGATCACGGTGACGCCGTTCACCGTCTCGGTGTCCAGGGTCGCCTCGAACCGAGGCGGGCGGAAGAGATAGCTCCGGGTGAAGGTCCGGATGCTCACGGCCGTGTAGTACCACTCGCCGTAACGCGCCTTGAGGCGGGGGTGGGCGTCGACCCGCTCGACGACGCTCGCGTCGAGGCCGACCCCCGCGGAGAAGAGGAAGTGGCGGTCGTTGACCCGGGCGAGGTCGACCCGGCGGGGGCGCCAGTCGTCGGCGAGGTGGAGCAGATGCTCGGTGGCATCGACGACCTCGGTGGGGATGCCCAGCATCCGGCAGTAGACATTCGTGCGCCCGCCGGGGAGACACGTGAGCGGGGTATTGGAGCCGGCCAGGCCGTTGGCCGCCTCATTGACGGTGCCGTCGCCGCCGAAGGCGACGACGACGTCGTAGCCCTCGCGCGCCGCCTCTCGGCACAGCTCGGTGGCGTGGTCCTTCGCCTCGGTGTCGATCGCGTCGACCTCGTACCGGCCGCGCAAGGCATAGACGACGAGGTTCTTCAGCCGGTCCGAGACCGTGGTCGCGTACGGATTGACGATCATCAGCATCCGTTTGCTCGGCGCGCGGGCGTCGAGCGATTCCGCAAGGCGCTCGAGCGGGTCGGTGGGCGCGATCGACATGGCCTGCCCTGCTAACACCGGCGCTCGCGCGTCGTTACGCACGTGAGCACTTGCCGCCCGGTTGGGGCCACCGGTATACTGACGTTCACATAGCAGTACGCATCCAGAGGGGTGGAGGGACTGGCCCTACGAAACCCCGGCAACCGCCCCGTATGGGAACGGTGCCAATTCCATCAGGCTCCAACAACAAGGCCTGGGAGATGTGGAATAGGCGGTTTCTCATGGACCTCCGACCACAGACCCCGGCGGAGGTTTTTCACATATGCCGCCCGAGTCTCTTCGCTGTAAAGAATGCAAGACCCCGTATCCGCTCGACGCGCGCTACGTGTGCGAGCAGTGCTTCGGGCCCCTCGAAGTCCTCTATGCGCCCCGATCGGGCGTTGATCCGGCGGCGCTGCGCCGGCGGATCCAGGCCGGACCGCACTCGATCTGGCGCTACGCCGACTTCCTCCCGCTCGCCGCCCCTCCCCGGGGGACGCTCCCCGCGGGGTGGACGCCGCTCCTCCGCGCCGAGCGTCTGGCCGAGCGCCTCGGCCTGCGCGAGGTGTGGATCAAGAACGACGCCGCCAACCCGACCCACTCGTTCAAGGACCGGGTTGTGGCCGTCGCCCTCGCTCGCGCCCGGGAGCTCGGGTACGAGACCCTGGCGTGCGCCTCGACGGGCAACCTCGCCAACGCGGTGGCGGCGCACGCGGCCGCCGCGGGACTGGAGTCCTACGTTTTCATCCCCTCCAACCTCGAGGAGCAGAAGGTCCTCGCCACCGGCGTGTACGGCACCCATCTGGTGGCGGTGAACGGCAACTACGACGACGTCAACCGGCTGTGCACCGAGCTCTCGGGCGAGCACGAATGGGCCTTCGTGAACATCAACATGCGCCCCTACTACGCCGAGGGATCGAAGACCCTGGCCTTCGAGACCGTCGAGCAGCTCGGCTGGCAGCTCCCCGACCGGGTCGTGAGCCCGATCGCCTCGGGGTCGCTGTTCACCAAGCTCGCGCGCGGGTTCGAGGAGTGGATCGACGCCGGCCTTGTCTCGGGCGAGGTCCCGACCATGAACGGCGCCCAGGCCGCTGGGTGCTCTCCCGTGGCCACCGCCTTCGAGGGCGGACATGACGTCTGCCGCCCCGTCAAGCCGGACACGATCGCCAAGTCGCTGGCCATCGGCAACCCCGCCGACGGGCCGTACGCCCTCGACCTCGCCCGTCGCACCGGCGGCTCGATCGACTCGGTGTCCGACGACGAGATCCGCGCGGGGATCAAGCTCCTGGCCGAGACCACCGGCATCTTCACCGAGACCGCGGGAGGGGTGACCGTCGCGGTGCTGGCCAAGCTGGCCGAGCGGGGCGACATCGATCCCGGCGAGACCGTCGTCGCCTACATCACCGGCGAGGGCCTGAAGACGCTCGACTGCGTCCGGGGCACCTTCTCGACGATGGAGATCGAGCCCTCGGTCGCCGCCTTCGATGCGGCCTGCGAGAGCAGTACAGTGGCGGCCTGATGGCCGTCACCGTGAAGATCCCGACCCAGCTCCGGGCGGCGACGGACGGCGAGTCCTCGACCAGCGTCGAGGGCGAGACGGTGGGGGAGGTGCTCGACGCGCTCTACTCCCGCTACGGCGAGCTCCGCAGCCGGATCGCCGAGGACGGCGGCCTCAGGCGGTTCGTCAACGTCTACGTCGGCGGTGACGACATCCGCTTCCTCGACGGGCTCGACACCCCGGTCGCCGACGGCGACGAGGTGACGATCCTGCCCGCTGTCGCCGGGGGTTAGCCCGCCGGCGGCGTTGAGCCCGCGGCTGCCAGCCCCACGGGGCAGCTCACGCCGGTGCCGCCGAGTCCGCAGTAGCCGTTCGGGACCTTATGCAGGTACTGCTGGTGGT
>DASZMD010000299.1:0-4592 GCA_035551955.1 Solirubrobacteraceae bacterium | reverse complement strand
ATGGCGCGGGCCCGCAACCGCGAGGCCGTGCTGAAGACGCTGCGCAAGGCGCTCGACGAGGACCGGACCAAGACCTTCGTGGTCGAGATCTCACCCCTCGGTCTGGTGGAGATGACCCGCCAGAACGTCACCGAGGGCGTGCGCGAGATCATGACGCGGCCCTGCCCGACGTGCCACGGCGAGGGCGTGATCAAGTCCGAGGAGACGATCGCGATCGAGTTCGAGCGCCGCATGCGCGAGCTCGCCACGCATGTGGAGGCCGAGGCGCTGCTGATTCAGATGAATCCACGGGTCAGCCAGGAGTTCACCGGCCACGACGCGCGCGCTCTGCGAGCGATCGAATCCGACACCGGCAAGTGGTTCCACTTCGAGGGCTCCGAGGGCCTGCCGCTCGAGCACTTCGCGGTCCTGATGGAGGCCGACCGCGAGCAGGTGCTCGAGCGCGCGCTCCCCTTCCGGGAGGGCGAGGAGGTCTACGTCGAGGTGGTCGAGCCGCACATGTACAGCCCCGGCGACGCGGTCGCCAAGGTCGACGGGTACATCATCTCCGTCAAGGGCGGCGGCCGTCACGTGGGCCGGAAGCTGCTCGTCCGCATCGACGAGGTCGGGCGCACCGCGGCGGTCGCCTCGCTCGTCGGAGAGATCGCGGAGGCGACCGACGGCGGACCGCCCGAGCACGGCGGCGGCGATGGCGGCGGCGATGGCGATGGCGTAGAATCGAAGCCTCGGCGCCGTGGCCGCAGAGGCGGACGGCGCCGTTCTGGTGCCAGGGCGGAAACCACGCCGGCCGCATCCGAATAGCCATGTACACGATCATCAAAACCGGTGGAAAGCAGTACCGCGTCGAGGAGGGCCAGACCCTGCTCGTCGAGCGCCTGCCCGCGGGGGAGGGAGCGGACGTCACCCTCCAGCCCCTGCTCTACGTCGACGGCGACGACGTCCTCGACGGCGAGGATCTCGCCAACGTCACCGTCTCGGCGACCGTGGTCGCCCACGAGCGCGGTCCCAAGCTCCGCATCGTCAAGTTCAAGCCCAAGCGCGGCTACAAGCGCCGCACCGGCCACCGCCAGGAGCTCACCCGCGTCCGCGTGACCGGCATTGCGAAATCGGCACCGGCGCGCACGCGGGCTCGCGCCGCGGCCGCCGCGCCGGAGCCCGCCCCCGCAGAGGAGACTTCAGATGGCTCATAAGAAAGGCCTCGGCTCGAGCCGGAACGGCCGCGATTCCAATGCCCAGCGCCTCGGCGTGAAGGTCTTCGCCGGTCAGAAGGTGACCGGCGGCGAGATCATCGTCCGCCAGCGCGGCACGCGTTTCCGTCCCGGCGAGGGCGTCGGCCTCGGCAAGGACGACACGATCTTCGCCAAGGCCGCCGGCACCGTGCAGTTCACCACCGGCCGCCGCGGCCGCGTGATCTCGATCGCCTCCGACGAATAGCTAGATCGCCAGCTGCGCGGTGCACTGCGGGCAGCGGCGCGCCTTGATCGGGATCTCGCTCGTGCACTCCGGGCATGGCTTGACCTCGGGGTCCGCGCCCTGGGCCCGGCGCGCCTTGAGCGCCTCGTAGGGCTTGACCACGAAGAAGTACACCGCGGCCGCGGTGGCCACGAAGGCGAAGGCCGCGTTGATGAAGTCGCCGTAGGCGAAATGGCTCGAGTTGATGGTGAAGGACAGGCTGCCGAAGTCGGGCTTCCCGAAGATCATCGCGATGATCGGGGTGATGATGTCGCCGACGAGCGCTTTGACCACGGTGGCGAACGCGGCCCCGATGACGAAGGCAACCGCCAGCATCACCAGGTCCCCCTGCATCAGGAACTTCTTGAAGTCCTCCAGCCAGGCCTGCACGACGGACCACCTCCCGGATTGCATGTCGGTGCGCGAAATGCTACGACCGGGCCCGGTCCCCTAAACCGCGCGTCCGACCACCCGCCCGAGCCACACGGCGGCGAGGCCGGCGACCAGGGCGATGATCACCGAGCGCCACGCCAGACCCGGCTCCCCGTCCTGGGCCGAGCGATGGGTCTCGAGCATCCACGTCGAGAACGTCGTGTACGAGCCCAGGGTCGCGGTGCCCACGAGCAGCTGCACGCGGTGGCTCACCCCCAGGCCCAAGACGAGGCCGAGGAGGAACGAGCCGGTGAGGTTCACCACCAGCGTCCCGAGCGGGTACTCGCCCGTGAACGGCGCCTCCACCACCCCGTCGGCGAGGAAGCGGGCGGCGGCGCCGATGCCGCCGCACAGCACCACGAGCAGGGCGGTCACCACGTCAGGCGGGCGCGGCGCACCACCGCGGTCCCCAGCATGATGCCCACGAAACCGGCGAGCACGCTCCCCGCGGCGTAGGCGGCGGCCAGGAGCAGGTCCCCGCGGTCGAGCATGCGCAGGAGCTCGAGCTGCATCGTCGCGAAGGTGGTGAGCGCCCCGCACAGCCCGGTGCCTAGGAACGGGTGCTGGTAAGCGGTGATGGGGAGCCGCTCCTGCAGGCGGGTGACGAAGTAACCGAGGAGCAGGCAGCCGAGGACGTTGACCGCGAACGTCGTCCACGGCCAGCTTCCCACTCGGGTGGGTGCGAGCTCGACGAGCCCCGTGCGGATCGCGGCGCCGACCATGCCGCCGGCGAAGATGGCGGCAAGGAGCCGGCCGCGGTCGCCCATCAGCCCTCCTGGGCCGTGGGCCTAACGACGATCTCGTTGATGTCGACGCGCGGGGGCTGGGTCACCGCGAAGATGACGACCCGCGCGATGTCCTCCGGCTCCAGGCGCCCCTCGCCCGGGTTGTCGAAGAACGGCGTGTCGACCATCCCCGGCTCGATCAGCGAGACCCGCACCCCGGTCCCGCCCAGCTCCTGGCGGGCGGACTCGCCCATTGCCGTCACCGCCCACTTGGTCGCGGAGTAGAGCGAGCCCGGCAGCGCGCGCCGCCCGGCGACCGACCCGGTCAGGAGCAGGTGTCCCTGGGACTCCTTGAGGGCGGGGATCGTCGCCCGGATGGTCAGCGCGGCCCCGTAGACGTTGGTCAGCACCATCGAGCGCCAGTGCTCGGGCGATTCCTCGAGGAAACCCCGTGCGGCGCCGAAGCCGGCGTTGGCGAAGGCGACGTCGAGGCGCCCGAAGTGGTCGAGCGCCGTCGTCACCATCGCCTGCTGGTGATCCCACTCGGTCACGTCACAGCGCACCGCCAGGGCCCGGTCGGGACCGCCGAGCTCCTCGGCGAGGCTGTTGATGCGGTCCTCGCTGCGCGCGGCGAGCACGACCCGGTAGCCGCTCTCGGCGGCAGCGCGCGCCGTCGCCGCGCCGATCCCGCTCGAGGCGCCCGTGATCAGGAAAACGGGATCGCTCCCGCTGTGGCCGCCGCTCGCCATCCTGGCTTGCATTATGGCGGCGGCGGGAGTCATCCAGCTGCCAGGATGATCACATGCTCAGTGATCACGCGCGCATTCATCTCCTGGCCGGCGCCGGCGGCGACGGCTGCCTGAGCTTCCGTCGTGAGGCCCATGTCCCGCGCGGCGGGCCGGACGGCGGCGACGGCGGGCGTGGGGCAGACGTGGTCCTCGTATGCGACGACTCGCTGCGCGATCTCCAGGCCTTCCGCCGGCGCTCGATCTTCAAGGCCCAGCGTGGGGGACCCGGCTCCGGCGCGCTGCGCCATGGAGCCGACGGCGAGACGCTCGAGATCCGTCTCCCGCCGGGCACCGAGGTGGTGCGCGAGGAGGACGGCATCCGCTATGACCTCCTCGTCCCCGGACAGCGGGCCACGGTGGCGCGCGGGGGCAGCGGCGGCCGCGGCAATAAGCGCTTCGCCACCGCCACCCACCAGACCCCCCGATTCGCCGAGCGGGGACTCGCGGGCGAGGAGTTCTGGCTCACGCTTCAATTGAAACTGCTCGCCGACGTCGGCCTGGTCGGCCTGCCCAACGCCGGCAAGTCCTCGCTCCTGGCCCGGCTGACCCGGGCGAGCCCGAAGGTGGCGGGCTATCCGTTTACGACCTTGGAGCCCGTGCTCGGGACCTTGCAAGGCGAGGACCGCCAGCTCGTGCTGGCCGACATCCCGGGGCTGATCGAGGGCGCGAGCGGGGGGGCCGGTCTCGGGCACGAATTCCTCGCCCACGTCGAGCGCACCCGCCTGCTCGTCCACGTCCTCGACGCCGCTCCGCTCGACGGCTCTGACCCGGTCGAGAACTACGCCACCGTGGAGTGCGAGCTCGCGTTGCACGACGAGCGCCTCGTCGCGCTCCCTCGCCTGCTTGTGCTCTCGAAGGCCGACCTGATCGGGGACGAGGCGGCCGCCGCCGCGGCGGGGCAATGGCGCTCGCGCGTCGGCCCGGAGATCCCCGTACTCGTGACCTCCTCAGTGACCGGCGCCGGGCTCGACGAGCTCGGGCGCGAGCTGCTCCGGCGCGTGCCGGTGGCCGGGGCGGCGGGGCCGGCCGACGCCGCCCGCGTGCTCGAGGACCTCGCCGAGCACCAGGTCTTCCGCCCGCGGACGGGGAGGAACTTCCGCGTCGAGCGCAGCGACGATGGCAGTTACCGCGTCACCGGCCCCGGGGTCGAGCGCCTCCTCGCCCGCTACGACCTCGACAACGAGGAAGCCCTCGC
>DASZMD010000298.1:0-1871 GCA_035551955.1 Solirubrobacteraceae bacterium | reverse complement strand
CGATGACGGATTTGCAGCCGGCCTCGACGACGCCGGAGCCGACGAACAGGCCGCGTGAGCGGAACCAGTGGTAGCGCATGCGGGGGGCGTTGTTGAGGAAGTAGCCGAGTTCCTTCTCGGCCTCGTCTTTCTTGGTTCCGTCCAGGGGGTACTCGCGGACGGCCGCCTCGATGCCGTCGATGTCGCCGTAGTCGAGGTCTTCCAGGCGGGCGGCGAGCCACTCGTCCTTGTGGTCGAGCAGCATGAATTCCAGGGAGCGGGTCAGGCTGTGGAGGTGCTCGCGGGCGTGGTAGAGGTCGACGATGTGCGTGGCCTCGGGGAACGTGGCGGCGGCGAGGTTCCAGATCCAGGCGGCGCCGTCGCCGAGGACGGTGAGCTGGCGGACGTGGCCGGCGCCGCGGCGGATGCCCTCGGCCCGCACCAGGCGCTGGAATGCGGCGGCGGGCTCGAAGGTGGCGATGTAGCTGGAGGAGGCCCTGTCCCTGACCGGGTAGCCGTCGGCGTCCAGCTCGTCCTGGGTGAAGAAGACGCCCATCTTGACCTCGCGGGTGCGGGCCCGGCCGTCCTCGCCCTTGCCTTCCCGGCCTGCGGTCTCCTTCGAGGTCACGGGGACGCCGGTGCCGTCGATGACGATGTAGAGCTTGTCCGGCAGCGGGTCCGGGGGCATCGGGACGAGCTTGTGCCCGGCGATGAGCCCGGCCCGGGAGCGCGACGCGGCGGCCTGGGCGGCGCCGCTGGCCTCGGCGGACCGCTCGACGCGCTTGACGGTCAGGCGGACCCCGGCCAGGTCCGCCAGCAGGCCGGCCGCCGGCGCGAACGGCACCGCGGCCGCGGCCTTGTCGCTCATGGCCCGCAGCCCCGGCGACATCGAGGCCCCGGCTACCCCGAGTTCGGCGTCCCTGGGGGCAAGGCCGTGCTCGCAGCGGGCGCAGTGGTACCAGGCCCGCCGGAGAGTGACCGGCCCGAGCACCGTGTCGATGACTTTCGCCCGGTAGCCGGCGAACACGGCCCCGTGGCCGTGCTCGCAGTCCACGCGAGGACCCCGGTAGCCGGGGTCGGCCGACAGCGCCTCCCCGAGCACCCCGCCGCCGAGCTTCAGCAGCCCGGCCCGCAGGACCGCTTCCGCCGCCTGCAGGCCGTCCTCGCAGCCCAGCGCCCTGGCGGCCTCGGACGCCAGCCTCCCTACCTCGGCTGCCTTCTCCCGCGCGAGCGCCTCCCAGAGCCCCCTTTTTCCCCTCCCGTCCCGGAGGGGCCGTCGCCGGCGGCTTCGCCTGCCGCCGGGCGGGCCTCGCAGATCGCCTCGTTCACCTCGATGATCCGCTCCACCGCCGCCGCGAACTCCGCGTGCCGCGCGATCTCGCGGCGCACCTTCTCCGCCTCCCCGGCCGCGAGCTGCCGGCCGACCCTCTTCTGGCGGCCTTCCGACCGGGTCCACAGCAAGCGGGGGCCGTGGCCCGGGTGATCCGGCGCCGCGCAAGCGCAGTTCGGCTTCCCGCACTTCCGGTAGTTCTCGCTCACCGACCCCCGCCGGAAGTCCCCGACAGCACTGAGCTGGGCATACAGCCGGTCCCGCTCGGCCTCCAGCTCCGGGAGCGACGGCTCGGACATGGGCACCCCCATCTGGTTGTAACTGTTACAACCAGACTTCCATCATAACCAGCACAGATGTGGGACCCCTACGAATGTGTCGCACACCCTCGTCCTTACCCCGAAAGACGCGGGGGTGCGCTTTGAGATCACCAACGACGGGGCGAACGGGATACCCGGCCGCGGGTCCGGTCTCTCCGGGCTGGCCGCGCGCGCCGACGCCCTGTCCGGTATCGTCCGCGCGGAGCCGGCGGATGATGACAACTTCCAGCTACGCGTCTGGA
>DASZMD010000297.1:0-8790 GCA_035551955.1 Solirubrobacteraceae bacterium | reverse complement strand
GGGAGGGCGCCGAGGAAGGGCCCGACGTAGGGGATGAGCTCCATCAGGCCGTAGAAGCCCCCGAAGAACACGGCGTAGTGCTGGCCGGCCGGGAAGATCCCGATCACCCCGAAGATCCACAGAGCGACGGCGGCGCTCGTGCCCATGAGCAGGCTGAAGGTGAGCTGGCCGCGGACATAACCGAGCACGGCGCGCTGGACCCGGTAGGGAAAGTCGTCCTCGCGCGTCCCGTCGCCGGGCGGCATCACCCGTCGCACGAGCTTCCCGATCGTCTCGGAGTAGACGAGCATGTAGATCGAGAGCACGAGCGAGAGCACGAGCCCGAAGGAGATGGCGGCGAGCTTCTGGAGCAGGTTGGTCGAGAACGAGACGATGTCCCCGGAGCGCTTCCCGATGCCCTTGGCCAGCGTCTGGAGCGCGGTCTGACCCTGCTTCTGGATGTGAATGTGGATCCCGCGGTGGTCGAGCCAGGTCTGGAGGTTCCCGAGCTCACGATTGGCGTTGTGGACGATCGAGGGGAGGTCGTTCTGGAAGTGGCTGACCTGCGTGGCGACCGGATTCGAGAGGCCGACCCCGACCACAACGAAGAGGCCGAGCACGGACAGGTACATGAGCGGGATTCCGAGCGGGCGTGGCACCCCACGCCGCTCGAGGGCCTTGATCGGTGGGTTGAGGATGAGGGCGACCACGCCCGCGAAGATGAGGATCAGGAGCACCGGGCCGGTGGCGCGCACGAGCTCCCACAGGCCGAGGATGGCGAGCGGCAGGAGGACGAGCTGGATCCAGCGGGGAACGACGACTGGCGGCACCGGCATGGGCGCGGGGGCGGCCTCGGGTCGGGGTGGGGATTCGCGCGAACGGGCGCCGCGGAGACGTTGTCCAAGCACCTTCCGTATATCGGTCGCTCTCCAACTCATCTGACCATTTGAAAGTATGGCCCCCTTAGTGCCCCCCACCGCAACAATCCGACCCGTCAGCATCCTCTTCGTAGGCGATGTCGTCGGGGGAATCGGCAGGCGTACCCTGCTCACCCTCCTCCCCGTCCTGCGCGAGCGCCTGGCTCCCGACTTCGTCGTCGTCAACGGCGAGAACATCGCCGGCGGCCTCGGCATCACGCCCAAGAACGCCAAGGAGCTGTTCTCCTCAGGCGTCGACGTGATCACGCTCGGCAATCACACCTACCGACACCGTGAGGTGTATCCCTATCTCGACGCCGAGCCCCGGATCCTGCGCCCCGCCAACTTCCTCCACAGCCAGCCCGGGCACGGCTGGTGCACGGTCGAGCGCGACGGCGTCCGCCTCGGCGTGGTCTCGATCTCCGGCAACCTCTACATGAACGCCAACCTCCCCGCCTTCTCGGTGATCGAGAACGCGCTCGGCGCCCTGGAAGGCAAAGCCGACCACATCCTCGTCGACGTCCACGCCGAGGCGACGAGCGAGAAGGTGGGCATGGGCTGGTACCTCGACGGGCGCGTGACCGCGGTGGTCGGCACCCACACCCATGTCCCCACCGCCGACGCCCGGGTCCTCCCGCGCGGTACCGCTTACATCAGCGACGTGGGCATGACCGGCCCCCGCGGCGGGGTGATCGGCGTCAAGCGCGAGCTCGCGCTCGAGTCCCTGATCACCAAGATGCCGGTCAAGTTCGAGACCTCGACCGAGGATCCGTGGCTCAACGGGGTCCTCATCCGAGCCGGCGACCGGCCCATGCGGGCGACCGGGATCGAGCCGGTGCTCGAGCCGGCGCCGGGGGTCGGTTAGTGGTCCCCACTGGTGGGTCCCCCCGCTAGGGCGTGACCACCCGCGCCGGCGGATTTGGCTCTGCCAAACCCGCCAATTCGATCGGCACAACCCGATTGGACGTCACCGGATAGCTCCCGAACAGTGCCACGATCACGAGCGGGAAGAACCACACGATGTACAGGTAGAACCAGTAGGTGACGCCGAGCTGGATGGCGATGATGACCGCGGCGCCGAGGGCGGCGACGGTGACGACGTCGCGGCGGCGGGGCACGAAGGCCACTGCGAGGGCGAGAGCCACCCCGAGTCCCTGGACGATGTGCTGCTCGACGCTCAGCCCGCCGTACAGGCCCCAGACCGAGAACGGCGCCGCGCGCGAGGCCTGGTAGGCGATCGAGTCATGCCAGAAGGCCGAGAGGTTGTTCTGAAGCAGGACGGGGAGGAAGGCGGCGACGACGGTGAGAGCGAAGGCGACGACGTACGCGAAGACCGAGCGAGCGCGCCAGCGCCCCCCGTCAACCCCGCGCAGCATCAGCGGGCCGAGGGCCAGGGGGGCGAACTTGGTGAGCCCGGCGAGGGCGAGGGCGATGCCGCGGGCCGGTGCCGAGGACGCAGCCAGCAACGTCACCACCAGGAGCAGCGCCACCAGCGAGTCATTGGAGTCAGAGGCGAGCACGAACAAGGAGAACGGATACGCCGCCCACGCATAGGCGAGCACGATCCCGAGCTTCGAGCCGGCGATGCGGCGGCCGAGGAGGAACAGCGCGAGCATGGTCAGGAGGTCGAAGGTGATCGAGGCCGCGTGCGCCGCCGGCAACGAGTCCCACGCCCCGCTCCAGCCGAAGATTTGCTGGAAGGGGACGTAGGCGAAGTAGTTGACGGGGCCGTAGGTGTCGCCGTAGGCGTTGCTGATCGGCCAGTGACCGTAGAGGGGGGTCCCGTGGATGAGCTTGCTGGCGCCGATGACGCCCGCGTAGCCGACGTCGATGACGTTCGAGTTGGTCACGTTGAGGCCGATCCGGAACCCGATCAGGAAGACGATGCCCACCGCGATCCAGTGGGTAGGCACGAACAGCTGCAGGGGCTCGCGCGGGCGCCCCCGCCCCGCCGCGAGCAGGAGCATGCGCACGAGCAGGTAGATGAGGAAGGGGTAGACGAGGGGGACGGAGATGCCGAGATTGGCGTGGTTGAAGTAGGCGATCGAGACCGAGAACCCGAGCAGGACGAGGAGGTCGAGATGGAGGAGCGTCGGCCGCCGCCGCCAGGGCACGAACGGAAGCAGGAAGAGGACGCACATCGGGAGCCACACGTACAGGGCGTTGACGCGCTCCCCGAACGCCCCTGGATATCCGCGCGCCATCGTCCACGCCACCTGGAAGCCCGTCCACGCCTGGGTCACCTTCCCGCTGGCGTCGTCGAGGTAGACCTGGGCGATCTCCTTGCTCTTCGCGCCCGAGCCCGTGAACCAGCTCACTTGCCACTGGCCGGGGCCCTTGGTGTACGGGTACGGATGGGCGCCGCGATGGCTGCGGACCACGTCGCTGACCTTGTCCACCCGGCCGGCGATCCGCTCCACCTCGACCCCGGTGAGCCGATACCCGGCCGGGGGCTTGGTGAGGTCGGTGACGAGCACGGGTGTGCCCGCGTCGGCGGCGGCCTGCGCGCTCGTGAACGACGCCGACGCCGAGGGAGCGAGCAGGGCGGCGGCGAGGGCGAGGGCGAGCAGCGCTCCGAGAAATGAGCGGCCGGCGCGCGACGGCAACCTCGACCTGCGGGGTGCTAGGCCCGGAAGCTCCAGAGCTTCTGGCCCAGGAACGAGAGCGGGGTGGCACAGGCGATGGCGATCGCCTGCGCGAGGACCTTGCTCAGACGGGCGTCGTCCACGAGCGAAACGAGCACCGCGTACTGGAACCCGAAAGCCACGAGGCTCACCGCGAAGAAGCGCGCGCCCTGGAACAGCGCGTGATCGTGGCGAGCGTCGAACGTCCAATGACGGTTCCACCAGAAGTTGTTTATCACCGAGACGACGAAGGCGAGAACGGATGCCAGCCGGTAGTTGATCCCGAGCAGATGCAGGCACAAGGTGAAGACGCCGAGGTTGACCACATAGCCCGAAGCCCCGACCGCGGCGAAGCGGATGAGCTGAAGCCAGTTCTGGACATGCAGCACGCCGTGCCGCACCCGGTGGCGAAACGGGAGGGCGACGGCGCTCGTCATCTCGTCGGACATCACGGGCAATGTATCGGCAGACTGTAAGTTCAGCGCTAGCCGGAGCTAAGGCTAACCTGGCGCTAAGACTGGGCCACGCCGACGGCAAAATGCTCGCGCACCATCGGCGCGACGTCCTCGAGCGTCCACTGCTCGCGCACATCGCGCGTATCCGGCCCGGTCCCGCACCACAGCAGCGCCCCCAGGGAATCGGAGCGATGGAGCGAGCCGTGGCTGCCGCCGCCGACGTGGTCTGAGCCTCCCCAGTCGACGAATTCGTAGGCCGGGGCCGCCGAGAGGAGGACGTCGCCGGCGGTCGGGCAGTGGAGCGCGGACCAGATCCGAGCGAGCGCGTCGGGGTACTCGGGGGTGACCAAGCGACCGTCCTGGATCTCGGCCGACAGTGCGGCGAGGTCGCCCTCCACGCTCCACAGGCGACCGCGCGCGTCCATGAGCTCGCCGCCCGAGGAGAAGCGGAGCTCGCCGCGGGGGCTCTGGACGACCGCCTCGCCCTCGCCCCGGCGCCACAGCACGAGGTCGACGCCGTCGATCGACCGTGCGACCTCGATCGCCCGTGCCATCACCTCGTCATGGCGCTCCTCGTCGAGCGCGTAGATCATCGCCGAGCGCTGGGCCGGACTGAGCGCCACCTCGGCGCCGATCGATCGCGAGGCGCTCGGGGTGGCGACATCGAAGTCGGCGAAGGCGCGGTCGAGGCGGATGCGCTCCTCGACCGAGGCCTGGGAATGGTCGGAGGTGACGATCACCGAATGCTCCTCGAAGAAGGCGTCGGGGCCTCCGGCGGCATGCATCAGGCGCTCGAGCTGGCGATCGGCGGCGGCGATCGAGGTGACCTGCGCGTAGGGGCCGTTCTTGTGCGACCAGGCGTCGTTGTCGGGGAGCGAGAAGAGGAGGAAGTCGAAGAGGTCGTTCTCGACCAGGTACGCCCCCACGCACCCGGTGTGCTGATCGCGCACGCCGGGCATCCCGAGCTGCCCGCGGCAGCCCGTCTTCCGGCTCGCGTAGAGGTCGGCATAGAAGAGCTCCCGCGGGCCGCAGATGGTGCGGCGGAACAGCGTCGAGGTGACGACGCGGGCGAGCGCGGTCTCGTTGGAGACCTCGTGCTTGTGGCGCCCGCGGTAGATCAGGTAGGTCGTGCCCGCGGTGCGGACATCGGCGTCGTCGAGGCTCTCGAACACGGTCTCGACGTCGTGGGAGAGGTGCTCGGCGTTCATCCCGTACACGGTGTCAGTGAGCGAGCGCAGGACCCCGAACTGCCGGGTGGCGGAGAAGCTCGAGCCGTACTCGACGTAGCGGGACTCCTCGCGGTGGTACCAGTTCATGCTCGGGATCCGGTGCTGGTCGGGTCCCGTCCCGGTGGTGATCGTCGCCGCGCACACCGGGGTGACCGAGGGAAACGACGCGACGCAGTCGTCCACGTAGGCGCCCCGCTCGAGCACCTGGGCCAGGGCCGGCGCTCGGCCGACGGCGATGGCGCGATCGAGCATGGCCGGCTTCAGCGCGTCGATGACGGCCAGGACGAGCTTCTTGGGCCGCGCGCTCATCGCAGGATGCGCAGCCCCGCGTACTTGCGCTCGCCGCGGGCCCGGCCGGCGATCAGGAGCCAGAGAAGCAGCGCGAGGCCGATCGGGCCGACGGGCGGCGCCAACACCGAGAGGACGCCGAGGAGGATCGCCGCGCCCTCGGCGTACAGGGGCAGGGCCTTGGCCGCGTCGGCGTCGAGGCGCGCCCGGACCCGCGTGAACAGCGGCCGGCTGGCGGCGGCGCCGACGGCGGCGCACACCGGGCCGCCGATGTAACCCGGCCACACGATGGCGTGGGCGCGGCTGAGCTCGCCGGCGAAGAAGACGGCGCCGATGGCGGCGCTGACGAGGACGACGACCCAGGCGAGCGGACCCTGATCGAGGGCGCTCCCCGCCTTGCCCTCGCCGTCGCGCGTGAGCTGGCGCTCGAGCAGCGTGAGGATGATGACCCCGACGACGAGCAAGAGCAGGAACGTGGCGCTCTGGAGGAAGGCATAACCGGTGTGCTTGAAGGTGAGCTCGACGTCGCCGGAGGCGAGCGCACCCGCGGCCAGCGCGGGCAGGAAGGGCCGGATCCCCACCGCCGCGGCGAGGCCGATCGCCTGGAAAATGTCAAAGACGAGGTGCACGGTGCTGTAGCGTGACGGGAAGTGACGATAGACGAGAGGAGCCCGGGCGCAGGTTCCCGGCGGCCTCGCTCGACCGCACGGGAGATCGAGCGTTACGCCGGCCTGTTCGCAGAACGCACCCAAGTGATGAAGTCCTCCGCCATGCGCGACCTGATGGCGCTGACTGAGCGCGAGGATGTGATCTCCCTCGCGGGCGGGCTCCCGGACACCTCGACCTTCCCGCCCGATTCGTACGCCTCGCTGATGCGCACGGTGGCCGCCGAGTCGTGCGCCAGGGCGCTTCAGTACGCCCCCACCGAGGGCCTCGCGCTCGTCAAGGGCTGCATCGCCGACGTGATGGCGGCCGAGGGGATGGAGATCGATCCCGACGACGTCCTGGTCACGACGGGCGGCCAGCAGGTGATCGACCTCGTGTGCAAGACGCTGATCGACCCGGGCGACGTCATCGTGGCCGAGGCGCCCACCTATCCCGGCGCGGTGCCCACCTTCTGCGCCTACCAGGCCGACGTGGTGCAGGTGAGGATGGACCGCGACGGGATGTGCGTGGACGAGCTCGAGGAAACCCTCGACGAGCTCGAGCGGACGGGGAGGAGACCCAAGTTCATCTACACGGTCCCCAACTTCCACAACCCGGCCGGAGTCACCCTCTCCTTCGAGCGCCGCTGCGCGCTCGTGCGCATCGCCCAGGAGCGCGAGCTGCTCGTACTCGAGGACAACCCGTATGGCCTGCTGCGCTACGAGTCCGATCCCCTGCCGAACCTGCTCTCGCTCGACGGCGGCGATTACGTCATCTACGCGAGCACCTTCTCGAAGATCCTCTCGCCCGGAGTACGCCTGGGGTGGACGGTCGCCCCGCGGCCCGTGCTCGAGAAGATGAACATCGGCAAGCAGGCCTCTGACCTGTGCTCGTCCTCGCTCTCGCAGTACTTCGTGGCCGCCTATTTCGACTCGGGCCCGTGGCACGAGTACGTGCGCTCCCTGATCGAGATCTACCGCCGCCGGCGCGACGTCATGCTCGACGCCCTCGCCGAGCATTATCCCCGTGAGGCGGAATGGACGCACCCTCAGGGCGGCCTCTTCATCTGGGCCACGCTGCCCTCCTACATCGACACCACCGACCTCCTCGCCCGCGCCCTCGAGCAGCGGGTCGCCTTCGTCCCCGGCCGCGCCGCCTTCGTGGACGGGCGCGGCGGCTCCTCGATGCGCCTGAACTTCTCCGGGGTGGACGAGGACAACATCCGCGAGGGGATCCGGCGCATCGGCGAGGTTGTGCGCGAGCAGGTGGCGCTGTACGGCACCCTGACCGGGGCGGTGCCCGTCTCCGGCCAGACTCGGGGCGGCAAGCCGCCCTACGTGAGCACCGAACCACGCAAACCCACGCCTGACTCCGATCTGGCCAAGATCCTCCGCCTGCCGGCCAAGCGCCAGCGCGCGGGATGACACCGGCCGCAGGTGGCCAGCTGACGCGATGAGTCGCGTGGCGGTGCTCAAGGGCGGGCGCTCACTCGAGCGCCAGGTTTCACTGAGGTCGGGGGGGCGCGTCGAGGAGGCGCTTGCCCGCCTCGGTCACGAGGTGATCTCGATCGACGTCGGCGCCGACCTGGTCGAGCGCCTGATGTCCGATCGGCCCGATGTCACCTTCATCGCCCTGCACGGCCGGGACGGTGAGGACGGCACCGTGCAGGAGCTGCTCGAGGTAATGGGCATTCCCTACACCGGCTCGGGAGTCTCCGCCTGCATCCGGGCCGCCGACAAGGTCCTGGCCAAGCACGCGATGCGCGACCATGACATTCCCACCCCGGACTTCTACGCCTTCAACGAGACCGCGTTCCGGGAGCTCGGTGCCGCCCTCGCCCTTCCGGCGATCGAGGAGCGCCTGCGCTTCCCGATCGTGGTCAAGCCTGCTGGGCAGGGCTCGGCCCTGGGCATCAAGTTCGCGCGCACGCCCGCCGACGTGCCCACCGCCCTGGTGGCCGCCTTCTCCTACGACCGCAAGGTCCTGCTCGAGCGCCATGTGGCGGGTCGCGACCTGGCGGTGTCGATCCTCGACGAGGATGGCTCGCCTCGGGCGCTGCCGATCGTGGAGGCGGTGCCGCACGAGGAGGACTTCTACGACTTCGAGGCTCGTTACGTGATCGGTCGCACGACCTTCCTGTGCCCCGCCCAGCTTCCCGCTCCGGTGGCCGAGCGCGCCGCCTCGCTGGCCACCGAGGTGTACGAGCTCATCGGCTGCACCGGGTTTGCCCGCGTCGACATCATGCTCGAGGAGGGCAGCGACGAGCTCTACGTGCTCGAGCTCAATACGATCCCCGGGCTGACCGAGACGAGCCTGCTCCCCCAGGCGGCCGACGCCGCCGGGATCGGCTTCGACGAGCTCGTGCGGCGGATCTTGGAGCGGGCGGGAGAGGGCGGCTAGGGTGAGGCCGCCGACAACGCCCATGACACGCACCTACAGGACGACGATGACGCTGGCCTCCCCGGTGATCCGGAGCTGGGGGCGGCTCGAGGTGTCAGGGCTCGACGCGCTGCCGACCGAGGGACCGACGCTGGTGATCGGCAACCACGACAGCTACTGGGACCCGGTGGCGATCGGCGTGGCCGGGCTCCCGCGGCGGCAGATCCGCGCCCTCGCCAAGTCGACGCTGTGGAAGGCGGCGCCGGTGGGGTGG
>DASZMD010000296.1:0-2878 GCA_035551955.1 Solirubrobacteraceae bacterium | reverse complement strand
CGAGTCCCTGTTCGCGCTCGGCGCCACCGCGCTCAGCGGCGGCGCTTACGCTTCGGCCCGCGGGTCCTAGCCCCCCAGATACGCGCGCTTGAGATCCTCGCTCGCGAGCAGGTCCTTGGCCGCGCCCTGGAGGACGATCTCGCCCGTCGAGAGCACGTAGCCGCGGTCGGCGATGGAGAGGGCCATGGCGGCGTTCTGCTCGACCATGAGGATGGCCACGCCGGACTCGTGGACCTCCTTGATGATCCGGAAGTTCTGCTGGACGAGCGCGGGTGAGAGGCCCATCGAGGGCTCGTCCATGAGCAGCAGGCGGGGACGCGACATCAGGGCGCGCCCCATCGCCACCATCTGCTGCTCGCCGCCCGACAGCGTCCCCGCGAGCTGATCGCGGCGCTCGTGGAGCCGGGGAAAGAGAGTGTGGACGCGCTCGAAGTCCTCGTCGAGGTTCGCGCCGCCGCGGAGCACGGCGCCGAGCTCGAGGTTCTCGCGCACCGTCATCTGCCCGAACAGGCGGCGGTTCTCGGGGACGATGGCCAGGCCCCGGGAGATCCGCCGCGGCACGTCGAAGTCGTTGACCACGTCGCCGTCGATGAGCACCCGTCCCGAGCGCGGGCGCACGATCCCGAGCACGGTCTTGAGGGTGGTCGACTTGCCCGAGGCGTTGCCGCCGAGGAGGGAGACGAGCTCGCCGGCCGCGACCTGGAGCGAGATCCCCTCGAGGATCCGCATCTGCCCGTAGTAGGTGGTGACGTCCTCGAGGCTCAGGAGCATCGTCACGCCTCGGCCAGGGCCTCGGGATCGCGGCCCAGGTAGGCCTCGATCACCGCCGGGTGGGTGGCCACCGAGTGGTAGCTGCCCTCGGCGATCTTGACGCCGTGATCGAGGGCGACGACACGGTCAGAGATGCCCTCGACGACGTGCATGTCGTGCTCGATGACGAGGATGGCGAGTCCGAGCTCGGTACGCAGGCGGCCGATGAGCTCGGTCACCTCGTGGGTCTCGTTGGGGTTCATCCCCGCCGCGGGCTCGTCGAGGAGGAGCAGGCGCGGGCGGGTGGCGAGGGCCCGGGCGATCTCCAGGCGCCGGCGGTTGGCGTAGGAGAGGACGTAGGCGGGCTGGTCCCAGCGGTAGCCCATGAGCCGCTGTCCGAAGAAGGAGAGCACCTCCTCGGCGAGGGCGTCGACCTCGCGCTCCTCGCGGCGCGCCCGCGGCAGGCGCAGGATCGACTCCACCGGCGTCGCCTTGGTGTTGCCGTAGGTGGCCGACTTGACGTTCTCCTTGACTGACATGTTCTGGAACAGCCGCAGGCTCTGGAAGGTGCGGGCGATCCCAAGCCGCGTGATCTTGTAGGGGCGCTTGCCGGTGATCGACTCGCCGCCCAGGCGCACGTCCCCCCCGGTCGGGTCGTAGATGCCCGTGATCACGTTGAACACCGTCGACTTGCCCGCGCCGTTGGGCCCGATCACGCTGACGATCTCGTTCTCGCCGACGTGGAGGTCGAGCTCGGTGATCGCCCGCAGGCCCCCAAAGGAGAGCGAGAGCTTGTCGAGCTCGAGCAGGGGTCCGTCGCTCACTGATCGACCGTTTCCACTCGTCGCGTCCCCAGCAGCCCCTGCGGCCGCGCCGCCATGGTGACGATGAGGATCGCCCCGATCATGATCTGGGTGGTGATCGACGGGTTGACGATGAGCCGCGCCTCCCAGCAGCAGGCGGCGATGTACACGGTGGGGATGACGGCGAGCAGGCGGCGGACGCCGTGCAGGCGCACGATGAGCACGAGCGCACAGATGAGGACGACGTAGAGGATGTTTCCGTAGGTGGCCGGGCTCGCGGGGACGATCACGTAGTGGCGCACCGCCGAGCCGATCCACCCGCCGCTGCCCGGCGCCCCCGCCACCGCCGAGGAGGAGATCGCGCCGACGATGGCGCGGGCGGCGAACCCGAAGGCGACGATCCCCGCGAGGACGCCGGCCAGGTGCCGCCACGGCCGGATGCGGACCACCAGCGCGATGAGGATGAGGCCGTAGAACAGGTACCCGGCGTCGTTGGGGCTCGAGAGCATCTGCTCTCCGATCGTCACCACCAGGCCGCCGAGGATTGCCCCGGCGATGCTCCCGACCCCCCCGAGGACGAGGCAGGCGTAGATGAGGATGAGGATGTTGGCGGTGAAGTTGGTGGGGAAGACGGTGTTCTGCTGGGCAGCGAAGAGCGTGCCCGCGAGCGCGGCGACGACGGCGCCGAAGGAGAAGGCCATGACCTTGAGCTTGTTGACCGGGATGGTCATGGCCGAGGCGGCGAGGGCGTCGTCGCGCAGCGCGCGCCAGGCGCGCCCGGTTCTGGAGGTGTCGAGCAGGTGGAGGATGCCCGCCAGGGCCACGGTCATGGCGAGCGCCAGGTAGTAGAACCCCTTCGGAGTCGTGACCTGGCCGCCGAAGCTGTGGAACGAGTCGAGTCCGAACAGGCCGTTGACGCCTCCCAGGGTGCCGGGATCGATGTTGTTGACGACCTCGAAGAAGGCCTGTCCCACGAACAGGGTGACGATGGCCAGGTAGTCACCGGAGAGCCGCAGCGCGATCAGGCCGATGATCACCCCCACCGCTCCCGCGATCACGAGGACGATGGGAACGGACTCGATCGCGGGCAGGTGGGTCCCGCCCGTGCCTCCCGAGCCGGTGGCGCTCGAGGAGAGCACCGCGAAGCCGTAGGCACCGAGGCCGAAGAAGGCGATGTAACCGAGGTCGAGCAGGCCGGCCCAGCCGACGGCGATGTTGAGCCCGAGGGCGAGCATCGCGTAGAGGAGGCTGTTGAAGGCCACGGTCTCGACGTTGACGTTGGTCAGGAGCTGGCCCGCGATCAGCCCGGCGAGGGTGACGAGCGC
>DASZMD010000295.1:0-28713 GCA_035551955.1 Solirubrobacteraceae bacterium | reverse complement strand
CGGGCGCGTACAGCGTGCGCGCGGGCGGCAGGGGAACGGGTGGCGCGGGGGGCGGCGGAGGTTGTGAGGACACCGTCCGCAAATCCTACGAGGGTGAAGCCGCCGCCCCGGCGGGCAGCTTCCTACCATGGGCGGCGATGGCTGTACTGATCGCTTCCGACGTCGGCAAGGACATGGCCGGCGAGCCGCTTCTGCGCGGGGTCTCATTCAAGCTCGAGCGCCGCGACCGCATGACCCTGTCGGGCCGCAACGGCGCGGGTAAGACCACGCTGCTGCGGATGCTCGCGGGCCAGGCGTCGGTCGACCAGGGCGAGCTCGTGTTCGCCAAGGGGGCCAAGGTGGCCCTCCACGATCAGCGCCCGCCGCGTGAGCGCTCGTTGACCCTGCGCGACTACGTGCTCTCGGGGGCGAGTGAGCTGGTGGCGATCGAGGAGCAGCTCGCCTCGCTCGAGCAGGCGATGGCGCAGGGCGCGCACGACGACGCGACGATGACCCGCTACGCGGAGGCCCAGGCCCGGCTCGAGCACGCGGGCGGGTATCGCTGGCGCGACCGCGCGCTGGCGACGCTGCACGGCCTGGGCTTCGCCGACGGCGACCTCGACCGCAAGCTCGACACCTTCTCGGGCGGCGAGCTCACGCGCGGGTCGCTCGCCCGCGTGCTCGCGGGCGACCCGGATCTCCTGCTCCTCGACGAGCCGACGAACCATCTCGACATCGCCTCGCTGGAATGGCTCGAGCAACATCTCGCCGGTCTCGACGCGGCCGTCGTCCTCGTCGCTCACGACCGCTGGTTCCTCGAGGCGGTGGGGACGGCGGTGCTCGAGCTCGAGGCCGGCCGGGCTCGCTTCTTCGACGGGCCGTGGCACGCGTGGCGCAAGGAGAAGGCCGCGCGCGAGCTCGCTATGGGGCGGGCGATCGAGCGCCAGCAGGCCGAGATCGATCGGCTCGACCGCTTCGTGACGCGGTTCCGGGCCGGCACGCGCGCCCGGCAGGCGCAGTCCCGGGCCAAGAAGCTGGCCAAGATCGAGCGCGTCCAGCGCGGCGGCGCCGACGGCGCCGCCCTCAGCTTCGCCTTCAAGCCCCCCGAGCGCAGTGGCCGGGTGGTCTTCGAGCTCGAGGACGGCCACATCCAGGCGGGCGAGAAGGCGCTCCTCGATCACGCCGAGCTGTGGCTCGAGCGCGGCGAGCACGTCACCCTCGTGGGCCCCAACGGCACCGGCAAGACGACGCTGATCGAGACGCTGGCCGGTCGCCGCGATCTGCCCGCGGGCAAGCTCCGCACCGGACATAACGTCAAGCTCGCCTACCTTTCCCAGCACGCCGACGAGCTCTCCGCGGGCACGGCCCGCACCGTGCTCGAGGCCACCACCCACCGGACCGGCCTCACCCCCAACCGGGCTCGCGCCCTGCTCGGCCGCTTCCTGTTCTCCGGGGAGGAGGCCGAGAAGCCGCTCGAGGGACTCTCGGGCGGAGAGCGCCGCCGCCTGGCCCTGGCCATCCTTGTCCACTCCGGCGCCAACGTCCTCATCCTCGACGAGCCCACCAACCACCTCGACCTCGAAAGCCGCGAGGCGCTCGAGGAGGCGCTGAGCGCGTTCGGGGGTTCGCTGCTCCTGGTCTCGCACGACCGCGCCCTGCTCGACGCCGTCGGGAGCCGGACGATCGCGATCGAGGACCACACCCTGCACAGCTACGTCGGGGGCTGGCCCGAGTACGTGCGCGTGCGCGACGAGCGCGCGGCGGCGACGCGCGAGGAGCGCGCGGCGGCAACCTCGGCGACCAAGCCGAAGCCCAAGGCCAGGCGCGCCGGCAGCCGGCCCGAGGAGAACGGACCGAAGGGCGACGCCAAAGCTCAGCGCGCGCTCGAGCGCGAGATCGAGGCGGCCGAGGCGGCCCTTCGCGCGCTCGAGGGCGAGCTCTCCGATCCGAGCGCCTGGTCCGATGGCGCCCGCAGCGCCGACTCGACCTCGCGGCACGACGAGGCCAAGCGCGCGGTGGAGAGCCTGTACGCCCGCTGGGAGCGGATGGCGGGCTGAGGTTTCTGTGATCGATTGCGGACCTGGCGCGTAGTTCCGCTCGTAGACTGCGTACGGGCGCGCACTGCGCCGAGTCCAGAGTAGGAGGGCACTATGTCCCGTCGTTCGCTCGCGCTGGTCCCGATGGTGGCCGCGCTGATCCTCGCGGCGCCGGCGGTCGCGGACGCCCAGTCGGTGACGGCCACCGGCTCATCCCAGGTCAAGGTCCTGCCCGCCGACCGCCAGTCCAACGGGTCCATCGCCAGCGCGGTGGCGGCGGCCCAGAAGCAAGCGGTGCCCGGCGCCCTCAGCGCGGCGCACGCCAACGCGCTCCTCTACGCGCAGGGCGCCGGCCTGACCCTCGGCTCCGTGCTCTCGGTGTCCGACGCCCTGAGCCCGCAGGGCTACTTCGGGCCGTACGGATTCCCCGGCGGCAATATCGGCCCCTTCGGTCCCGGCAAGTACTGCGGCATCGTCCGGCGCGGAGTGATCAAGCGGACGGGCGGGAGGGTCAGGGTCGTCCACGTCAAGAAGATCCGCCGGTGCATCGTCCCCGAGTACGCGAGCTCGACCCTCACCGTGACCTACTCGGCGACATAGAAGGCGCCGCCGGGACGCATCGTCGTCTCCGCGCGGCTCTACACTCACGCTTCAGATGTCCCGGTCCAACGAGGCGTCCGTCCGGATCTCGCTGATCGACGACGACAGCGGCCTCTTCGCAGTTCTGGACCGACGGTTTGATTCCCTGGGCTGGGATCGGCGGGTGCTCGGGTACGCCCCGGGCCCCGATCAGCTCGCGGCCCAGCGCCTGCACGTGGTCGTCGTCAACCCGGCGATCACCGGCCTCGACTACGTCGAGCGCACCGCGGTCGCGCTCCCCGGCCTCGCCCTCCTCGTGTGCACGGGCGCGTCGACGCTCGCCGACCGGGTGCGCGGCCTGCGCGGCGGGGCCGATGACTGGCTGACCAAGCCCTGTCATCCCGAGGAACTCGTCACGCGCGTCCAGGCCGTTCTCCGTCGTCGCCGGCTCGCCGACCTTCCCACCGAGGGTTCGGCGATCGTCGCGGGCGCGCTCTCGATCAGGCCCGACCGCTTCCAGTCCTTCGTCGGGGATCAGAGCGTCGACCTGACCCGCAAGGAGTTCGAGCTCCTGCACCTGCTGGCGCAGGCCGACGGCCGTGTCCTCGAGCGCGAGGAGATCTACCAGCGCGTATGGGGCTACACGATGGTCCGCGGCGACCGCTCGGTCGACGTCTTCGTGCGCAAGGTGCGCCAGAAGCTCGAGCCCATGTCGCCGGACTGGAACTACCTGCACACCCAGTTCGGGGTGGGCTATCGCTTCGCCGCCGAGCCCCGCGGCGCCTCGGGCGCCTGCCTCCCGGAGCCCGCGACCGCGCCCTGGCCGGGCGCCACCGCCGATCCCCCGCGGCTGCGCGTACCGGACCGCGAAGGGGTTCGCGGTCCACGAGCGTACGATCCCTTCTAGTGACCAAGGTAACCCGAAACATCGTCATCGTCCTCGCCCTCGCGGCCGTGGTCGTCTACGCGCCGGGTGGCGGCACGGCCAGCCAGGTCGTGATCCAGGCGGTATCGATCCTCTTCCTGGCCTCGATCGGCTGGTTTGCGTCGATGATGTACCGCCAGCGTCGCGTGTCGCTCTACTCGCTCGGCGACCGTCGCCGCGCCGCCCTCTACGGCGCCGCCGCGGTTGCCGTGGTCACCCTGACCGCGACGTCGCGCCTGTGGAACGCCGGCGGCGGCGGCGTGCTCGTGTGGCTCGTGCTCGTCGGCACCGCCGCCTACACCGTCATCGCCATCCTCTGGGCAGCGCGCAGCTACTGAGCTGGCACCCCGCGACGGCGGCGATGCGGGGACGTCGGACCGTACACTCGCGCGCCGTGACCAAGGACGACCGGAGCGTGATCGCGGACTGGCTGGTGCTCTTCAGCGCCATCGTCCTGTGCGGGTCGCTGTTCCTGAGCTGGAGCACGCTGTCGCCGGCCTACGTGGCGCTCGCCGACAAGCTCCAGACCCTCCAGGGAGTCCCCCGGAGCCCCACCGCCTGGCAGGTGTACTCGGCCGCCGACGTGCTCCTCGCCCTGCTCGGGGCCGCGCTCATGGCGGTCGCCCTGATGGGCCCGCGGCGGGCGCGCATCTGCACCCTGGTCGCGTGCGTGGTGGCGCTCGCCTTCGCCATCCACGCCGAGGGCTCCCCGCCCACCAACGGCGCCGCGACGGCGTTCCGGCCCAGCCTCGGCGTCACTTCCTATGTCCCGCCCGCGCCGACGCCGGGGGCGGGGGAGACGGCGGCGATCATCGCCCTCGTGGGCGCGATCGGCGGCCTCGCGCTGTCGCTGATGACGGACTGAGCCCGCCTATCCTGGATAGGGAATGTCTGTAGTCAGCGCCGATCGTCGCCGAGAGCTGCCGGACCAGCCGGGCGTATACCTGTTCCGCGATGCCCGCGGGCGGGTGATCTACGTGGGCAAGGCGAAGTCGATCCGCAAGCGCGTCGCCTCTCACTTCTCGAACCCAAGCACCAAGGCGGGGGGCGAGCTGCTGCCGATGATCGATCAGATCGAGGCGCTCGTCGTCCACACCGAGGCCGAGGCGCTGCTCGCCGAGCAGAACTTCATCAAGCAGTACAAGCCCCGCTTCAACGTCCGCCTCCGCGACGACAAGTCATACCCGTACATCGCGATCTCGCTCGACGAGGAATTCCCGCGCGTGTACTTCACCCGCGAGCGCCACCGCCGCGAGCGCGCCTACTTTGGGCCCTACAGCAACGCCAAGCGGGTGCGCGAGACGCTCGATCTCCTCGGCAAGGTGTTCATGTTCCGCACCTGCGAAGGCCCCGAGCCGGGGCGGCGCAGCGGATCGCCGTGCCTGGACTACTACATCAAGCGCTGCGAGGCCCCGTGCGTTGGCTACGTCTCCAAAGAGGAGTACCGGAAGGGCATCGAAGGGGTCATGGACTTCCTCTCCGGGCGCTACCGGGAGATCGAGCGCGCGCTCCAGGCGGCGATGCGGACCGCGGCCGCCGAGCAGCGCTTCGAGGACGCCGCGCGCGAGCGCAACCGACTGCGGGCGGTGCGCTCGCTGCTCGAGCGCCAGCGCGTGGCCAATGATGCCATCGGCACCCTCGACGCCATCGCCGTCGCGGTCGAGGGCACCGAGGCCAACGCCCAGGTCTTCCAGATCCGGGACGGCGTGCTCTCGGACCGGCAGAGCTTCTACCTGGACAACGAGGCGCAGGACGGCGTGCCCGCCGTCGTCGAGGCCTTCATCCTCCAGTACTACTCGAGCGCGATGATGATCCCGCCGCTGCTCGTGGTTCAGCCCGGAGTGGACGACACCGCGGTGCTGGCCGACGCCCTCGCCCGCCGGCGCGGCACAGCGGTGGAGATCAGGGCCGTGCAGCGCGGGGACAAGCGCCGGATCCTCGAGCTCGCCGAGCGCAACGCCCGCCTCGCCCTCGACCAGGAGAAGCTGCGCTCCGAGCGCCGCCGCCAGCAGCGGGTGGAGGCCCTCGACGGGCTCCAGCGCGCACTCGGGCTCGACACGATCGCGCTGCGGATCGAGTGCTTCGACATCTCCAACCTGATGGGCACCAACGCGGTGGCGTCGATGGTTGTGTTCGAGGGGGCGGCCCCGAAGAAATCCGACTACCGGCGCTTCCGGATCATGGGGGGGGAGGATGGGGTGCCCGACGACTTCGCGGCCATGGAGGAGGTCCTCTCCCGCCGCCTCGCGAGGTGGGAGCACCAGCGCGACGTCTCGCCCCACGACAAGGAATACGACGCCAGCTTCGCCACCCTTCCCAACCTGATCGTGATCGACGGCGGCAAGGGGCAGCTCTCGGCCGGGCTGCGGGCGCTGGGACCATTCCGGGAGCGCGGCGTGACCGTGGTCGCGCTCGCCAAGCGGGTCGAGGAGCTGTTCATTCCCGGCCGCGAGGCGCCGCTGAGGCTCGCCCACGACACCCCCGAGCTCCAGCTCCTGCAGCGGGTCAGGGACGAGGCGCACCGCTTCGCCATCACCCATCACCGGATCCGTCGCGACCGTGCCATGACGGCATCGATCCTCGACGGACTCACCGGGGTGGGGCCGGCCCGCAAGCGGGCGCTCCTCCAGCACTTCGGCTCTCCCGATGCGATCCTCTCCGCCTCCCGCGAGGAGCTCGAGGCGGTCCCCGGCGTCCCGGGCCGGCTCGCGCGCGACCTCTACCGCGAGCTCCACAAGACCGGCGTGTGACCGGTCAGTGCAGCGTGAGCATCATCGCGCTACCCGCCGGAACCGTCGCCGAATACAGCCCGAGCACCGGATAGATGGTGGCGATCTGCGCCTGTCCGGTGAGCAGCCCGGTGGCGGTTCCGTCGGCGAAGCTCAGGCCGCCCAGGGTGACGCCGCTCGTCGCGTCCACGCTCGAGGCGGTGAGCTGCTCGACCGTGGCTGAGGTCCCCGGAGCGGTGAGGAGCACCGACTGGGGATGCGACGGGTCCTCGTTGATGAGGACGACACGTTCGCTCCCGTCCGGCGCCAGCGTCGCCCACATCCTCAGCGCGCCGGGGGGCAGCCCGCCGATCGGGAGCAGGCGCGATCCCGGTGGGTCGGCCTGGGCGAACATCAGCATCCCGTAGTACTCGGGGTGCACGGTGGCCTGCCACGTCGAACCCGTGTGGGTGAAGCTGAACGGGGCGTAACGGGAGTTCGGCAGAGTGTGGATGTTCACGCCGTCGACGCCGACGTTGGCCATCTCGAACAGCGTGTCGAGCATCCACAGGGCCGAGGCGAAGGTGTCGCTGACCCCGTGGCTGCCGGCGCAGGCGACCGAGTTCATCTCGTCGACGCGGAAGGGCAGACCCTGAGCGTGGGCCATGGCCACATAGGGCGTCAGGCCCTGGGCGAGCTGGGACTGGGCGTAGTCGCTCAGCAGGTTGGCGACCGTGGGATATGACGGCGAGGTGGTCGAGACGTGGCAGCCCCGGAGCGGGTAGCGGTGGACGGTGACGACGGAGAGCTCCGGGTTGGCGGCCAGGAAGGAACTCAAGCCCTCGGCCATCCACGGGAGGTTGGCGAAGGCGGGACCAGCCAGCGGCATCGGCGGCAGCGCGTGGCGGATGTTCGAGAGCTGCTGGATGAACTCGGGAATGTTGTAGAAGCGCGAGCGCCCGTACCGCGTCTTGCCCGCCGCCGTCAGGTACCAGGGCAGGGTCCCGTACAGGTCGCTCTCGTTGCCGATCTCGAATGCCGACAGCGAGCTCCCGAGGCCCGCCAGGAACGTACGCCCCTCGACGGCGGCGAGGGCCGGGCGGTTGAGCATCATGTTGATGCCGACGATGAGCTTGGCGCCGAGGGCAGTGGCGAGCGCCGCGGTGCTGCGAAGCCAGCCGCGCGTCAGCGGATAGTCGATCCCGCGTGGCGGGAGCACGCCGGGTACCGGCCACCAGCTCTGGTCGGTGCTGTCGCCCCCGATCCTCAGAACCGGTGCCTGGCCCGGGTTCAGGTTCCTGATCAGCTGGACGAGGACCGGATTGACGGCGTCGGGATCGTTGCCTGTGTACTGATGCACGGCGTAGAACTCCATCGAGAGCCCGAGGAAGCCGGGCGCAAGCGGGGTGGAGGCGGGGGCGCTGCCGAGAACGGGGGACAGCACCCGGCCCGTGCTGGCAGCGGCGCGCGTCGCCCCCGCGAGAAGCAGCACGCAGGCGCAGGCAACCCCAATCAGCCGTCCCGGCCGCAACACGCCCGGCATCCTCGCACACCTCTCGACGCGTGTCCGGCGATGGCGTCAAGCTTTCCCGGATGGAAGCATCGCGACCCGAGCCCATGGACAGCCCCCGATCGGGGGATGGGGACGCCGGGAGCGCAGACCGCGCCGCTCTCACCGACCTGGTGATCATCACCGGGTTCTCGGGGGCCGGGAAGTCGACGGCGATGGCCGTGTTCGAGGATGAGGGCTACTTCTGCGTCGACAATCTGCCCTCGGAGATGATCCGCTCGCTCGCCGAGCTCTTCCAGCACGGCGGCTCGAAGATCGAGCGCGCCGCCGTGGTGTCGGACGTGCGCGCACGCAGCTATTTCGAGGGGCTGGTGGAGATCCTCGACGAGCTCCGCGCCAGCGGCGTCAGCCACCGGGTTCTCTTCCTCGAGGCCGATGAGCAGACGCTGCTCACGCGCTACAAGGAGACCCGCCGGCGCCATCCGCTGGCCGCGACGGGCAGCGTGGAGGACGGCATCGCCCGCGAGCGCGCCCTGCTCGCACCCCTGCGCGAGCGCGCCGACGTGGTCATCGATTCCGGCGGGTTGAGCGCCGCCATGCTCAGGCGCAAGCTTGCCGACGAGGTCCTGCCCGCGGACAAGACCGGCCGCCTCGCCATCACCGTCCAGAGCTTCGGCTTCAAGAACGGGCCCGCCCGCGACCCCGACCTGCTCTTCGACGTCCGCTTCCTCCCCAATCCCCACTACGAGCCGGAGCTCCGCCCTCTGACCGGGACCGATCAGAGCGTCGTCGACTACATCGATCGCGACGGCGCCCTGTCGGCGTTCTACGAGCGCCTGCATCCCCTGCTCGACTATGTGCTGCCGCAATACCTCGCCGAGGGCAAGGCCCACCTCGTCATCGCCATCGGCTGCACGGGGGGCCGCCACCGCTCGGTTGCCATCGCCGAGCACCTGGCCTCGCGGTACGGCGGGTCGAGCGATTACCGCGTCGAGGTCTCGCACCGGGACGTCCACCGGGCGGATCGCCGATGATCGACCACCTCGGGTTCGAGGTGAGCGACCTGGCCCGGTCGGCGCGCTTCTACGACGCGCTCCTCTTCGCACTCGGCGCCCGCCGGATGTTCGACAGCGAGCACGCCGTCGCCTACGGCATCAACAGTCCGCTGCTGTGGATCGTCGTGCGCGGACGCCCGCCGGCGCCGGGTTACGGACACGTCGCCCTCCAGGCCACAGGCCGCGCGGCGGTCGACGCCTCCTACCGTGCCGGCCTCGCCCATGGAGGCACCGACGACGGGCCTCCCGGGCTCCGGCCCCAGTATGGGCGCGGCACCTACGCAGCGTACCTGCGCGACCCGGATTCGCTTCGGGTCGAGGTCGTGAGCCGGCGCTGAGTGAGAACTCGGCTGCGCCGAGTTCTTTAACAGTTCGGCCTTGAGAACTCGGCTGCGCCGAGTTCTTTAACAGTTCGGCCTTCGGCCGAACTGTGGGGGCGCGGTGGGCTAGGCGGCGGCTCGGGCTGCGATGCGGTCGGGCGAGATCTTCACGACGTCCCACACGAGACCCATGCGCTCGAGCATGAGGATCACGTAGGCCGAGGGGTCGAACTGCCACCGTCGCAGGCCGTGGATGGCCGAGGTGGGGAAGGCGTGGTGATTGTTGTGCCACGCCTCGCCGAAGGTGAAGGGCGAGAGCCACGCGAGGTTGCGCGACTCGTCATCGGTGGCGAAGGGGCGACGGCCGAAGGAGTGGCACAGCGAGTTGATCGAGTAGGTCACGTGGTGGACCACGAGCATGCGCACGAGGCCGCCCCAGAGCAGGCCGGTGAGACCGCTGTCGATCGTGTGTCCGATGGCCACGCCGAGCCCGAAGGGAATCGCCAGGCCGATCGCCGCCCACAGGAGGAAGGTGTCGTTGATCCGCTCGATCACCGGATCGGCGAGGAGGTCGGGCGCGTAGCGCTCACGGCAGCCACGCTGGCTGTGGATGAAGAGCCAGCCCACATGGGCGTGGAAGAGACCGGCGAGCGCTCCGCGCAGCCCCGGCGCGTGGCCGACATGGGGGCTGTGGGGATCGCCGTCGCGGTCGGAGAAGGCATGGTGCTTGCGGTGGTCGGCGACCCACGAGATCACCGGGCCCTCGATCGCCGCCGATCCCAGCGCCGCGAAGAAGCCGCGCAGGAAGGGCGAGGTCTTGAAGCTTCGATGGGTGAGCATGCGGTGAAAGCCCACTGTGACCCCCAGCCCGGTGCAGATGTAGACGATGACGAAGACGATCACGTCGCTCCAGCTCAGGGCCCGCTGCCAGGTCTGCCAGATGGCAATCCCGAGGCCGATGAAGGGCAGGACGGTGATCAGACCGGTGATGGTCCGGTGCAGCGTCTGGTTGTCGACGGGTTCGATGTCCCCGATGGCGAGTTCGTGGGCTTCCATAGCGGAACGCATCCTAGACAGTTTTCCGGCTGACAAGATTGACGTAGCTTCCTAAGGACCTATTTAAGGTCGGTCAAGGATTCGATCCGAGTCAGACGATAGGGCGCCGCTTTAGGTAGCCTTCCCGCGCCTCGAGAGTTCGTTCAGGTTCCTCTGGCGCAGGGAAGGAAGTAACGCATGGCGGTACGTGTTGGGATAAACGGGTTTGGACGGATCGGCCGGAACGTGTTCCGGGCTGCGTACGAAAGCGGCGCCGAGCTCGACTGGCTGGCGGTGAACGACCTCGTCGACCCGAAGACGATCGCTCACCTGCTCAAGTACGACTCGGTTCTCGGCCGCTTCCCCGGAGAGGTCGAGGCGACGGACGCCGGACTTCGGGTCGACGGCAAGGACATCCAGGTGATGGCCGAGCGCGACCCGGCCGCGCTCCCGTGGGGTGACCTCGGCGTGGAGGTGGTGATCGAGTCCACCGGGCTGTTCACCGACCGCGAGAACGCCGCCAAGCATCTCGACGCGGGCGCCAAGAAGGTCGTGATCTCAGCGCCGGCCAAGAACCCTGACGTGACCGTTGCCCTCGGCGTCAACTTCGACGAGGAGTACGACCGCGATCAGCACCAGGTCATCTCCAACGCTTCGTGCACCACCAACTGCCTTGCCCCCGTGGCCAAGGTCCTCAACGACACGATCGGGATCAAGCACGGCTTGATGACCACCATCCACGCCTACACGGCCGACCAGCGCCTCCAGGATCTCCCGCACTCCGACCTGCGCCGCGCCCGCGCCGCCGCCGTCAACCTGATTCCCGCCTCCACCGGGGCCGCCAAGGCCATCGGACTGGTCATCCCCTCGCTCAACGGCAAGCTCAACGGCATGGCGGTCCGCGCCCCCGTGCCCACCGGCTCGCTCGTCGACCTCACCGTCGAGGCGAGCCGGGAGACGAGCGCCGCAGAGGTAAACGCGGCGTTCAAGGCGGCGTCCGAGAGCGGACCCCTGCAGGGCATCCTCGAGTACACCGAGGATCCGATCGTGTCCTCGGACATCGTCAAGAACCCCGCCTCCTCGATCGTCGACGCGTCGCTCACCGCGGTCATGGAAGGAACGATGGTGAAGGCGGTCGCGTGGTACGACAACGAGTGGGGCTACTCGAATCGCATCGTCGAGTTGGTCCAGCGACTGCTGTGAGGACCCTGCAGGATCTGGGCGGGGTCGATGGCAGGCGGGTCTTGGTCCGGGTCGACTTCAACGTCCCGCTCGATCAAGGCGAAGTCGCCGATGACACGCGGATCCGCGCCGCGCTGCCGACGATCGAGGAGCTGCGGGGACGGGGCGCCCGCCTCGTGCTCGTCTCGCACCTCGGTCGCCCCAAGGAACGCGAGCCGGAGTACTCGATGCGTCCCGTGGCCGCCCGCCTGGCCGAGCTCACCGACGCCGGCGTGACCCTGGCGCCGGCCGTGGTCGGCGACGACGTGCGCGCGCTCGCCGACAAGCTCGCGCCGGGCGATGTGCTCCTGCTCGAGAACGTCCGCTATGAGCCGGGGGAGACGGCCAACGACCCCGAGCTCGCCGCGGCCCTCGCAGCTCTGGCCGACGTCTACGTGAACGACGCCTTCGGAGCCGCCCACCGCGCCCATGCGTCCACCGAGGGCGTGGCGCGGCAGATCGCCGAGCGCGCGGCCGGGCGCCTGCTCGAGCGCGAGGTGACGATTCTCCGCGAGCTCCTCGACGATCCGGGGCGGCCCTTGGTCACCGTCCTCGGCGGCGCCAAGGTGAGCGACAAGATCGCCGTCATCGAGCGCTTCCTCGAGGTCGCCGACAGCATCCTCATCGGCGGGGCGATGTGCTTCCCATTCCTGGCCGCCCGTGGCCACTCGGTCGGATCGTCGCTGTGTCAGGCCGACGATGTCGAGCTCGCCAAGCGCGTCCTCGCCTCGGGCTCCGAGCATCGCGCCTCGCTCGAGCTTCCCACCGACCTCCTGCTGGCCGATCGTTTCGCCGCTGACGCCGAGACGCGGGAGCTCGACGGCGTCGATGTCCCCGACGGGTGGATGGGCGTCGACATCGGGCCGGGTACCGCCAAGGCGTACGCTGCGGCCATCACCAGCGCGAGCACGGTGTTCTGGAATGGGCCCATGGGGGCGTTCGAGATCGAGCCCTTCTCCCGAGGCACCCGCACGGTAGCCGAGGCGGTTGCCCGAGCGCCCGGAAAGACCGTGGTGGGCGGCGGCGACTCCGCCGCCGCGATGCAGGCCTTCGGCCTCGCCGACCAGGTGACCCACCTCTCGACCGGGGGCGGCGCGGCTCTGGAGCTGATCGAGGGTCGCTCCCTGCCCGGAGTGGAGGCGCTCTCTTGAGCTCCGCGGCCCGGGCTCCCCTGATCGCCGGGAACTGGAAGATGCACAAGACGGTCGCCGAGGCGGAGGCCTACATCCAAGCCCTGCTCCCGAGGGTCTCCACCGCCGACGGCGTCGACGTCGCCATCTGCCCGACCTTCACCGCTCTCCACGCGATGGTCGACTCGACCCGAGGCTCGCGCGTGGCGGTCTACGCCCAGAACATGCACCAGGCGCCCGAGGGCGCCTTCACCGGTGAAGTGTCGGCGCCGATGCTCGTCGAGCTCGACGTCGCCGGCGTCATCCTCGGCCACTCCGAGCGCCGCGAGCTCTTCGGCGAGACCGATCGCGCCCTCCAGCTCAAGGTGCCGGTCGCCCTCGACTCCGGCCTTCAGCCCATCCTCTGCGTGGGTGAGACCGAGGAGGAGCGCGACCGCGGCGATACCGAACGCAAGCTCCGCCACCAGGTACAGGAGGACCTCGCCAAGGTCCCGATCGAGCGGCTCGGCGAGGTGGTGATCGCCTACGAGCCGATCTGGGCCATCGGCACGGGAAGGGTGGCCACCCCCGACCAGGCCCAGGATGCCATCGCCTTCATCCGCGCGCTCGTGGGCGACCGCTCGCGCGAGGCCGCCGAAGCGGTCCGCCTCCTCTACGGCGGCAGCGTCAAGCCCGACAACGCAGCCGAGCTCCTCGCCCTGCCCGACGTCGACGGCGCCCTCGTCGGAGGCGCCAGCCTCGACGCCGAATCGTTCGCCACGATCGTCGCCGCCGCGGGGTGATGGGGGACATAGGACATCCGTGACCCTCAGGACCTTTAGGAGTTCGCCTGGCGGCGAGCTCCCGGCTGCCGTATGAGCCTCGCCGCCGGGCCGACGACGCTGCCGGCACCGTCGGCGGCGCTGATCGTGCTCGACGGCTGGGGCCTCGCGCCCGCGGGTCCCGGAAACGCAGTGTCGCTGGCGCGGACGCCCGTGTTCGACGAGCTGTGGTCCGGATACCCCCACACCGAGCTGACCGCCAGCGGCGGAGCCGTCGGCCTGCCCGACGGGCAGATGGGCAACTCCGAGGTCGGGCACCTCAACCTCGGGGCCGGCTCGGTCGTCACCCAGGACCTGACGAGAATCGACCAGGCGGTCGCGAACGGGGATCTCGCCGCCAACCCCGAGCTCAGGGCGGCCTTCACCGGGACCGAGCGCGTCCACCTGATCGGCCTTGTCTCCGACGGCGGAGTGCACTCGGGGTGGAAGCACCTCGAGGCCCTGATCAGGCTCGCCGCCGAGCTGGACGTTCCCGACCTCGTGCTCCACGCCTTCACCGACGGCCGCGACACGCTCCCCACGGCGGGCGCCGGTTACCTCGAGACGGTGGAGGGGTGGATGGCGGACGCCGGCGTGGGGCGGGTGGGGACGGTCGTCGGACGCTACTTCGCGATGGACCGCGACAAGCGCTGGGACCGCACCCAGCGCGCCTACGACCTGATCGTGCACGGGAGCGCCAAACACCGGGCGGACACGGGAGCGGAGGCGGTGGCGGCGGCGTACGAGCGCGGCGAGACGGACGAGTTCGTCGAGCCCGTGGCGGTGGGCAGCGAGGCGACGATCCGCCCCGGCGACTCCATCTTCGCCTTCAATTTCCGCCCCGACCGCATGCGCGAGATCACCCATGCCCTCGCCGACCCTGCCTTCGCCGAGGTAAACCGGGGCGGCGCCGCGACCGTCGAGCGGTATACGACGATGACCGAGTACGAGGAGGGCTGGCCCTATCCCGTCGCCTTCCCGCCCGAGCACCCGCAGACCACCCTCGCCACCGTCCTCGCGGCCCGCGGCGACCGCCAGCTCCACGTCGCCGAGTCCGAGAAGTACCCGCACGTCACGTACTTCTTCAACGGCGGCGACGAGGCACCATGCGAGGGCGAGCGGCGTGAACTCGTCGCCTCCGTGCGCGATGTCCCCACCTACGACCACAAGCCCGAGATGAGCGCGCGCGCGGCCGCTGCCGCGTTCGTCGACGCCTGGCGCGAGGATGCCCCTCGCTTCGGGATCATCAACTTCGCCAACCCCGACATGGTCGGCCACACCGGCGTCATCCCCGCCGCCGTGCTCGCGATCGAGACCGTGGACGAATGCCTCGGCCAGGTGATCGCCGCGATCCACGCCTCAGGGGGCGCCTGCATCGTCACCGCCGACCACGGCAACGCCGACAACATGCTCGAGCCCGACGGAAGCCCCAACACCGCCCATTCCCTCAATCCGGTGCCGTTCATCGTCACCGCCGAGGGGATCGAGCTCGCCACCGGCGGCGTCCTGGCGGACGTGGCGCCGACCGTACTCGCGGTCTTGGGCATCGAGCAGCCGGCGGAGATGACCGGGCGGTCGCTGATCCGGTAGGGGGACGCGGGGGTGCGGGGCGTTGAGCCGGGCGCGCGCCGCTGCGATTGCGTCGCCCTCCCGGCCCACTACACTTGACACAGAGCCACTTAGATTTCATACTGCGTGGCAGACGATATCCATATATTGCCCAAGGGGGGTCAGACATGGCACTTATCCGCTGGGAACCGGTGCGCGAGCTCAACACCATCCAGAGCGAGATGAACCGGCTCTTCAACACGTATTTCGACTCCTCGACTCCGGCCCAGAGTGGAGCGCTGCGCCGGTGGATTCCGGCGATGGACCTGGTGGAGACCGACCAGGACTTCGTCCTTCGCGCCGACCTCCCGGGGGTTGACGAGGCCGACGTCAAGATCGAGCTCGAGGATCGCGTGCTCACCATCTCGGGTGAGCGCAAGGCCGAGCACGAGGAGCGCAACGAGGGCTACTACCGGGTGGAGCGCACGTCCGGGTCCTTCACCCGCACCCTGACCCTGCCCGAGGGTGTCGATCCCTCGTCGATCAAGGCGGGCTTCGACAAGGGCGTCCTCGAGGTGAGGATCCCCAAGCCCGAGGAGAAGAAGCCGCACCGCGTCTCCATCTCCGTCGGAAGCGATAACGGAAACGGCAACCTCGCCGGCCCCGACGCCCCGGCGGCGATCGAGGGCACCGAGCACACCGCTTAGCACTGCGGGGCCCTCGTCACCGACGAGGGCCCCCTCCTCGCTAGGGTCCAGCGCTTGTTCCGGGTCCTGGCCACAGACGGCGAGCATGCGCGAGCGGGGGTGCTCGAGCTCCGCCGCGGCTCAGTCCAGACCCCGTGCTTCGTCCCGCTGGCGACCAAGGGAGCGGTGAAGGGGCTCGAGCCTCGCGATGTCGAAGCTCTGGGCTACGAGATGGTGCTGGCCAACACCTTCCACCTGATGCTCGCGCCCGGTCCGGAGCTCGTCGCCGAGTTCGGCGGTGCCGGGCCGTTCATGCGCTGGGAGGGACCGGTGATCACCGACTCGGGAGGATTCCAGGTCTTCTCGATGGGCCATGGGACGGTGGCGGACGAGATCAAAGGGCGCCGGGGTCACGGCGACCGGACGGGAGCGATCCTCGACATCACCGAGGATGGCGTGCGCTTTCGCTCCTACCTCGACGGCGGCGAGCGCTTCCTCGGCCCCGAGACTTCGATGGAGGTACAGGCGGCGCTGTACTCGGATATCGCCCTCGTGTTCGACGAATGCACCCCCTTCAACGTCGCCCGCGACTACACCGCCCGCTCCACCGAGCGCACCCATCGCTGGCTTGACCGCTGCCTGCGCTGGCACACCGACCACGGTCCCGCCGACCAGGCCGTGTACGGCATCGTCCAGGGCGGCGTGTACGAGGACCTGCGCCGCGAATCGGCGGCCGCCGTCGCCGCTCGGGCGTGCGACGGGATCGCCGTCGGAGGCTCGCTGGGGCAGGACAAGGCGCAGATGTACGAGGTGGTCGCCTGGACGACCGAGGAGCTCGCACGCGACGCGCCGCTGCGCCCGCGCCACCTGCTGGGGATCGGCGAGATCGACGACCTGATCGCCTGCGTCGAGCTCGGCATCGACACCTTCGACTGCGCCATGCCGACGCGGCTGGGCCGCCACGGGGTCGCGGTGATCCCCTCGCCTGAGCGCCGCTGGCGCCTCGACCTGGTCAAAGCGCCGAACCGCCGTGACCGCCGCCCGATCCTCGAGGGTTGCCCATGCCCGGCGTGCGCCTCCGGCTTCTCGCGCGCTTACCTGCACTACCTCCTCCGCGCCGGGGAGCTGACCGCGATGCGCCTGGTCACCCTCCACAATCTCAGCTACATGGCCAGGCTGATGAGCGACCTGCGCCGCTCCATCCACGCCGGCACCTTCGCCGAGACGGCAGCCGCGGTTCGTGCCGGCGCGCCGCCCGGCGTTACTTCGTGTACTGATTGATCAGGCCCTGCAGGTCCTTGATCGCCGACTGGACGTCGTGGGTGGCGACGCTGCGGGCGTGGACGACGGTTGTCGAGGTGCTGTTGACGATGACCACCGCGACCACCACCGCCACCACGAACACGAGCGCGAGCAGGAGGAAAGCCAGCAGCCGTCGTGCTGCGCGGCCGCTGCGCGCGGACTCCGCCGGTACCGGCTGGCGCGCGGGCGCCCGCCGCGGGGCCACGGTGCGCGGGGGTTCGGCGGCCGCTTCGACACGCCGGCGCGGAGCGGCGCGGGGCGCGCTGGGAACCTGGGCGGAAGCCACTCGCGTCGCCGCCGTGGCCCCTTCCCGCGGCGGCAGGACGTTGGTGGCGGCGGCGGTGCCCATGTGGGCGGTGGCGGCGGTCCCGGGGTGAGCGTCGCGGCCCGCCGCTCCCACGCGGATCGCCTCGGCGAGCACCAGGCCGTCGACGGGGCGGTCCTCCTGCTCGATTGCCAGCGCCGTCGCCACCACGCGCGCGAGCTCGGGCGGGACGGTGTGATTGAGCCGGTTCAGCGGGGGCGGCGACTCGCGCTGCTGACGCAGGGCGAGCTCCGAGAGGGAGGTGGCCTCGTAGGGGAGCCGGCCCGACAGGAGCTGATAGCTGACGACGCCGAGCGAGTAGATGTCGGCGCGCGGCCCGGCCTCCTCGCCGCGCGCCTGCTCGGGGGCCAGGTAGGCGGCTGTTCCGAGCACAGATCCGACCTGGGTGATGCTCGATTGGTCGGTAGCGCGGGCGATCCCGAAGTCGGCGAGCTTGACCACGCCGGTGTCGGCCACGAGCAGGTTCCCGGGCTTGACGTCGCGGTGGACGACGCCGTTACGGTGGGCGTAGTCCAGTCCCCGGCACGCCTGGGTGATGATCGAAACCGCTTCCTCGACGTCGAGATGGCCGCGATCGCGCAGGAGCTCAGCGCAGGACTGACCGGAGACGTGCTCCATGACGATGAAGTGCTGGTGGGCGGCCTCGTCGAAGCCGAAGTCGAAGACCTGGACGATGTTCGGATGCACGAGGCGCGCGGCCGCCAGCGCCTCGCGCCGAAAGCGGGAGACGAATGACTCGTCGTCGGCGAGGTGCTCGGCGAGGAGCTTGACCGCCACGTAGCGCTGGAGGCGCTCGTCGAAGGCGAGCTGCACCGTCGACATGCCTCCGATCCCGAGCCGGCGTTCGAGCCGGTACCGGCCCACGATCTTGGTTGTGTTGGTGGTCACTCGCTCGTCTGTTCAGTTGCCTGAGCCATTGCCCGTGTTGCCCGTCCCCCCCGAGGACTGAGCCCCTCCGCCGCCTCCGGTAGTTGTACCCGGGGAGGGCGTGCTGGTTGCAGGTGTGGAGGGCGTCGTCGGAGTCGTCGGGGTGGTGGAGGTCGTGGTCTGGGGGGTCGGGGTCGTCGAGGTGCCCGTCGTCGAGGTCGACGTCGACGTCGAGGTCGTGTGCGTGACGGTCGGCGTCGTCGTGGTCGTGCTCGAAGTATGGGTGGGGGTGCTGACGGTGCCCGTGCACTGCTGCTTGACGAGCTGATGCACGGCCTGGGCGCCCTGGTTGAGGTCGGTGACGAGGGTGGGATCGACGGTGCCGGGAAGGTTGGCCACCTGGGTCTCGACCGATCCGACCGCCTTCTCGGCGCTCGCGCAGTCCCTGTTGTTCAGCGCCGCCGAGGCGGCGTTGAGCTGTGCGTTCAGGGAGCTGTTCTCGCTCGTCGAGAGCAGGCCGGAGCTGGCGCCACAGGCGGCCAAGAACGCGGCGGCGAGCCCAAGCCCACCGGCCAGGAGAGCGCGGGAGAGGTAGCGCATCCGGCGGCTGATGCTACTGACCGAAGCTCAGTCGCTCGGCCAGCGAGTCGGGCAGCCGCGCCGCCCGAATCGCCGCCGCGGCTCCCGCGATGTCGTATTCGGTTCGGCGGTACACAGCACTCCAGTTTTCTGTATCAAGCTCGACCCACGCGGCTCTGGGGTCCCCATCCCGTGGCTGCCCGACGCTGCCGGGGTTGATCAGCCACTCGCCCGCGGTGAGATCGAGCTCCTCGTCGGCGGCGTGAGTCTCCCCAGACGCCGCCGCCCCCTCGAAGCGGGAGAACGAGAGCGCGATGTGTGAGTGGCCGATCAGGCACACCCGGTGCTGCTGCACGTCGAGACAGAGCTCGGCCTGCAGCGGCGAGAGCACGTACTCCCACACCGGATCGCGGGGGCTCGCGTGGTACAGGCCGACCGCCTCGTGGAGATTGGTGGGTTCGAGGGTGCGCAGGTACTCCAGCGTCTCGGGAGTGATCGTCTCCTGCGTCCACGTCGCCGCCAGCGCGGCGCCGCGCGAGAACTCCTCGAGCGGCAGATCGCCCCGGACGCCGAGGTCATGGTTGCCGGCCAGGCACACCGCGGCGTGGCGGCGGGCGAGGGCGACGCAGGCGTCCGGCTCGGCCCCGTAACCAACGAGGTCTCCGAGGCACCACATTTCCCTGCAATCGGTCTCTTCGATCGCGTCCAGCACCGCCTCGAAGGCGTGGCGGTTGCCGTGGATGTCCGAGACGACGGCGATTCGCACCTTCTACAGTCCTCTCCGATGAGCGACGCCCGACGCCCGCGCTGGTTCCCCGCACTGTTGGCCACGCTCGCCGCGGCCGAGGCCGGGGCGCGCCTGCTGGCGCCGAGAACCCGGACGATCAAACCCGCTCGGATCGAGCCGCGATCGTACTTCACATCCGAGGAGATCGACCGCGGGAAGCGCTTCGCTCGCGGCCAGCTCGCGCTCGCTCTGGCCGGGTCGGGGCTCGAGCTCGCGGCCCTCGCCGCCCTGGTCAAGAGGTCGCCGCGGGCGCCGCGGCGCCTGGCCCGGTTGGGCGACGGACCCGCGGCGGGCGCGGCCGCCAGCGCCGGCCTCTCCGTCGCGTCGTCCCTGCTCGGGCTTCCCGTCGCGGTGCTCTCGCGGCGCCGGGCGCTCGCCGTCGGCCTCGTGACCCAGCCGTGGCGGGGCTGGGGCGCCGACCTGCTCAAGCAGACCGCCATCGGAGCGCCCCTCGCCGGTGCGGGCGGAGCGCTCGTCGTCGCCACGACCCGGCGCTACCCGCGGGCCTGGTGGGCGCCGGCCGCCGCGGGCTCGCTCGGCGCCGTCACCCTGTTCGCGGCGCTCGGCCCGGTGGTGCTCGATCCCATCTTCAACCGTTTCACCCCCCTCCCCGAGGGGGAGACCCGCGCCGACGTGCTCGACCTGGCGGCCGCCGCCGGGGTCCACGTCGGCGAGGTGTATTCGGTCGACGCGAGCCGGCGCACCACGGCCGCCAACGCCTACGTCACTGGCCTCGGGCCAACCAAGCGCGTGGTCCTCTTCGACACGCTGCTCGACCGCTACGCGCGGGACGAGATCCGCTTGGTGGTCGCTCACGAGCTGGCCCATGTCCGCCACCGCGACGTCGCCCGCACCCTCGCCTACGCGGCGATCGTCGTCCCGGCCGGCGCGCTGGCCGTGCAGCGCCTGAGCTGGTCGTTGGCGCCGGCGCGCCGAGGCTCGGCCGGAGCCCTCCCGGCCCTGGCGCTGGCCGCGGCCGTGGTGGCCACCCCGACGGGATTGATCGCCAGCCGCCTGTCGCGGGCGATCGAGCGCCGCGCGGACGCCCTCTCGCTCGAGCTCACCGACGCCCCCGACGCGTTCATCTCCTTCGAGCGGCGGATCGCCATTCAGAACGTCGCCGACCTCGACCCCCCGCGTCTCGTCAGCATCCTGCTCGCCTCGCACCCGCCGACGGCGGAGCGGATCGGCGCGGCCGTGGCCTTCCAGGAAGAGGAGCTCAGGTCTCCGACTGCCCGCCGAACTCCGGCAGGTTCTTGATCCCCTCGCGGGTGTTCCACTTCGAGAAGTTGTCCTGCATGGCGTCGATCAGTTCGCGCATGAACTTGGGAGAGAGGTTCACGCGCGAGACCACGACGCCTGGGATCTCCTCGTCCTCGACCTCGTGGTCGACGCGCGCGAAGGTGATGGTGAACTCGTAATCGGAGTGGCTCACGTTCGCGAAGTTCGCGTAGACGCCCCCCATCATGTCCGGGGAGAAATGGATGTTTATGTGGCGCTCGGGCGGATTGGGTTCTTCCATATGCCACGTAGTATCCCATCGTGCGCATCGTCGTCGTTGCCGTGGGCCGGCTGAGACCGCCGTTCGCCGACGACATCCAGCACTATGAGAAGCTCATCAGCCGGTACGCCAGGCTCGAGCTGGTCGAGGTTCGCGACGACGAGCAGGTGGCGCGGCGGCTGCCCGAGCGTGCCTTCGTCTCCCTGCTGCACCGCGACGGAGAGCAGTTCGACTCGATCGGCCTAAGCCGTTTTCTCGAGCAGCGGCGCCAGAGCGCGCTTGACCTCTGCTTCGTCATCGGCGGCCCCTACGGCCTCGAGCTCGAGGCCGTCGAGCACCGGACCTCGCTCGGGCCGCTCACCCTTCCGCACCAGCTCGCGCGCGTCGTCCTCGTCGAGCAGCTCTACCGCGCCCACAAGATCCTCGCCGGGGAGCCCTACCACTACTGACGCCGCTGGGCCGCGCAGGTACGCTCCCGCCGTGCCCGACCCAACCCAGCTCGCGCATCACCACCAGATCCGCGATCAGCGCCGCCGGGCCCGCCGCGAGCTGGCCCAGTTCACACGCCGGCTCCTGATCCTGCTCGCGGCGCTCGCGCTGATGATCGTGATCGGGATGTTCGGCCTCGCGATCAGCGAGGGGGTGTCGCCCGCCTATGGATTTCTGTGGACGCTCGACACGGTGACCACGCTCGGCACGATCCCCGATCCCCGCGACCTCGCCGGCCGCATCCTCCAGGTCGTTCTCGAGGTCTTCGGCATAGGTACGCTCTTTTATGCCCTGGCCACGTTGACCGAGTTCTTCGTCTCGGGCCGGCTCAGCGGGCTCATCGAAGAGCGCCGCATGCAGAAGATGATCGACTCCATCACCGACCACTACCTGATCTGCGGCTACGGACGCGTGGGCCGCCAGGTCGTTCGCGACCTGCGCGCCGCCGGCGCGCACTATGTCGTCATCGACGTCAATCCCGACAACCGCGAGCACGCGCTGGCCGTCGGCCTTCCCTACATCGACGCCTCGGCCTCCGAAGACGACGTGCTCGTGTCGGCGGGGATCGAACGCGCTCAGGGGGTGGTCGCGTGCGTGGACTCGGACGCCGAGAACATCTTCATCACCCTCACCGCCCGCGAGCTCCGCTCCGACATCCTCATCATCGCCCGGGCCTCGGCCGAGGACTCGGAGAAGAAGCTCCTGCGGGCGGGAGCGGACCGGGTGATCTCGCCCTACAAGACCTCGGGCTCGGAGATGGCCCGCGTGGCCCTGCACCCCCAGGTGGCGATGGCGGTCGCCGCCGCCGACTACCGGATGGAGGAGATCGACGTGCCGCCTCGGTGCGCCGGGGCTGGGCAGACCATCGACCACATCCGCGGCGCCTCCCTGATCGTCGCCGTGCGCCGGCCTGACGGCCGGCTCGAGACCCAGCCCTCCTTGGGGACGGTGCTCGAGCCCGGAGACAAGCTCCTCGCCCTCGGCACCCCCGACGCGATCGAACGCCTCGAGGGGATCTTCCAGCCGCTCGGCGCCCCAGCCGCGTGAGCGCCACCGACCCGCTGGGGGATCTCCGCGAGGCCGTGCACGAGGCGGCGACGATCGTCAGCGGCGCCGACCACGGCCTGCCGGTGCCCCCGACGCTCGAACAGCCCAAGCGCGCCGCTCTGGGGGACTACTCGACGAACGCGGGAATGCTGCTCGCGCCCGCGCTGAGAGCGCCGCCCCGCGAGATCGCCGAGCGCGTGGGGAGCGAACTGGCCAAGGGTCTCGGACCCTCTCTCGACCACACCGAGGTCGCCGGCCCCGGCTTCCTCAACCTCTTCCTCTCGGACCGCTGGCACCGGCATGCGGTCGCCTCCATGCTCGCCGTCGGCGAGCGCTTCGGCGCGGGCGGGGCCGAGTCCCCCGAGCGCATCCTCCTCGAGTTCATTTCCGCCAACCCCACAGGGCCGCTCGTTGCCGCCAGCGGCCGGCACGCGGCCTACGGAGATGCGCTCGCGCGGATCCTCTCCTTCCACGGCCACACCGTGCAGACCGAGTACTACTTCAACGATGCCGGCGGCCAGATCCGCCTCCTTGGCGAGTCGGTCAGGGCGCGCGCCCGGGCCGCTCCGGTGCCCGACGGCGGCTATGAGGGCGACTATGTCGCCGAGCTCGCCGCCCAGATCCCCGGTGCCGCCGACGGTGACCCGGACGAGGTCGCCGCCCAGGCCGTCGACCTCCTCCTCGCCCAGATCAAGCAGACCCTCCTCCGCTACGGCGTCCACTTCGACAACTTCTTCAGCGAGCGCCTGCTCCACCAGGGATCCCCGAGCGCCGTGGAGCGCGCGCTGGCGGAGCTCGTCGAGGGCGGGCACGCCTACCGGACCGAGGGCGCGCTGTGGCTGCGCACCACCAGCTTCGGAGACGACAAGGATCGCGTGCTCGAGCGCTCGAACGGGGCCCCGACCTACCTGGCGGCCGATGTTGCCTACCTGCTCAACAAGCGCGATCGGGGCTTCGAGCGGCAGATCAACCCGATGGGGGCCGACCACCACGGCTACGCGATCCGCCTCAAGGCCGCCTTCGCCGCTCTCGGCGGCGATCCGGAGACGATCGAGGTGCCGCTGCTCCAGTTCGTCCATCTCGTCGACGGCAACCAGAAGGCGGCGATGTCCAAGCGCAGGGGCGAGTTCGTCACCCTCGACGAGCTCCTCGATGAGATCGGCGTGGACACCACCCGCTTCTTCATGCTCCAGCGCTCGCACGATCGCACCGTCGACCTCGACGTCGACCTGGCCCGCCGGGAGTCATCGGAGAACCCCGTCTATTACGTCCAGTACGCGCACGCCCGCATCGCCTCGATGCTCCAGCGGGCGGGATCAGAGCGGGTCACCGCCGCGCTCGCCGCCGTCGAGGACTGGGACTCCGGCGCGCTCGAAGACGCCGAGCGGAGCCTGATCAAGCAGCTCGTGGCCTTCCCCGAGGAGATCGCCGAGGCAGCCGAGCGCCGCGCGCCGCACCGGATCGCCACCTACGCGCTCGAGCTCGCGCAGGTCTTCACCGCCTTCTACCGGGACTGCCGGGTCGTGGGTGCGACCCCCGAGGTGGTCGAGTCCTTCCGCATCGCGCTCTCGGTGGCGACCAAGCAGACGATCGCCGCGGCCCTCGGTCTGCTCGGGGTGAGCGCGCCTGAGGTGATGTGAGCACGGTCAGCGGGTTCTGACGCGGCTTCTCGCGCCCGAGCGAGGCGGATGACGGGCGCGGCCCTCAACCGTCGTAGCGCGCCAGCTCTTCCTCTAGGCGCTCGGCGTCTGCGCTGTCGAGTGCCGACGCGCCGGGGACGGCCAGCGCCTCGGCGGCGCGACCGCGGCGCCGCCAACGGGGGAGGAGCACGGCGAGCGAGCCAAGGGCGGCGAGGAGCACGACCGGGGGGAGGATGTAGAGGACGGCATTGAAGCCGCTGGCGCTCGGAACGGCGAGCACCGCGGGCCCGTATTGAGCGACCATGGCGGTCTCGATCTGCGCCGCGGTGTCGCCCTGGGCGATGAGCGAACCAATGACGGCGCGCTCCTGAGCCGCCTCCGGCGACTGCGAGGCGTTGAGCGGCTCATGGCAGACCGTGCACATGTAGTTCGGCTCGAGCTCGGTCACCGTCAGGCCGCGGCCAGGCGCCGCCGCGACCGGCGCGGCCATGACCAGGGCCGCGAGCGCCAGCACGACCAGAATCGCCACGCGGCGGTGCCGAGGCTCGCTCACGAGCGCTGCGCCAGCAGCGGAGCCAGCGTCTGGTCGAGCCAGGTTCGGCTGACCTGATAGCGCCGGATCGCCGCCACGCGTCCCTGGCGATTGATGATGTAGGTCTCGGGCACGCCCGCCGTCCCCCAGTCCTGGGTGAACGTGGTGCCGACGTCCCGCAGGACCGGGTAGGTGATGCCGTGCGCCCGGACGAAGCGCTCGGTGTCGGGGGAGGCGTCCTGATAGGTCACGCCCACCACGGTCGCGTTCCGGCCGGCGATCCGCTGCTGTGTCTGCTCGAGCACCGGCGCCTCGGCGGCGCATGGAGGACACCAGGACGCGAATACGTTGAGGACCACGACCTTGCCGCGCAGCGCCGCGAGTTCCTCATTGGTCGTGCTTCCAAGGAGCGGAAGTGCCAGATGGGCAGATGGGTCGATCGGATGGATCCCATTGGCCAGCTGTCCGTCGAGCGATTTGTTCGTCCCGTTGCGGGCCACGCCGAACACCAGCAGCGCGAGCACCCCGATTGCAACAACGGCAACAAGGCCCGGTACGGCGAAGCGGCGCATTCAGCCCCGAAGGGTAATGGGCGCGCGTCCGCGCGGCGGCGATCCTACAATTGCGCCTGCGCGGACGTAGCTCAGTTGGTAGAGCGTCGGCTTCCCAAGCCGAAGGTCGCGGGTTCGAGGCCCGTCGTCCGCTTGGCGGAAGGGCCGGAAAGAGGATTGAGGCATGCGGCGACGTGGAAAACAACCGAGCTCGACGGGCGAGCGATCACTCGAGGAGCTACTGCAGGCGGACCCGCAATCGCTGCGGATGTCTGGGCGGCGTCCGATCACGGATCCCGATGGCGACGCCCCGGATCCGTGGCCCCAGGATTTGCCGCAGCAGCGCCCGGAAGTAGAACTGCGGCGCACGACGCAGCCGGACGCAGAATCGCTCGACGAGGTCGCCGGGGAAGTCATGCGCGAGATCGCCGCGCTCCAGGATCGCGTGGGCGACCGCCTTGCGGAGGAGGCCAAGCCGGCCCGCGGCGGACCCTTGCGAACGCTCGTGGCGCGGGCGCGGCGGCGCGGGTAGGAGACGCTCAGAGAGTGGCTCTAGCGGAGGCACTGCCTGCGGCGAGAATTAACACCTGGCGTTCGCGGGCCGACTGCCCGCTTTCGACGTGGGTACGCAGCTGCGCCGACGCAAGGTGATAGTGACTGCTACGTCCATCGACTCGCTTTAGGCCCTTAGTTACCCCGAGCCGTTGTACCGAGTCGGCGCGTCTCGCGGCGGCCCCACTCCATGATTGGCACCTTGACGGCGGAATGTCGATGTGGTAAAAGAGCTATTGGGTCAAGGGCACCCAATGCAAGGGATCGGAGCGGTTGATCAGCCATTAATCGGGTGATTGCGGGCATGGTTCGCGGATCGCGTCCACCCTTGCTCGTGGCCGCGTTTGGCTAACGTCTATCACCGAGGGGGGACGATGTCTACACGAGCGCCAACGCATTCACGTCGGGCGGCGGTCGGCCAGGAGACGGAAGGGCTGGACGGCGGGATCGTCCGGTCCGACGTACTTGACTCGAGGTCGGTGATTGAGCCGACTGAGCTCGGGATGCTGGGCGGCCCGGCCGGAGGTGGGGCCAACAAGTTCACCGACAACGGCGGACAGATGCTTCAGGTCGTTCAGCTCTACCTCATCTATTGGGGATCCGCTTGGTCGGCAAACCCGCCGCCGAATCCAACCTCGTCGCAGATCACCTCGGCGTGCCAGGCCATGGTTCAGGGGCCGTACATGCCGGGGCTCGCGGAGTATCGCGGGCTCGGCCGGGGCTTCGTCCGCGGATCGGCCGTGATCACGACATCTAACCCGCCGAACGGGTTCACCGATACCAATGTGTCGACGTTCATCGACGGTCAGCTGAACGCGGGCGCGATTCCCGGCCCTGATGTCGACAACCAGACGCTCTACATGGTGGTTATGCCCAAGGGGGTCTCGGCCAGCAATTCGAACTTCATCGGCGAGCACACCTACTACACGAGGTCTGGTCAGAGGATCCACTTCGCCTGGATCACGAACTCGGGGAACTTGGGTTCAATCACAACGATCATCAGCCACGAGCTGGTGGAGTCCGTGAGCGACCCGGAGGGTAGCGCCCTGTTGGGAGTGGCCGGCACGTGCAGCCAGGGCGGTTGGTGCGAGATCGGCGATGTCTGCAGCTCCACAGCGTCGGTCGACGGAGTCACGGTCCAATCGTTCTGGTCGAACCAGGCGGCGCAGTGCGTCGTTCCCGCGTGGCCAAACCGCGTCTATCCACGGATCGGTGTCCAGTGGACGGGAACCGTCGCCGCCAACTCGTCCGCACGCTGGTTCACCTTCAATTGGCCAGAGTGGGAACGGGTCGAGTGGCGAATGCTCCCGACCGTGCCCCGCCCAGGCGCGGCCGAACTCAGCTGGAACGTTGCCATTGAGCGCGCATCGGGCAACTACCTCACCTATTGGATCACGGTGACGAACCTCACCAACCAACCCGTGACGTTCGAGGGACGCTATTGCGTGCTCGGTCGAACCTGATCATCCCAGTAACCACGAGGAGCAACAATGACCACTGGAGTGCAGTTCCGCGGGACGCTCGCCCCGAATCAGACACAGCGCTGGTTTACGTTTAACTGGTCGGCCCTGCAGCACGTCCTATGGGAAATCGTCCCGGACACTGCCCGACCCGGCGCGGCGGAGGTGGGCTGGAGCGTCGCGATCGAGCGCGCCGACCCGGCACACGTCACCTACTGGATCACCGTCAATAACCTGACCAACGCGTCCGTGCAGTTCGAGGCAAGATACGCGATCATCGCGTAAGGGGGACTAGTATGCGATTCGTCTTTGAGATCCCTGATCAACTCGTCGCCGGCGCACCGAGCAATACGGCGACGGCCCAATCCCCGATCGATGCCATCTCCGGAGGGGCAGCCCCTGTGTCAGGGCATCAGGGGATGCTGATTGTCGCCGCCTCCTCCGCCGGCGAGGCGGAGCAGCACGGCGGCGGCGGCGTGGTGATCACGAACGGCTCGGACACGGCGAGCGACGGAGGGGCGGCGAAACACGAAGGGTGAGGCGATAGCTGACAGGCGCGTCACGTCCGCTCACTTGACCTGATCCCAGACGCACGCGGTTTGGATTGGACCCGCGCCGTCAACGAGGACGTCGCAGGTGTACACGGTTCCAGTTCGGGACCGGAGCGTGCACGTCGCTTTGTGGGTGCGGCCGTCGACGGTGGAGCAGCGGACGGTCGTGACCTTGGCGCCATGCTCCTGAACGAGCCTGACTGCTGCCTGGTCGACCCGGCTGTCGGGCTTGGATCCGCCGCAGCCAGCGACGAGAAGCGCTGATCCGAGGACCAGGAATGGCCGGAGCTCGCGGTGCGACCCCATGACGAGACATGCTGGCATCCGGCCCCGCGCGCGTCCAGCAGGCACTGGCGTCCGCACGGGCGCTCGTCGCCCGGGCATCCGACGGCCCGACCGACGTCAACCCGGGTGTCGGACTTGGATGCGCCGCAGCGAGACTCATCGACAGCGCCCGTCGTCGACTAGACATCAATAGTGCTGCAAGGCGCCATGCTGGTCGCGACGTCAAAAGAGAAGCGGCCGGTCGCGTCGCTGCGTAAGGAGCCGCCGCGCCATGCGGTCAGCGCGCCGGTCAGTCTCGATTAAGGATGGCGTGGAGCGGTTGCGTGTTTAGTACGTGTTCGCCTGTCGCCCAGCCGCGGCGCGCCGTCGCGACCGAGAGCACCATATTCCCGAGCCCCGGCACTGAGTGCGCGTCGGTTGAGCACACGATCTGCACGCCGGCTCGGATCGCGTCGCGGACGTGCTCGCCGCGAAGGTCGAGGCGGTCGGGGAGCCCGTTGACCTCGAGCGCGACGCGCTGCTGGAGCGCGAGTTCAAACACCCGCTCCAGGTCGAGAGCGTTCTCGGGCCTCCGGCTGATGAGCCGGCCCGTTGGATGGCTGAGGCAGCGCACGTACGGGTTGCGAAGCGCTTCCTCGACGCGCTTTGTCATTTCCGCGCGCGGCATCCGCTGCCCGCCGTGCACACTTGCCTGTACCCAGTCGAGCTCAGCG